>NZ_JBFANZ010000011.1:0-143568 GCF_040659735.1 Micromonospora sp. NPDC049679
GTGCGGCGGAGCGCGGCCGGGCAGCCGGGGCGGATGCGGCGCGCGGTCTGGATCGAGCTCGGCATCACCGCGGTCGTGCTCGCGGGGTCAGCCTGTGCTGCAGGAGACCGTCGGCCAGGTCGAGTTGCCGTTGGTCTGGATGGTCACGCCCCAGTTGTTGCCGTTGCCGTTGGGTCTGGCGGTCAGTACCTGGGCGCTGGGGTAGCTGGCGCTGATGTTCCAGGTGGCGATGATCTTTGCGGGGGACGGGACGTTCATCGTCACGGTCCAGTTGTCGGAGCCGGACACCGAGACGTTGAGGTTGTAGCGGTCGCTCCACTTGTCACCAGCGGAGAGCGACGCGGTGCAGCCACCACCCCCACCACCGCCACCACCGCCACCACCGGAGGAGCCGCCCACCGTGATATTGGAGTTCCCACTGCTTTGATATCCCTCGGTGGCGAGGATCATGTAATCATGACTGCCCAGATTCATTCCATTACGGGCCCATGCGTCAAAGTGGTTGCCGGAAGTTATGGTTCCGCCCGTTTTCTTCGCCTGCCGGACACTCCAGTACTGATTAAAAGTCTTAGTGCCCTCAATGGAGGGGGCGTTGTATCGCGTCGTCTGATAGATGTCGTACGTACCACCGTCACTGGTAACTGTGCCCTTATATGTTCCGGTGGGCCGGTAAGTGCCCCAGTTGTCAACGATGTAATATTCCACGAGTGGGTTTCTCGTCCACCCATACAGAGTCAAATATGCGTTGCCGGACGGATTGAAGCTTCCTGAGTAGGTCACGCTCCTACGTCCGCCGGTACTCCAGCCCTTACCGGCAACGAAATTGCCGGTGTTGCGCCATGAGGTGCTGTAGTTGCCACCAGATCCCAGTTCCATGGAGACCGACCCGGGGCTATCGGTCCAGAATGAATAGAAGTAGCCGTTATTGGTGCCAGTTTGATTGGAGGTTATGGCCGCGTAGGCGATGCCGGGCAGCATCGTTGTGGCCGCGGCCAGCGCTACCGCGCAGGCACTGCCGATGAGCAGCCTGATGCGGCCGCGTCTGCGGCTCTTCGGGTGTGCGGCGGTGTTGTTCATGTGTGTGCTTCCTCCTCGTGAACGCTGGCGGGGAGGCCAGGCGGCGTGGTACCACGCGGGGCGGGCGGTGGCCGGGGTGACGGGCACCGCGCGTCGGCTCGTACAGCGGGCGGGGCTGGCCGGCCGCCGCGGGGGTCGGCGACCGGAGGAGCAGGTTCGGGTGGGGAAACCAATCGATCGAGGTTGATGTCTGCCGATGCCGACAGTGTCGGCCCGACTTCGTCGAGTTGTCAACACTTCCCGGAAAAATTGCGAAAGTTTTAGCCTGACAAAGGATCTCTTAGCAAAGCACCTGTACTGGCCAGTGGTCTGTCTTGCCGATGAGCTCGGGATTGGTCAGTAAGAGCCTCAGTCCATGGCGCGCCGAAAGTTCCGGAGCTCTTCCGGATCATTCTGCACGGGATGTGGGGGGTAGAGCATGATCGTGGCTGGCCCCTCGTGGCGGATGCTGGCGGGCTCTCCACGTTCCTTCACGCCGTAAGAGTTGTGGCGGGCGCGTTTGACCGCGCGGGGGCAGATGCGATGGCGTCGGGCGGGACGGGCTTGCGGCTCAACTCGGCCGAACGGCGCTCTCGAGGCTGGCGTTGCGGCCTCGTGGGTGACCGCTTCGACGGCGACGGCCTCGCAGTTCTGTACGAAATCACCGGGTTCACGAGCAGTGAGGACCCCAACGGGAACTGCCGTAGGCGATCGAGGCAACGAGCGAACCCGCGACATCAGCCGTTCGGGTGATGTCGCGGGTTCGGGATGGGTGCCATTTATTTTCCTTAATTGCAGATCAAGAAATCCTCATTTCTTGCCTTGGAGTTGATTTTCCGGTGAACCCATCTTTAGCGTGTGCGTACCGCCCTGGCCGATAAGGCCGCAGGCCCGTTTCGCCGATCCGGCCGAACCGGTCCGCGGCCAGCATCGTCCGCAACAGCCGTTCATCGCGGGGTGGACGGCGCGAAGCGGAGCGGGGCGTCGCAGCCACCACAAAGTACCGGGAAGGTCTGTACATGCGAGCGTCGATCAATGGTCGCGCACCCAGCGGCCGAGGCCGCCGCATCGTTATCGCCGGTGCCGCCCTCGCGGCGTTCGGCGGGCTGGTCGCCGTCACCCAGATCTCCAATGCGGAGACTGAGCAGGCCGTCGCGGCGTGTCGGTCCGCAGCGCCGTCCGCGGCTGCGGGCCCGTCCGCCCCGGCCGGGACAGCGGCGTCGGAGGGCGATCGGGCGGCGCGTCCTACCACCGCGGCGCCCGCCCCGCCCCGGGCTGAGGAGTGTGAGAAGAACGGCCGGGAGACGCCGACGCCCGGCCCCGGCGGCGCCCAGGATGGTGGCCTGCAGATCCTCGGGAACAACTGCGACGACAGCAGGCTGGCGGCGCACACCGGTTTCCAGGAGGGCAACCGCTGCGTGTCGACCGCTTTCGGTGAGGTGGGGCCGGCGGAGAAGAACCCGACGCTGCTGATCGCCCAGGCACCGCAAACAGTACGGGTCGGCCAGGCGTTCCAGCTGAAAGTGAGCACGCGCCACCTGGTGCGTGACCGGTTCCTCCCCGCCGCGAAGGGCGGATACTACGTGGAATCCTCGCTGCTCAACGGCGAGGGCCTGGTGCGGGGCCACTTCCACACCGCTTGCCGGATGCTCAGCAGCACCACGGAAGCGCCCGACCCGGCGCCGGTCCCCGCGTTCTTCGTCGCGACCGAGGACGGCCGTGGGGGAGGGGAACCGGACACGGTCACCGTCCAGGTGCCGGGCCTGCCTCAGGAAGGCATCGCGCAATGCGCGGCGTGGGCCGGTGACGGGTCGCACCGCATCCCGATGATGCAGCGCGCCAACCAGACGCCTGCCCTCGACGCGGTGCGCATCCGCGTTGACTCCGCGGCGGAGCGGCCGCCCGCGGCGGAGCAGCCGCCCGCGGCCGAGCAGCCGCCCGCGGCGGAGCAGCCGCCGGCGGAGCAACCCGACGGGCAGGGCCCTGGGCAGAAGCCCGATCAGCAGAAGCCCGATCAGCAGAAGCCCGATCAGCAGAAGCCCGATCAGCAGAAGCCCGATCAGCAGGAGCCCGGCAGGGCGCAGCAGCCCGACGGGAAGGATCAGGGGAAGGCCTTGGCGGGTGCCCCGGCACCGGCCGACGCGACTGGCACCCCGTCCCGTCCCGGCGAACCGCCCGCCGGCGAGGACGCCGGGACCACGGCCAGCGAGCAGAACGGCCGCGCCGCCCCCGCACCGGCGGTCGTCGGAGCCACGGCCACGCCAACCCGGACCCGGGCGACGGACCGCAACAACAACACGCCCGCGGCGCCGGTGGATGACGCGGTGACAGGGAATGCCGACAAGTCACCGGTAGCCGATGCGGCCGCCGCCAGCACGGGCGGCAGTCTGGCGCTCACCGGTTCCCGCACGGTCGTGGTCCTGGTCGGCGGTGTGGCAGCGCTGATCGCCGGAGCGGTGATCCTCCAACTGACCCGCCGGCGCCGGTACCGCGGTCTCCGCCACTGACCGTTCCGGCGTGGTCCGTGAGTCGGAGCGCATGCGTAACCGGTGGAAGGCGGCGACCGGCCGCGGGCAGGCGATATCGCGGTCGGCCGTCGATCCCGTGACCGGCGCTGTGACCGCACGTCGACGACAGGCCATCCGGCCGGCGCTCCATGAGGTAGGTCAGCAGTGCGTCCGCAGCCCGAACACCGAGAGCGTGGCAGTCAGGACGACCGGTGATTCCAGTACGCCGAATTCGTCCACCTGGGTCGAGCCGACCACTTTCCCGTGACCGTTTCCGGAGTACACGGAAGTCGGCAGGGTCTACCGTCGTGTGCCGAGTTGGCTCGGTACGACCGCGGTGACGCCGGTGTGCAGGTCCACCGTCGTCGATGGTGGTATGCCCGACCAGCACCCCGGGGACGTCGGTGATCGCGTTGTGTCGCCCGGTGTGCAGCCGTCCGACGACGACGCCGACGCCGAGGTCGCGGGCGCGGGCGTGGTGGATTGGCTGTTGATGATGCTCCTGTCGTCGGTGTCACGTCCGCGACGCATGGGTCGCTCCGGAATCTTGGCCGGTCGGGTCTCGATAAGGAAGGTTTACAGTCCACGTGCGACGCGGGTAGCGTCGGGGCGGATCGATCACCAGCGATTAAGACGAGGGCCCTGGAGGTATCCGTGCGTCGCAGGAACACCATGACGCGGCTGCTGGCCATAGCCGCGCTCGGAGTGCCGTTCGTCCTCCCGGCCGCCCCGGCCGTCGCCGCCCCGGCCGCCCCGGCCGTCGCCGCCCCGGCGCGGCAGTTGAGCGATGTGATCCCCGTACCGGTCGAGACCCGCCCCGACGCCCGGGGCGCGTTCACGCTCGGCCCGAAGACCGTCATCCGCACGTCGCCCGGCTCGCTCGCCGCCTGGCGGGTGGGGCGGCAGCTCGCCGAGACACTGCGACCGGCGACCGGCTATGCGCTGCCGGTGCTGGCGGCGAGCTCGACGCCGCTGCCCGAGATCGCCGTGCTCATGGGTGGCGTCGACAAGCGCGTCGGCCAGGAGGGGTACCAGCTCGAGGTCACCCGCCGCAGGGTGACGATCCGGGCGAACACGGCGACCGGGCTGTTCGCCGGCACGCAGACGCTGCGCCAGCTGCTGCCCCCGCAGATCGAGGCGTCCGACCGGCAGCGGGTCACCTGGGCGGTGCCCGGCGGACGGATCGTGGACTACCCGCGCTTCGCGTACCGCGCGGCGATGCTCGACCTGGCTCGGCACTTCCATACGGTCGACGAGATCACCGCGTACGTGGACCTGCTCAGCCAGTACAAAATCAACTACCTGCACCTCCATTTGACCGATGACCAGGGATGGCGGATCCAGATCGACTCCTGGCCGAGGCTCACCACGGTCGGCGGCGGTCCGGGCACCGGCGTCGACGGCGCCGGGCCGGGGTTTCTCACCAAGGCCGACTACAAGGCAGTGGTCGCCTACGCCGCCGCGCGGCACATCACGGTCGTTCCCGAGATCGACATGCCGGGGCACACGAATGCCGCCCAGTCGACCTACGCCGAACTCAACTGCGACGGGCTCGCGCCGCCGCCGCGTACCGACATGGCGGTCGGTTACAGCTCGCTGTGCATCGACGACGAGCTGACCTATCGGTTCGTCGAGGACGTCATCCGCGAGGTCGCCGAGATCACGCCCGGTCCGTTCCTGCACATCGGCGGCGACGAGGCGCACGCGACCACGGACGAGGATTACCGCGCGTTCATGGAGCGGGTACTGCCGCTGGTCGCGAAGTACGGCAAGCGTGCCTCAGGCTGGAACGAGGTCATGCAGGTCGACCCGCCGACCGACGTCGTGGCCCAGTTCTGGGGCACCGGCACGACCAACGCCGATCTGGCCGAGGCCGCCGCGCGGGGCAACAAGGTGGTCATGTCACCGGCGAGCAAGTCCTACCTCGACATGAAGTACGACGTCAACACCCGCCTCGGGCTGCAGTGGGCCGGCTACATCGAGGTGCGCGACGCGTACGGCTGGGATCCGGCGCACCGGGTGACCGGTGTCGGCGAGGACGCGATCCTCGGTGTCGAGGCGCCGCTGTGGTCGGAGACGCTGCGGACCCTGGACGACATCGAGTACATGGCCTTCCCGCGCCTGCCCGCGATCGCCGAACTCGGCTGGTCGACGGCGGCCAGCCACGACTGGGAGTCGTTCCGGACGCGACTGGGGGCGCACGGGCCGCGGTGGCGCCTGCAGGGGGTCGACTTCTACCCGTCTCCGCAGGTGCCGTGGTCGTGACTGGGTGAGCCGCGGGTCCGGGTCGGACGTGCCGAACGGCGTCCTCAACGGGCCCGGCCGACCCCGGATCTCGCGGCGTTGGATCGGTTGATCGACGATCGGCCCGTGTTCACCGGACCTGACGGCAGTCTGTAGTCCGAGCAGGACGACCTGCACGTGCACCGATTCGGTGCCGGCAGTCGATGACCCGGGTGGACGAGGGGACTTGGCGGCGCTGGTGGTCGGCGGCGCCGGGGTGACCTGGTTCCTCGGCATGCTGCAAGGCACCCCGGCCGTGCACCCTGATCGGGGTCGACCTTGACGCTTTGCGCGCACGAATGGAAGGGCGGGGCGCGCGGTCAGCGAGTATCGCGGACCGGCGGGCGGCCCCGCTGGACGGTCCCCGCAATGCGACGCGTCTGGTGGTCCTCGGGCTTCCATGCTGCTGAAGGGCCATTCGGGGCCGACGGGGAGAGGGCGCGCGAGATCGCCCGAGCGCTCGTTTGCACGAGGGGTGCGAGCGTCTGCGGCGATGCGCTCCCGTAGTGCACGACGATGGACACGGCGGCGACGACGTCGCCCGGGCCGTCGTGGATGGGCGCTGCGACCGACAGCGCGTCTGTGGTGACCTGCCGGTCGCTGACCGCATAGCCATGGGCGCGGACTTGCGCCAAGGCTGCCCGCAGCTGGCCGGCGGTCGTCATTGTGCGCTCGGTGTAGCGCTCGATCGGACCGGCCAATACCTGTTCCTGCACGTCGAGGGGCGCGTAGGCGAGTAGCACGAGGCCGACGCCCGTCGCGGTGAGCGCGAATCGGCCGCCGACTCGGGTGAGGACCGGTACGGCACCGGTGCCGGCGATCCGTTCGATGAACACCACTTCGGTGCCCTCGCGCACGGCGAGCTGCACGTTCTCGCGAGTCACCTGCGAGAGGTCCTCCAGGAAGGGCAACGCGAGTTCCCGTAGTCCTTGACCACGCGGGGCCAGCGACCCGATTTCCCACAGGCGCAGCCCGATGTGATAGCTCCCTGTTGAGTCTCGTTCGAGCGCGCCGCACGCGACCAGCTCCGTGGCTAGCCGGTGCACGGTGGAGATCGGCATACGCGCCCGCCGGGACAGCTCGCTGAGCGTCATGACCCGGTGGTGGGCGGTGAACGCGACCAGGATCTGCAGCGCCCGGGCGACCACCGGGCCGGTGCGCTCGGGCGCTGCACGCCGCTGGTCGGGCATCAGCTGCTCACCGCCGCCGAATCGTTGCCGATCATGGGGCTCATGATGACCCTGATGCGGGCCGGGATGCTAGCCCACCACTTGAGGGCGTTGCTGAGCTTCGGGACGGGTTCCGTGTCGAGCCTGGGAAAGGGGTCGCCAGGGCGGGGACGGTGGGAGCAGGCCTCATGAGTGGGCTCCCGCGGGGGCAGGAGAGGGCACGGCGGCCCGGTCCGGGCGCGGGGAGGGAACGGCGTCGTCGGTGATCGACTCATGACCGACGGGGTGCGCGAGTAGCCACGTCCAGATCTCCACGGGATCGTCGGCGACGTGCACCGCGCCGCAGTGGCAGTTGCCCTGCAGTTGGTCGCTGCCCGGCAGCCACACCACTCGTAGCACCCTGCGGCCGCTGAGTACACGGGTCGGTTCCATAGGTCATCTCCCGGCGACGGCGGCGCCGTTGACGTTCTGTTCGACCTGCCGGGCAAGCATGCGGCGCGCCGCCAAGCCGCCGGTGTCGATGTTGATCGACAGTTCCTGGTAGCCGGCCGGCTCTGCCGCGATGACCTGCTCCAACACGTCGAGCGCGGCGACGTCCTGCAGCACGACGGTCCGATTCTGCTGAGCCAGGAAGTCGGAGACCGACTCGTCATCGAGGGCGAAGTCACGGGCGACGGCCCAGAAGTCGTGGGTGCTGTGCTCCGTCTCCGGGGTGATCGCATAGACGACTTCGACATGGAAGGCATCGGGGTCGGTGCCGTCCGCGTTGGGTAGCACTCCGACCGGGGCGATGCGGCTGTGCAGCTTGTACAGGCACGGCGGGGTGTACTCGATGTCCTGCCACCGCGTGATACGCCCGGACAGGCCGGTGGATCTGGCATAGAACGGCGGGCACTCGGCGTCGTCCATGTGCCGGCTGACGTAGACGATGCCCGCCTCTTCGTCGACCTCCGTCGTCATCGGCGTGTTCGCCACCTCCGGGGTGCCGATGTAGCCGCCGTGCAGGTAGGTCTCGTGGGAAAGGTCGAGCAGGTTGTCCACGAGCAGACCGAAGCGTGCCCGCAGCGGCTCCATCCCGGACACGGTGGTGTAGTCGGGGGAGTCCAGCCAGGGAGCGCGCGGGATACGGGTGCTGTCAGCGCGGCTCGGGTCGCCGATCCAGACCCAGATAAACGAGTCCTGCTCGACGACCGGGTAGGACCGCAGGCGGGCGGTGCGGGGCACGCGGGTCTGGCCGGGCACGGCGACGCATCGGCCGTCGGCGCCGTAGGTGAAGCCGTGGTAGCCGCACACGACCTGGTCGTCGATGAGCCGGCTCGGGGCCTGCGACAGGGGGAAGCGGCGGTGTACGCAGCGGTCGGACATCGCCGTGACCTCGCCGGCTTCGGTACGCCAGAACAGGATCGGCTCCCCGCAAATGGTCCGGGAAAACAGATCGTGGCCGATTTCGCGGCCGTACGCGGCGACGTACCACTGGTCGCGGGGGATCATAGACATGGGCGGCGACTCCTCAATGTTCGGCGTGAATTCGATCAAGCGGTCCTCGCCACCGCTCCGCGCTGCGGTCCGCCAGCCTCCCTCGGGCCGGACCGGTCCAGGAAGGCCGACCGGTACGGGAACGTCACTCGCCCTGCGGGGTCGGCGATCGCCGGATCACTTACGACGAAGGTGAGGAAGATGGTGAGCGCTGGCCCGTCGTTCCAGAACGGTGGTTTCCGCATGCTGGAAAAGAATCTGGCCTGGATTGAGGACTCGGGGAGTGTCGGACGTGTGAGTCACCGTCCTGGCCGACCCGGGAGTTGCCGGGCTTCCGGTATGGGCTGAGCTACGACGGCGCCGGTGTCAGCCGGAGCTTCGAGCAGGACCTCTGCGTCGCCCGGTTCATCCTCGCCGGACACGGGCCATCCGGTCACGCTGCGCTTCGTCGGGAAGCTACCGGGCGCCTGCCCACCGTCATTTCAGACGAGGCCGTCACAGCCCGGCGCAGGGCTGCTGGCCGACCGCGCAGGCCGCCGGCTGCTTCTCTCCGAGCGGGGCGCCCCCGACGTCGAACTGGAAGCGCGCGGAGGCGCCGGCGGCGATCGGCCCGCCGCTGAACGTCACCGTTCGCCCCTTCTGCTCGTAGCTGGCGTCGGAGGCGGTGGAGACAGTGGACATGCCGGGCGGAAGGGTCACGGTGACGACCCAGCCGGGCGCGCCGGCCCGGCCGGTGTTGTTGATGGTGATCTCGCCCTGGTAGCCGAAGAGTCGGCTGGTCACCGTGGCGTAGCGCGCGGCGAGGAGCGCGGTCTCCGCCTCCGCGGGTGGCTTCGTGGTCGTTTCCGGACGAGGCTGCGGTGACCGACTGCTCGACGGGGAGGGCGTTGCGTTCGCGGCCACGGCCGTGACGGCCGGAACGGAGGTGGCGCTCACCGCTGGCGAACTCGCCGCCCGTGGACTCACCGTCGCGGACGCGGAGGGGATGCCTACCGGTGCCGCCGTCGCCTGCTCGGTGCTCTCCGGTCTGACCATCACCCCGACCGCGATCATGCTCAGCGCCGCGAGGACGACGGCGACCGCCCCGGCGAGCAGCCCACGGTGCCGACGCGCACCGCCGCCCGGTACGGTCGCCGCGAAATTCATCTCGCGGTAGGCGAGCGCGTCCAGGACGGCGGGGAGCCGTACGGCGAAAAGCTGCCGGTAGCTCTCCTGCAGTCGCTCCCGGTGCGCCGGGTCCCACTGTTCCCGCACGCAGGACTCGCGCATCGTCAGCCGGCAGCCCGCTGGTGTCTGCGCCAGCTCCCAGACCACCAGGGTCTGGAGTTCGCTCGTGTGCCACCGCATGCTCATCCGGTGCGGCTCGTCGAGGCTGATCAGCTCGCCCTCGATCACCAGGTCGAGTCCGGGCGCGTTGATCGGTTCGAGGCGGAACACGGAGCCCGCCCGGGGCTCCAGATCGCTTTCCGCGAACCACTTCGGCAGCAGTTCCCGGTCGGTGATGGTTCGCCAGACGCGCTCCGGCGGGTGCTCGAACTCAACATCCATCCGGATTTCGGTCACCGCGCGACTTTACGTGGGTCGCACCGATCGGCGCCGCCCCGCGGCACGGAACGGAGAGGTTGCCTCGGGGCTGACGCCGAGCCTCACTTGGGTCGGTTCTCGTTTCCCGCGATCGTGAGTGTGACCAGCAAGCTTTGATGATCTGTCGTCCCGGCCATGCTGATCGATCTGCGGGAGCGGACCGTGAAGTCGGAGGTCGCCACGATGTGCTGTAAGGCGCCGTCATCAGTGCGCAGATAGCCCGAGGGCACGCAGGACCGCACGTCGGGTGAGCCGCCGTGCCTGAGGTTGAGGTCGCCGCTCAGCACGGTGGGCTGGTAGCGGGCTCGCATGTGTGTCTCTGGGATGGCCGTGCCGAGCAGGTAGTCGCATTGGGCGAGCGCGACGATCGGGCTGGTGGCCGCGAGGTGCGTGGTGCAGGCGTTGAAGTCGGTGATGGCGTAGACGCAGAGCCAGGCACGCTCCTCGGGGTCTGCGATGTCCTGCGTCGGGTAGATCCCGCTGTATACCGTGTGCCCACGGTACGGCGTCGGAAGATGCGCCAGCAGTCCGATCCCGTACGGCTGACCGTTGCGGCACCGGGACGCGCCGCCGGTGGGGCGGTCACCGGCAGCCGCGAAGGCCGACACGACGGTGGCGTCGGGGTAGACGTCTGCCAACGTCCGTTTCAGCGCGTACACGTCGTCCTGGCATACCTCGTTGAGGGCGACCAGGTCGGGCGACTCGGCGCGGATCACCTCGGCGGCCTCGGTCACCGCCTGGCCGGTGTAGCAGCCGGCGAGGCCGCTGTTGCAGAGGTTCATCTGAAGGACTCGGAACGGCTTGGACGTGGCCGTCGCGTCCACGGATGACCCGGTCGGCAACACCGCGGCGGAGACCAGGCATACGACGGCGAGCAGTCGCCGAAGGTTACGGTACGAAGGACCAGGCATGCACCCGCCCAGGGATTGGTTGGTGGCAGTGTATCGGCAGCCAGGCGCCGGGGGAGCGAGTGCGCGGCGGCCCACTGTCCATAGTCGCCGGTGGAGCGGATCTGCGACGGCAAGCGCCGTCCGCGATCATCGGGGGCGGCAAGGTCCGCCGGTCGCTGCCATGGCGGCGCCGATGAGGCCGGCCTCACCAGCGGACACGTCAGGCCTGTACGTCGCTCGGCACCGGCCCGGAGTCGGTCGCCGGTTCCGCCCTGTGCCGCTTCGCCGGTGTGGGCGCGCTCGGCGCTACCGGTTTCCGCTGCTCCGGCAGCACGGACTCGTCCGACACCTCCGGGCCAGGCTGGTCGAGGTCCCCGGTCACCTGCGGCTGGTCGACCCACAGAGAACGCAACTGACCCTGCATGAACGCGGTCAGCCGTCCCCGGTACTCGCGGTCGAACCGCTCCAAAGCCTCGATCTGCTGCTGCAACGCCTCGCGCCGGGCGGCCAGGCTCCCCACAACGTCTTCGTAGCGTCGTTGGGCCTGCAGTTCCAGCTCTACGGCATTCTGCTCCGCCTTGGCCGCCGTCGCCTCTGCCTGAGCCCGCGCCTGCGACACGATCTTGTCAGCGTCCCGCTGCGCCTCTTCCATTCGCGTCTGCGCCTCCCGCGCCGTCTGCTCGGCCGCCCCGCGCGCCTCGACGAGCACCTTGTCCGCCTCGCGCCGTACGTTCTGGGCATGCACCTCGGCATCGCGGGCGGTCTGCTCCGCCGCCGCCATCGCATCGGAGCGAATCTTGTCTGCCTGGCGATGGGCGCTGCTGACATGCTCCTCAGCGGTGCGCTGAGCCATGCTGAGCACCTGTAGAGCCTGGTTCGGTAGGCCGGGGTTCGGCGCGGCCAGTGGGTGCTCCGGGGGCGTCGTGTCCTGGGTCGTCGTCCCGTTGAGCATCACTGTGGCACGACCCTTCATGTGGTTTTCAGTCACGACAGACCTCCGTACGTGCCGGTTCATACGCGTGGCTTCGTGTCGACGGGACGATGGTCCCCGGCGTTCCGACGCTGCCGCTATCCGCCCATCCGGCCAATGAGGACATTGGCCATGATCGGCGGCATGTTACCAAGGTGAGCAGGATCAACGCGAGGTCGAGTTCCGGTCACGAGGCGATGACGTTGTGTTTCAGCGACGGCATCCGGGTCCCTGAGGCGCGGCAGCGCCGCCCGTACCGCACATCTGGGGCGGTTACTTCCTCCGGTACATGGGTGCGCCCCGGCGGCCGGCTTGAAGAATGGCGCGGGCCTGACCTTACGGCGCGGTCCCTCCGGACCAGGTACAACGTGCCGCTGGCGTCGCCGCGAACGGGACCGTGAGACCGGCGGCGACGACGGTCAGAACTGCGCCCACACCGAGCGCGGCCCGCCGCGAAAGGTTCCCCGGCGGCGAATTATTGGCACTGTGCACCATGGTTTCCTTACCCCCGTAATGTCGGGCATTGACGATCCGACAATTGACGCCGGTGCGGCCTGGATCGCATTCGGAAATGGTGCGGAGTGCGTCCGAAGTCCCGCAGTCGTCGGCTGGTTGGTGCTCATCATGCACGACGGCCCGCTGCCGCGCCAAGGCTGTTCACGCGACCGCGCGCTGGCCGATTCGCGAGGACGTTTCCTGAAAAATTGGTGCAATCGAGGCGGTTTAGTGACCACGCTTCGTGATAGTCGCAGGTGGAAGGTTTCTTCTGTGGACGGTGTGGGGTGCGGCCTTGACACGCCGTTGACGTGCTGTCACTGTACAGCGACGCATTGAGGACAATCATCAACACGGGGATGTGGTGTCATGTCCATTCGCACGCTTACGCATTGTTGTAGGTGGTCGTTCCCGAGTCGGCCGGAACTGCCGTCCTCGGTCTGAGCCCCGCCCTGCCCAACCCGGGACCTGACATCCGCCCCTTCGCGGTGCGCCGACCTTCGCCGACGTGCCGCGGTCGCATCGCGTCCTCTCGCCCCTCACGTGCCTGGAACCACCGCGTCCCGGCGGTCGCGTGAGAACGCGTCCCTACCGCCTCCTGCCACTCCACCCAGCAATCGACCCGGGGGTTGACGATGTCCTTCGGCATTCGGCGCACGTCCGGCCGGTCCACCCGGCGGAACAGCCGCCAGCTGCTGGTCCGCGCCACCGTCGTGCGGCCCGCCATCGCCGCCGCACTGGTCGGCGTCCTCGCTCTCAACCTGGGTGGCAGCGGCGTGAGCGGCCTGCCCACCTCGGGTGCGGGGCGCGGCGGCACCAACCCCGGGGACGCTCCGGCCGGGAAGCCCGGCCAGAGTTGGGGCTCGGCCGCCGGTCGGAGTCATCTGAAGGAAGGGCGCGTCAACCGGGAGCTGCCGAAGTCGCTGCGCGGGCAGTACCCGTTGCACACGCTCGCCCAGCAGCCCAAGCCGACCGGCAACAAGGCAAAGGTCGAGGCGGCGCCGTCGAGCGAGGCGAAGGGCTACGACCGGAAGACCAGCCGGGAACGGCCCGCCGAGCGGGACGCCAACCAGCGGGTGTACGACAACGCCGACGGGACACAGACCACCGAGTTCTCCTCGGCACCGGTCAACTACCGGCGGGCCGACGGCAGCTGGGCGGCGATCGACACCGGTCTCGTACCGGTGACGGACGGCACCGGCTGGCGCAATGCCGCGGACTCGGTGAGCGTCCGGCTGGCGGATCGGGCCGACGCGAGCGACCTGGCGCGGTTGACCTTCGAGGGCGGCGCCGAGTTCAGCTTCAGCCTGGCGGAGGCGACCGGCGCGGCCGGTCAGGCGCAGGGCGACGCGGTCACCTACCCGGGTGTGCGGCCGGACGTGGATCTGCGACTGGAACCACGGCCGGGCGGTGTGAAGGAGACGCTCGTCCTGCACTCCGCCAACGCGCCGACGTCGTACCTCTTTCCGCTGCGGTTGCGGGACCTGACGGCGAAGCTGGTGAACGGGCAGGTGGTGCTGAGTGACAAGGCGGGCACTCAGCGCGCCGTGATCCCGCCCGGCTACATGCTGGACGCCGGCAACGGCTCCCGCGGCCCGGCGACCTCGACCGGGGTCAGCTACGAGCTGGTCACGGCCGCGGGAGCACCCGCGCTGCGGGTCAGCCTCGACGCGAAGTGGCTGCGCGACCCGGAGCGGCGGTACCCGGTGGAGGTCGACCCCACCGTGGGTCCTCCGGTCAGCGGGATCGGCGCCGACAGCAGCATGTACGTCCACGGGGGCAGCTCGACCAGCGGGGGCCAGGAACTGCTGGTCGGACGGTCGAACGGGTCGAACGCGGCGGCCTACCTCAAGTTCGGTGGGCTGGTCGGCCAGTTGCAGAACCACAGCATCCACGGTGTCGCGCTGTCGGTGGTCAACTACGACGCCGGGTCCTGCAAGCCCCGCGCGGTGACCGTGCACCCGGTCACCGAGTCGTGGACCGCGAGCACCGGTCACTCCTATCCCGGACCGGCGGTGGGCAGTTCGCTGGCCAGCCGCTCGTTCGCGCACGGGTACATCGGGCTCGGACAGTCGCAGTCGGCGTGCCCGGCCGCGGGGGAGGTGTTCGACCTCGGCGTCGCGGGCCGGAACCTGGTGCAGCGCTGGGTCAAGGGCCAGCAGGCCAACAACGGTCTTTCCCTGCGCGCCTCGACGACCGACTCCTCGGCGTGGAAGCGGTTCGCCGGTACCGGCACCGCGAACCCGCCGAAGCTCTATGTCACCCACTCGCCGTACAACGCCACGTACGCGATCCCGAAGCCGAGTCCGGAGCCGCCGGTCCTGCGCAACCAGGACGGCAAGGTCAAGGTGACCGTGACCAACCTCGGTGCGGAGGACTGGTCGCCGGCGAACTACTACCTCGCCTACCGCGTCTACAACGCCGAGACCGGCGCGGCGGTCACCCAGCAGCGCGGGGCGAACCTGCCGGCCACCCTCGCGCGCGGCGCGCAGGTGACCCTGGACGCCACGGTGAAGCGGTTGGAGCCCGGGGCCTACTTTCTCGACTTCACCATGGTCCGTACCGGGGGCGCGGTCTTCACCGACCACCAGGTCCCGCCCGGCCGGATCGTGCTCCAGGTCTTCGACGTGCCGCCGGTCGTACAGGAGCTCTACCCGGGCAACGGGTACCAGGCGTCGACCCTGACCCCGTTGCTCTGGGCGCGCGCCGTCGACTCCGACGCCGCCCCCGGGGCCACCCTGTCGTTCAAGTTCGAGCTCTGTGACCGTACGGACGCGGGTGACGCCACCAACTGCACCAACTCCGGCTACCTCACCAAGCCCTCCTGGGTGGTCCCCGCCGGCCGACTTTCCTGGAGCAAGAGCTACCTGTGGCGGGCCTACGTCAAGGACAGCGCCAACGAGGTCGTCTCGCCGTACTCCGTGCTGCTGGCCTCGGTGCCGCAACCGGAGTTGCTCTCCCGCATCGCCGGCTCCCCGGACGCCGAACAGGGTCGCGAGTTCGATGCGCAGGTCGGCAACTTCACCACCTCGGCCATCGACGCCACCGTGGTCACCGAGGGGCCGGAGCTGAATCTGCTCCGGACGTACAACAGCCTCGACCCGCGGCCCTCGGCGGTGTTCGGCGCCGGCTGGTCCAGCCGCTACGACATGAAGCTGACGTCGGACAACGACGGCTCCGGCAACGTGATGATCCGCTATCCGGACGGGCAGGAGGTGCGGTTCGGCAAGAACCCCGACGGTAGCTACGCCGCGCCGTCCGGCCGGGTCGCCAAGCTGACTGTGGACAGCACCAGTTGGAAGCTTCTCGACCGCTCCGGTGCCACCTACCAGTTCTCTCTGCTCGGCAAGCTGAACAAGATCACCGACAAGTCGGCCCGGTCGATCAATCTGACTTACGACGGCGGCACCGGGAAGCTGGCCAAGGCGCAGGTTTCCAACAGCCTCACCAACACGGCCGGCCGCGCGCTGCACTTCACCTGGACAGGGGAGCACATCACCACGGTCAAGACGGACCCGGTGAACGGCGCGCAGTTGACCTGGACCTACACCTACAACGGCGACCTGCTCACCAAGGTCTGCTCGCCCACCAACGCCTGCACCGGTTACGAGTACGCCGCCGGTTCGCACTACCGCACCGCGGTGCTGGACGCCCGCCCCGACTCGTACTACCGGCTCGGCGAGAGTGAAGGCGCCGGTGCCGCCAGCGATGTGGCGATCAACCTTGGCAAGGACGCCGGCACGTACCGGAACGTGACGCTGGCGCAGCCGGGGGTGGTGGAGGGTGCCACCAACACCGCGGCGTCGTTCAACGGCTCCTCGTCCCACGTCGAGCTGCCCAAGGGCCTGGTCAAGAAGAGCCGGGACGCCGCCGTGGAACTGTGGTTCAAGATCGGCCCCACGCAGACCGGCGGCCCGCTGGTTGGTTACCAGGACAAAGCCGTCGGCACCGCGGCGACCACCGGCGTACCGGTGCTCTACACCGGCACCGACGGGCGGCTGCGTGGACAGTTCGCCGGCGGCACGATCGCGCCGATCACCTCAGCGGGCGCCGTCAACGACACCAAGTGGCACCACGCCGTGCTCACCGCGATGGGCACGACCCAGACCATGTACCTCGACGGCGTCAAGGTCGGCGAACGCACGGGGCAGACCATCGACCACTCCCTGTTGACCTTTAACCAGGTCGGCGCCGCCTCGGCGACCACCCCCACGTCCTGGCCGGCGTGGGGTGGCACCGTGCAGCGGCACTTCGCCGGTCTCATCGACGAGGTGGCCGTCTACTCCCACCCGATCGGCCCGGACACCGCGGCCGCGCACTTCCGGTACGCCAAGCCGGCCGCCCAGCAGTTGACCAAGGTCGCCCTGCCCAGCGGGCGC
Source organism: Micromonospora sp. NPDC049679 (assembly GCF_040659735.1). Lineage (NCBI taxonomy): Bacteria > Bacillati > Actinomycetota > Actinomycetes > Micromonosporales > Micromonosporaceae > Micromonospora > Micromonospora sp. NPDC049679. The sequence continues at coordinate 16,810 of NZ_JBFANZ010000011.1, forward strand.
GTCGCCAGCGAGGTCGAGTACGACAGCGCCACGGACCGGGTAAGGGAGTACACCGACGACAACGGCGGGACCTGGAAGATCGGCGTCCCGGCGATCTACGGCGGCGACACGGACCTGCGGCGCAGCATCCAGGTCCTCGACCCGGCGAACCGCCCGCACCTCTACGAGTACGACGCGCTCGCGGGTCGGCTGCTGCGCTCCGGCACGCCGCTCGGCCTGGAGACGCGCGAGGAGGATCGACCGGGCGAGCCCACCACGTCGCCCAGCCCGCCGCCGACGCAGGTCTGCACGCAGCCGGACCCGAACGACCCCGCCTTCTGCACCATCATTCCGGACACCTCCGGTGGACCCGTCTTCGTGCGGCATCCGCTCGACGGCATGGCGATCCGCACCTACTCGTACGACGAGGAGGGCTACCAGAACAAGATCACCAACGAGAACGGCGACTCGGTGGAGATGACCTACGACAGCAAGGGTCACCTCGCCTCCCGGAAGTCCTGCCGCACCTCCACGCAGTGCTTCACCAACTACTACACCTACTCGACGACTGTCACCGACCCGTTCGACCCGCGCAGCGACCTGGCGGCCGAGTCGCGGGACGGCCGGTCGAGCAACGCCACCGACACCATGTACCGCACCACCTTCGCCTACGCGCCGAACGGCCAGTTGGAGAGCCAGACCAACCCGGACGGCAGCAGCGTCAGCCACAGCTACACCAGCGGCGCCGAAGTCGCGGTCGGTGGCGGGAACCAGCCCCCGGGACTGCTCAAGACGAGCACCGACGCGCGCGGGAAGGTCACCAGCAACGCCTACTACAGCAACGGTGACCTGGCCAGGGTGACCGAAGCGTCCGGCCTGGTCACCGAGTTCACCTACGACACGCTCGGCCGCCGGCTCACCGAGAAGGTCATTTCCGACAGCTACCCGGCCGGCGTCGCCACCACCTACAGCTACGACAGCCAGTCCCGGGTGCAGACGGTCACCGGGCCGGTGACCACCGACGTCGTCTCGGGCACCCGGCACCAGGTGCGCACCACCAACGAGTACGACCCCGACGGCAACGTCACCAAGGCCACCGTCGCCGACCTGCTGGGCGGCGACCCGGAGCGGGCCACCACCTCGGAGTACGACGAGTACAACCGGCCCGTCCGAGTGGTCGACGCGGAGGGGAACGAGACCACCTACGAGTACGACCGCTTCGGCAACCGGACCTCCATGGTGGACGGAAACGACAACCGGTACGACTGGGCGTACACCGCGCAGAACAAGGTCGCCGAGGTACGGCTGCGGGGTTGGCGCAGTGACCCCGCGGGGGCGCCCGGCACCGGCACCGGCGACCACCTCGTACTGCACTCGTACTCGTACGACTTCGCCGGCCGGTTGGCCAGCGACACCGACGCGATGGGCCGGCGGCTGGAGTACCTCTACTACCGGGACGACCTGCTCCACAAGATCACCCAGAAGGACTTCCGCAACCCGGACGGCACCAAGCGCGACTACGTCGTGGAGGAGAACACCTACGACGGCGCCGGCAACCTGACCAAGAAGGTCGAGGCGAACGGGACCCGCACCACCCAGCACAGCTACGACAGGGCCGGCAAGGTCGCCACCAGCACCCTGGACCCGACGGGGCTCGCCCGCACCAACACCTTCGCCTACGACGGCAACGGCAACGTCACCAAGACGACCCGCACCGGCAAGGCGTCGAACGTCCCCTGGTTCGTCGCGTCCACCACGGAGACCGTCGACTACACCTACGACGACGCCGGCAATCTGCTCACCGAGAAGGTCACCGCGGGCACCGAGACCCGGCTGACCAGCTACACGTACGACAAGCGGGGCCTGCGCCTGTCGGTGACCGATCCGCGCGGCAACGTCACCGGCGCCGACAAGGCGGCGTTCACCACCACGTACCGGTACGACGAGCTCGGCCGCCGGGTCGGCGCGACCGGCCCGGCCGTGGCCGCGGAGACCAACGGCGGCACCCCGGCCGTCGTGAGCCCGGAGAACGCGGTCGGTTACAACACCTTCGGCGAGCAGGTCGCGGTCCGGGACCCGCGCGGGCAGATCTCCCGGATCGAGTACGACAAACTGGGCCGGGCCGTGCGGACCATCGCGCCGACCTACCTGCCGCCCGGGGTGAGCGAGGCGATCACCCCGAGCACCCGCACGACGTACGACCCGCTCGGCAACGCGATCGAGAAGATCGACCCGAGCGGTACCACCCGGTACAGCTACGACCAGCTCAACCGGCTGGTCACGCTGGACGAACCCTCCTCGACCAACGACGACCGGGCGGTCACCCGCTACACGTACACCCGCACCGGTGAGGTCCTGTCGGTGACCGACGCGACGGGCGCCCGGACGGAGTCCACCTACGACGACCTGGATCGGGCGGTCACCCAGACGCGGGTGGAGCGTCGGCCGGTCAACCAGAACCTCGTCACCAAGATGGCGTACGACGACGCCGGTAACCTGACCACGATCACTTCGCCCAGTGGGGCCACGACGGTCAACGCCTACGACACCGTGGGTGACGTCATCCGTACGACCGCCCCGACCGGGGAGGCTCCCGCCTTCGGTTACGACTACGCCGGCCGCCAGGTCCGGGCCTCCGACGGGCTCGGCCGGACCACGCGGATCGGGTACGACCTGTTCGGCAACCGGGTCAGCGACGCCAACCTCAAGGCCGACGGCACGGTGCTGCGGACGCAGACCTACGGCTACGACGCCGCTGGCAACATGACCTCGTCGAAGGACCCCTACGACGTCGTCACCAGGTATGAGTACGACGCCGCGAGCCGGCTGGTGAAGCAGGTCGAGCCGGTCACGGACACCGAGTCGATCACCACCACCTTCGGCTACGACGTCGCCGGCAACCGCACCCGCTACACCGATGGCCGCGGCAACTCCACCATCTACACCTTCAACAACCTCGGGTTGCCGGAGTCCGCCATCGAGCCCTCGACGGCCAGCCACCCGGCCGCCGCGGACCGCACCTGGACCGTCGGGTACGACGCGGAAGGCAAGCCGGTGCGGCTGACAGCGCCCGGTGGGGTGAGCCGTCAGCGCACGTACGACGCGGCCGGTCGGCTGACCGAGGAGAGCGGCTCGGGCGGCGAGACCGCCACCGCGGCCCGCAGCCTCCGCTACGACGCGGCGGGCCGGCTGACCAGCGTGACCGCCCCGGGCGGCAGCAACAGCTACAGCTGGAACGACCGGGGGGCGCTGCTCTCCACCGCCGGCCCGTCCGGCACCGCGACCTTCGGCTACGACGCCGACGGCCGGGTCACCTCCCGTAGCGACGTGACCGGCACGGCCACCTTCGGCTACGTGAAGGGCCGGCTGGACTCGCTCACCGACTCGATCACGGGGCAGCGTCAGCAGTTGGCCTACGACGCCGCGGGCGCGGTGAAGACCGTCGACTACGGCGGCGGCCGGCACCGCGACCTTCGGCTACGACGACTTCGGCCGGGTCAACAGCGACACGCTGAAGAACGGGGCCAACGCCGTCGTCGCCTCGGTGACGTACGGCTTCGACCTGAACGGCCATCTGACCAACAAGAACACCACCGGCACCGCCGGGGCGGGCAACAACACGTACACGTACGACAAGGCGGGCCGGCTCACCTCCTGGACGGGCCCGGCGGGCACGATCAGCTACGGGTGGGACGCGAGCGGGAACCGCATCCGGGCGGGGTCGAAGACCGCTACCTTCGACCAGCGCAACCGACTGCTCTCCGACAGCGACTACACCTACGCCTACACCGCGCGCGGCACGCTGCGCAGCCGGACCAGCTCCGGGCTGAGCGAGCAGTACTCATTCGATGCCTTCGACCGGCTCACCGCCGCCGAGGGACAGACGTACGGCTACGACGGCCTGGACCGGCTGGTGTCCCGCACCGGCACCACGTTCACCTACGCCGGGCTCGGCGACGAGGTGGTGGCCGACGGGGTCGAGTACTTCGCCCGCGGGCCGGCCGGTGAATTGCTGGCGACCGCGCAGGGCGCCAACGAGCGGCTGTCGCTGACCGACGCACACGGGGACGTTGTCGCGGCCTTCGATCCCGCCAATACCGAGCTGACCTCGCTCAACGACTCCACCGCGTACGACCCCTTCGGCAAGAAGGTGACCAGCGCCGGCGACACGGGGAACCTGGGCTTCCAGGGGGACTGGACCGATCCCGACACCGGTCAGGTCGACATGGGCGCCCGGTGGTACGACCCCGGCACCGGCGCGTTCATCTCCCGCGACAGCGTCAACTACAGCAGCGGCGACTCGGTCCTGGCCAACCGGTACACCTACGGTGCCGCCGCGCCGCTGGACTTCGACGACCCCGACGGCCACTGGCCGAACTGGGTGAAGCGGGCCGCCAGGCACGTCAGCAATGCCGTCTCCACCGTGAGCAACGTGGCCTCCACCGCCTGGAGCCACGCCACCAGCGCCTGGAACGCGGGTTGGTCGGCGCTGCGGGCGGCCGGCAGCTGGGTTGTCAACAAGGCGGTCAGCGCCGTCCAGGCCGTTGTCCGCAAGGTCGGCGAGGGCATCACGGCCATCCAGAACGGCAACTTCAAGGACTGGGCCAAACAGCAGGCCGGGGCCATCCGGGCAAAGGCCCATGAAGCCAAGGTCGCGGTGATGAACACCGCGAAGGCCGCCGTACGGCAGGCCGTCAAATTCACCAAGCTGCCGGTCGTCGCGGCGCTGACCAAGCCACTCATAGCGGCTGCCAAGGTCGTCTCGGCGGGCATCAAGGTCGCGGCGAGCGTCGTCGCGGTGACCGCCCAGGCGATCCAGGACCCCGCGAAGTTCAAGCAGAAGCTGCTGCTGGCGGCCGCCGAGAAGTTCGCCCCGCTGGTCGAGGGCGCCTCGGAGATGTGGGACAAGGCGACCCAGTTCGTCGAGGACCACGCCGCCGAGATCACCGGCTTCGCCGTTGGTGCCGTCGTGGGCCTCGGCTGCGGCGCGGCGATCGGTTGGACCGGTGTCGGCGCCGTCGCCTGTGGCGCACTGGCCGGTGCGGTGGGCTCCGCGGTCACCGGCTACATGAACGGCAAGCGTGGCTGGGATCTCGCCGGTGAAACGGCGATGGGTGGTCTCTTCGGCGCCGCCGGTGGCGCGCTCGGCTCCATGGCCGGCCAGGCTCTGGGCGCCGGCGTGCGTGCCCTCGGCGGCGGGTTGCGGGCGGCGGGCGGCAAGGCCCTGAGCGCGGGAATCGGCGAGGCGCGGGCAATCGCCGGCGGAATGCGCGACCTCGGCCGAAAGGCGCTCGGGCGATGCCCGAACAGCTTCACCGGTGAGACCCGGGTTCTCATGGCCGACGGCAGCCACAAGCGGATCGACCAGGTGAAGGTCGGTGACAAGGTCCTCGCCACCGATCCGACGACCGGCCGGACCGAAGAACGCGCAGTCACTGCACTGATCGTCGGATCCGGTAGCAAGAATCTGGTCGAGATCACTGTAGATATCGATGGGAAGGCGGGCGACGCGACCGGCAAGGTCACGGCCACGGACGGTCACCCGTTCTGGGTTGCCAATATGGACCGCTGGGTCGAGGCACGGGAGCTGAAGGCCGGCTACGTCTTCGAAACCTCTGACCACCGGCCTGCGTCCGTAGTCGCCATTCGAAAGTGGACCGAGCGGCAAAGAGTCCACAACCTGACGGTCGACAGACTTCACACGTACTACGTAGCCGCCGACGACACCAATCTCCTCGTTCACAACTGCGAGGTTCTGTTCGGGCAGGCGCGGGTGGGGCCCAATTTCTCGTCCGCGGGCGCGTTCAATGGTCGCTCAGTCTATGACGTAGCAGACGATCTTATCGCTGGCACGATCAGCCCAGACGATGTCGTGATTAATGCCTTCAGGCACCGCGGTGCGCTCGTGACTGAGAACAATCGGAGCCTGACCGCACTTAGTCTTGCCGGAATGAAGCCCACAAACATCAACATTGTCCGAGCAAGTGGAAAGCTGTTGGGCCGCCTGCGTGAAGAGACGCCCCTAGGTGACATTCTCCCCTCCCGACGGATAGCGATCACGCCTTCGCAGAGCAACCGGGAGATTCTTGATACCGTCACGATCCCTGACTAGATCTTCCGTGCGAAGGATGGTGGATGGTATGTCATCAGCCGTGAACAGTGATCGACTGAGAACGGCTTACGAGGACGCGCCCCGAGTGTTCATGACGGGAGAAGGTGGTATCACCAGAGCTGAGGTTCAATTTCGTTCTTCGTTGCTGGAGTCCGGGCAGGTATGGGTCACCAAGCTCGTATTTGATCGAGTTCTCGACTTCAGATTCTATGATTTCGAGCTAGGTCTCCACGATCGTCTCCCCAACCCGAACGAGGTGGAGTATGCGCTCGTGCGCATCGAATCCTCGGACCTGATCTCAGCATTCGCGGAGTCTGGCGCATTGCGGCAAACGGCGAAACCCGTCGTTGACTTGCCCTTGCTGCAGCACTACCGAATCGCCTTCGACGATCACGGCATCTACGACATTGTGTGCCTTGATCTCAAGATTACATCCTATCGCGCCATGGATCGGCTACATGAGGAGTGAGATGCGGACGGTATCGATGGGTAGCCAAGTTTTTCGCCGTTTCCGAAGTTTCCTTGTGATTCTAGGAATCGGCGTGCTCGCCTCGGTCGGGATGACGGCGCCTGCGTCGGCCGACGAGGCCGGTAAGGGCGGTGATTTTGTTGCACTGAACACCGAGCTCCTGGACACCCGCTCCGGCGTCAACGTGCCCGTCGTCGCCAAATCCGTGACCTCCGTGGCCGCTCTCGGCGTGGGTGGGATCCCGACGAGCGGGGTGCGAGCCCTGCTGGTGGACATCACCGGGATCAACCCCACGGCGAACACCTTCCTGACGGTGTACCCGAAGGGAGCCACCAGGCCGGAGGCGTCCTCGATCAACGTCAGCAAGGGTGAGGTGCTGTCCAACTCGGTCGTCGTCACCGCCGGCACCGACGGGAAGATCGACGTTTTCAACCACCTCGGCAGTACGCACTTCAAACTGGACGTCCAGGGGTACTTCACGAACAGCAGCGCGGGCCCGGGCGGCGGCTTCGTGCCCGTCGAGCACACCCGTGTGGTCGACACCCGAAGCGGGCTCGGCACCAGCACCGGCACCATCGCGGGCGGCGGCGCTCGCACCGTCACCCTGACCGGTGGGGTGGTGCCGGCCGGCGCGACGGCGGCGGTGATCGACGTGGTCATCACCGGTGCGACCGGCTTTGGCTGGTTCACCGCGGCGCCGGCCAACCAGGCCGGCGCGGCAAACGCGATCGACTACGTCACCGGCACGACATCGATGGGCATGGCCGTGAAGTTGCCCGTCGACGGCAAGGTCGTGCTGACCAACAGGGGCGGCGTCGCAGTGCACGCCGTCGTTTCCGTCCAGGGCTACGTGACCGCGTCCTCGACGACCGGGGCCGGCCTGCGGATGCTGCCGGCGGCCCGGCTGCTGGACACCCGCGCTGTCGCCGGCGGCATGCCGCTGCCGGCCAACGGCACGATCGATGTCGCCATCGGAGGCACGAACGGGCTGCCCACCCGGGGGATCGCCGGAGCCGCGGTGAATCTCACGGCGGTGAGCCCGGCCGGCAGCGGCAACCTGAGCGTGTGGGCGCTCGACGGCACCGCCAGTAGCGTCTCCACCACGAACTTCACCGCCGGCCAGGTCGCCCGGTCCAGCTTCGCGGTGAGCAGGGTCGGCACGGAAGGCAAGGTCCGCGTCAGGAACAACAGCCCCGGTACGGTGCACCTGCTGGTCGACCTTCAGGGATGGTTCGCCGACCCGATTGCCACCCTGCCGGTGGCACCGTTCACCCGGACCTCGGTGCTGCAAGCCCGGCCGGACGGGACACAGTTCGGGGCCCTCACCTATGCCTACACCGACAATCTCGGGCGCCTGCGCACGGGCCATCAGTCGGACCCGGGCAACTTCGGCACGGTGCAGTGGAGTACGGCCTCCGGATTCGACGCGTTCACCGGGCAGCCGACCGTGAACCAGCTGGCAGACAAGAAGGTTCAGGTTGCGGTCCAGAACGTGGACAGCAACATCGCGAAGGCCACGCAGACCGCGACGGGCGCGCCGACCTGGACGGCGTTGTCCTCCCTCGGCGGTTCGATGGCCGGGCCTCCGGCATCGGCGACCCTCGAGGACGGCACCAGCGTCCTCTTCGCCGTCGACGCGGACGGCCGTCTCTGGCACTACCGCCAGACGGCGACCGCGCCGTCCTGGAAGAGCCTGGGCAACCCGGGCCTCGCCGGCCCGGTGACCGTCCAACCTCTCGCCGGCGGTGTCCGGCTCGTCGTCACCGGCACCACGGGCACGGTGAAGACCGCCCTCTACGACACCGACGGCACGGTGTCGGCCTGGGCCGACCTCGGCGGGAACACGGCGGGTGCGCCCGCGACGGTCTTCTATCCGGGGAACCGGACTCGTATCCTCGCTCGTGCGACGGACGGTTCGATCATCACGAAGCTCCAGAACGTCGACCTGACCTGGCCGTCGACGTGGGCGCCGGTGGGCACGTTCACCGCCGCCGGAGCACCAGCCGCGATCATGGACCCGGTCCTGGGCCGGATCGCGGTCGTGGCTCGCGGCGCCGACAAGGAGCTGTACCGGGTTTTCGAGACCGCGATGGGCTCTGGTGTCTGGGGTGAGTGGCAGATGCTCAACCCGTACCCCGAGACGCCCGACAATGCCGCCACGGACCCGACCGTGGTCCCGTTCATCGGCAATGCCGGCGAGTCGTGGCTGATCGTGTTCCGTAACGCCAACGACTTCACTCGGGTGTACGAGCGGCAGCTGCCGCAAGCGGCACAGACTCTGGCAGCGCGATCGGAGTTCGTCGCTCGCTCATTGCCGGCGCCGCCGAGGTGAGGTGACGACCCATTCCACGGGTGCCCGCCGACCGAGCCGGTCGGCGGGCACCCCCCAACGTTGGCGCCTTAGCTGCCAATGACGTCGCGCGCCCACCGGGCATTGACGTCAGCCGGCCTGGCTGCTGTCTTTGAGCGCGCCCCAGCCGTGCCAGCGGTCGATCTCGATCCAGGCGCTGACCCGAGCGCGATCCCGCTGTGGATACGCCCGTCCCGTGTAGTGCTGTGACAGTCGGTCGATGTCCGTGAGGCCATCGTCCTCGCGCAGTTCCGTGACGCGCCCGATGATGCTGACGTGGGTGTACCAGCCGCCCTCATCCATCACCGTGAGTGAAACCCGAGGGTCATTTCGGACATGGCTCAGTCGGCGCCGGCCCTCGTCCATGTTCACCATGATCCGGCCGTCGTCCCACAGGTACCAGGTGGCCGCGGACACCGGCTGGCCATCGGGTCGGAGTGTGGTGATGACGGCGGGGTTCGGTTTCTGCAGCATGGCGACCGCGGGTGCGGGAAGCGGTGGCTTCGACATGAAATCTCCTCTTCGCGTCGGCGTTTACCCCCGCACGTTACGCACCTGCCCGCTCCGATCAAGTTCGTATGGGCATCCCGGCGGGCCGGGCAGCGCCGATCGGTCTCAACGAGGGTGTGCCCACGGGCCGTCGGGGACTGGGCGGGGGCGTGCGTCCTGCGCTGGCACCTGCCGAGGATCGCTCCGGGCGGGCTGCGCCCGGGCCTGACGATCTCGCTGGCCCGCTACCACCCGGCGGGGCAGGAAGCCAACCGCGCGACGGTGCACGTCGTGGCCCGCTCAGCTGACCCGTAGTGCGTCCTGGACTGCCGGGCTTTCGGGCGAGTGGACCGCTGGCGGCCTACGCCGTACCGCGTCCCATGCCGCCTTCCCACTGGCGAAGTAGTCGCGGACCGCTTTTCCGGCGAGCAACGTGGCGGCGCAGCCGTCGCAGCGGGCGGTCACTCCGTCGACGTCGAGGCCGAGGCGCCGACACAGCGTTACCGCCCGCGACAGGTGATAGGACTGCGTCACGATCAAAGCTCGGCTCACCCCGTAGACCTCGCGCGCCCGCGCGCAGCTGTCGTAGGTGTCCAGGCCGGACGGGTCGGCCACGACGCGCCGCGGATCGACACCGAGCTCGGTCAGGTACGACGTCATCGCCGCCGGCTCGTCGCCGGACGCCCCGCCGCCGTCGCCCGACACGAGGATCACCCGAGCCCGCCCACTGTGCACCAGCTCGGCGGCGGTCTCCAGGCGGCCGGCGAGCCGCGCCGCCGGTCGACGGCGGTCCGCCGCCACCTCGGTACCCAGGACGATGACGACATCCGCGGCCGGCGCGTTGGCCTCGTCGTACACGTGGCCGTGCGCGGATATCTTCGTCCACACCCAGGGGGCGCTCACGAGAAGCAGCGCGACCACGGCCGCGGCGGCCAGGAGCGTCAGGCGTCGACGTCGCGGCATCGCGGGACGGGCCCGGTCGGTCACCCCACCCACGAGCAACGTCCGGCGAAAACCTCGATGCGCACCCGTCTGTCCTCCGTGCCAGCCGGCAATCTGCCCATGGTAGTAGCAGCGGCCCGGAGTGGATGCCCGCGCGGTTACGACGAACTTGTGGTCGAAGCTCCGGCCGGGCTACGGGTCGCCGCTGCGTCAGACGTACTCGCCGGCGCGATCTGACGGAACTGCGGAGCACGGGGCGACGCGTCAACCGATCCGACACGGGCGTCGACCTCGCGGAAGGCCATGGCGGAGAGGAGCTCGTACGCGGCGTGGGACGCGGCGATGCCGGTGATTTCCGCATGGTCGTACGCGGGCGCGACCTCGACGATGTCGGCACCGACCAGGTTCAGCGTGGCGAACGAGCGGAGGATGGCGAGCAGTTCACGGCTGAGCAGGCCGCCCGACTCGGGCGTGCCGGTGCCGGGCGCGAAGGCCGGATCGAGGACATCGATGTCGACCGAGACGTAGACCGGACGGTCACCGACCCGCTCCCGGATGCGCTCCACGACACCGCGCGTACCGATGTCCTCCATCTCCCGCGCGTGCACGATCTGGAACCCGAGCTCGACGTCGTCGGTCAGGTCGGCCGACGAGTAGAGCGGGCCACGGATGCCGACGTGCATGCAGCCGGACCTGTCGAGAATCCCCTCCTCGGACGCCCGACGGAACGGGGTGCCGTGGGTGTACGCCGCGCCGAAGTAGGTGTCCCAGGTGTCGAGGTGGGCGTCGAAGTGCACCACCGCGACCGGTCCGTGCTTCGCCGCCATGGCCCGCAGCAGGGGGAGCGCGATGGTGTGGTCCCCGCCGATGGTGAGCAGCCGGTTCGAGCGTTCGAGCAGGTGCCGTGCGCCCCTCTCGATCTCGATGATGGCCTCCTCGATCGAGAACGGGTTCGCCGCGATGTCGCCGGCGTCGGCGACCTGTTGGCGGCCGAACGGTTCGACGTCGAGCGCGGGGTTGTAGGGGCGCAGCAGGCGCGAGGACTCACGCACGTGGGACGGGCCGAAGCGTGCGCCGGGCCGGTAGCTGACTCCGGCGTCGAACGGTACGCCGACGATGGCGACATCCAGATCGGACACTTCGTCGATACGGGGCAGCCGGGCGAACGTCGCAGGGCCGGCGAAGCGCGGCAGGACGCTGGCGTCGACCGGGCCGACGTGGTCGCCGGAGACGACGCGGGGCGGGTTCTCAGTCATGGAAGTCCTCGATGTGCGTGCGCGCCAGGGCGGTGTATAGCTCCGGACGCCGGTCGGCGTGTACGTCATTGTGTTCGCTGATGTGTTTGTCCCTGGCCGCGTCCAGGTCGAGCGTCGCCGTGACGGTCGCCTCGCGGCCGAGGGCGAGATCGCGCAGCGGCCAGCCGTCCGGGTCGACGATCACTGTCCCGCCGACCCATCCGACAGCCCGCTCGTCGCCGGCCCGGTCGGCGACCGCGACGAAGATGCGGTTCGTCGCCGCGGCCGCCTGCACCCGGACGATCTCGCTCGGGCGCTCACCCTCGGGTCGTGGCAACTGCGGCCAGTTGACCGGGGCGCACAGCAACTGTGCCCCCTGCAGTGCCGCCAGCCGGATCCACTCCGCGAACTCCAGGTCATAGCAGATCATCACCGCGATGCGCCCGTACGCGGTGTCGACGACAGCCGGCGCGGCGTCGCCCGGGGTGAACACGAACTTCTCGCGGTCCCACAGATGCGCCTTGCGGTAGACCGCCCGGACCCCGGTGGCGTCCACGACCACGGCCGAGTTGCGCACCCGGCCGTCCGCGTCCAGCTCGCAGAACCCTCCCACGAGGAGCACGTCGAGCCGCCGAGCGAGTTCGCTCCACCCGGTGACCGTCGGCCCGTCGATCGGCTCCGCCAGTGACCGCGCCTCGGCGGCGTCGGTGAAGACGTAGCCGCTGTTGGCGAGCTCCGGGAGCACGATGATGCGGGCGCCCGCCGCGGCGGCGGCCTCGACAGCGCGTCGTACCCGGTCCCGGTTGCCGTCGACGTCTCCGACCGCGAGTCGGACCTGACAACAGGCGACCTGTACCGGTGTCATCCCGTCACGCGTCTCCGGTTCGAGGGTCGACGGACAGGTGCTCGTGCACCCCGAGCCACGTTCCGCCGCTGTCACGGCGGAACACGATCGTCTCCCGCTCCCGTAGTTCCGCCGCTTCTCCGGCCACGCGCGTGCGTACGCGGTGGGTGAAGATGGCGACGTCGGGGCCCACCACCTGCACCCGCTGATCGAGCGAGCGGCACCCCAGGACCTTGAATCCGTCCCGTTCCCAGCCGCGCCAGATCTGCTCGTAGCGCGAGCGGGAGGTGATCACCTCGTCGTTGTTGTGGAACACGAAGCTGGCGTTCTCGTCGAAGCTGGCGAAATACCGTGCGACGTCATGCGCGCCGAATGCCGCGACCAGCGCCCGGGCCGCGGCGAGCACGTCGTCGTGCTCGGCGGACCGCGCTGCGGCGCTCACGAGATCACGTCCACCGACGGCCGCCCGAGCGGCACGTCGCGCCCAGCATCATCGGACCTCGCAACCTGCATGACTACCCTCCGAGGGTCGGCCATCTGCGTCACCAATCGCCGGCGTCACCGTTGCGCCGCCGGCCCCGCTGATGTTGCCATGCGTGCAACACGAGTTGCAAGTAAGTAAACGTGCCATCGGCTGGCGTTTCTGGTCCAATGGTCTTCCCGCGTCCCGGTGGGACCCGTCGCGCCCCGGCCACGTCGGGACAGGGAAAGTGCGACAAGGAAAGGTGCTGCGGTGAAATCCGTCCCGGTCTCTCCCAGTAACGGCAGGCTGCGCATCGGGGCGCGGCTGCGCGCCGCCCGCCAGCGACAGGGGCTGACCATCGACCAGGTCGCCGTCAGCGCAGAGGTGACCAAGGGTTTCATCAGCCGGATCGAACGTGACGAGACCTCGCCGAGCGTAACCACCTTAGTAACCATTTGCGAGGTTCTGTCTCTTCCGATCGGCACGCTGTTCGAGACCCCGCAGACCGATGTGGTGCGTCGGTCCGACGCCCCGCGTATCCAGCTGACCGGCGCCGGCGCGGACGAGCGGCTGTTGACCCCGCGCGGTCAGGCGCGGCTGCAGGTCATCCGGTCCGTGATCGAGCCGGAGGGCACCGGCGGTGCCGAGTTGTACACGCTCAACTGCGAACTCGAGGTCCTCCACGTCCTCAAGGGCACGATCGACGTCGTGTTCAGCAGCAACACCCAGCGGCTCGGCGCCGGGGACACCATCACCTTCTCCGGGCGGGAGCCGCACAGCTGGCTCAATCCCGACCGCGCCCGGAGCGCGGAGGTCATGTGGGTCATCGCTCCCGCGTCGTGGGACACCTCGGCCTGACGGGCCACCGCCACCTCGCCGGGATGCGTTCGGTAACCGGACATCCTCGCCCGGAACAACGGCACCGAACGGGTGTCCGCGACAACGACTGAGTTGACTTGTAGGCAAGGATGGTTGACTGCTAGGCAAATTCAGTTCAACATTGGGCAACTTCGCACCCCGTGCTGTGGCACCCATTTCCTGAGGAGTTGTCCGGTGGCATCAGACCTATCGCCGACGCCCGCCGCCGCGCCGCCGCTCATCGAGGTCCGCTCGATCGACTGGGTACCCGATGAGGAGCGCCACGGTCGCCTGTGGCACCAGGCGCCGCTGTGGTTCCTCGGCAACTTCCAGTACTTCTCGATCCCGATCGGCTTCATCGGTCCCAGCATGGGGCTGTCCCTGGGCTGGACCATCCTCGCCGGGGCGCTCGGCATCGTCATCGGCACGATCTTCATGGCGTTCCACGCCTCGCAGGGGCCGACGCTCGGGCTGCCGCAGATGATCCAGTCGCGGGCCCAGTTCGGCTACCGCGGCGTACTCATCCCGCTGCTCGCCACGCTCTTCACCTACCTGGCGTTCAACGTCACCGACCAGGTCCTGCTCGGCGACGGCCTGCACAGCGCGTTCGGCTGGAACGCCGATCTCGTCGCCATCATCGTCACCGTCGCGGCCGCCGTGTTGGCGATCTTCGGTCACGACTGGGTGCACAAGGCGTTCCGCGCCCTGCTCTACGTGTCGCTGCCGCTGATGGTGATCGTGACCATCGGGATCGTGACCGGCCACGGCGGCGGTGCGCCCAGCGACACCCAGTACGGGTTCACCTGGGTGGCCTTCATGGCGCAGCTGTCCGCGTCGGCGGCCTACAACATCACGTACGCGCCCTACGTATCGGACTACTCCCGCTACCTGCCGGCCTCGACGAAGCCCCGTGCGGTCATCGCCTCCGTCTTCTTCGGGGCCTCCGGGGCGGCGATCTGGCTGATCTCGCTCGGCGCGTGGCTGGCGATCCGGCTCGGCGCCGAGGACGGCCTGGCCGGGCTTCAGACCGCGGGCAACAACGTGATCCCGCACCTGGGTCAGGCGGTGGCACTGCTCTCCGCGCTCGCGCTGGCCGCCACGATGGGCATGAACGCGTACGGCGGCATGCTCACGGTGCTCACCGCCGTCGACTCGGTCCGGCCGATCAAGCCGACGCGTGCCGCCCGCGTGATCACCATCCTGGTTCTCTCGGTCGTCTGGTTCGCGATCGCCAAGTCGATCACGACCGACTCGGTCAGCACCGTGTTCACCGCGCTGACGTTGATGCTCTACCTGCTGGTGCCGTGGACCGCCGCCAACCTCATGGACTTCTTCGTCGTCCGTCGCGGGCACTACGCCATCACCGACATGTTCAACCCGCGCGGCATCTACGGCTCGTGGGGCTGGCGGGGCCTGACCGCCTACGCGATCGGCCTTCTGGTCGAGATCCCGTTCATGGTGCTGCCGGAGCTCGGTAGCTGGAGCTACACCGGGCCGCTGGCTGAGCAGATGGGCGGCGTCGACATCGCGTGGCTCGTCGGACTGGTCGTCACCGGGGTGGTCTACCTCCTGCTCAGCCGCTCCCTGGACCTCGCGAACGAGCAGAACGCCGAAGCGGCCAGCGACCGGGAACTGGGCGCCATGCAGGCAGCGGAGACCCCGTGACCAGAGCACGGGTACTGACGGAAGCCGGCGCCCGGACGATCGAGGCCCCGCTGGAGCTCATCGAGCTCAGCGGGGACCTCGTCCGGGTCCGGCTGACCGCCAGCGGCGTGTGCCATTCGGACCTGCACGTCGCCGCCGGTGAGTGGACCGCCCCGCTGCCGATGGTGCTGGGCCACGAAGGCGCCGGGATCGTCGAGGCCGTCGGTCCCGACGTCAGCACACTGCGCCCCGGCGACCACGTCGCGCTCTCCTGGTACGCGCAGTGTGGTCGCTGCCGGCAGTGCCGGCAGGGCCGGGCCTGGCTGTGCACCGGGACGCAGTCGACCAGCCACCTGCTACCCGACGGCCGGACCTCGCTGTCAGACGCCCATGGCGCTCCGGTGCACGCGTTCCTCGGGCTCGGTACCTTCGCTGACGCGACCGTCGTTCCGGAGTCGGCGGCCGTGGCGGTCCCCGCTGACGTACCTGCCGGGGTGGCCGCGCTCATCGGATGCGCGGTGACGACCGGGGTGGGCGCGGTCCTCAACACCGCGCGGGTGCGCCCCGGCGACAGCACCGTGGTCATCGGCTGCGGCGGCGTCGGCCAGGCGATCCTGCTCGGACTGGCGCTCGTGGGGGCCGACCCGATAGTCGCGGTCGACCTCTCCGACGAGCGGCTCGAGCACGCGCGCAGCCTCGGTGCCACCCACCTGCTGCGCGGCGATGACCCGGACCTGGCGGCCCACGTCGCATCGATCACCGGCGGCGGAGCCGACCACGCCTTCGAGGCGATCGGCCGAGCCGAGACCATCGCCCTGCTGCCCACGCTGGTCGGCCGCGGGGGACAGGCGGTCCTGGTGGGAATGCCGGCCGAGGGGGTACGCGCCAGCATCGACCCGTTCGACCTGGCCGACGCCGGCAAAGCGGTGCTGGGCTGCAACTACGGAAACAGCGTGCCCGCCGTCGACTTCCCCCGCATCGCGCGGCTGTACAGATCCGGCAGCCTCCCGCTGGACGCCCTGATCGGCGCCACCCGGTCACTCGACGACGTCGACGCCGCGTTCAGCGACCTCCGCAACGCGGTCGGGCTGCGCACCATCCTCGACCTCACCGCATAGAACCATTGAGGAGCACCATGACCCGCCGAGTGTTGAACGTCATCGACGGTGAGCTGGTCGGCGCCGCCGACGGCCGTACCGCGGACCTGATCGACCCGTCCACGGGCGACGTCTTCGGCAGCGCCCCGATCTCCGCACCCGAGGACGTCGAACGCGCCTACGCGTCCGCCGCCCGGGCCTTCGAGACCTGGCGCGACACCACCCCGGCCGAGCGGCAGCGGGCGCTGTTGCGCTTCGCCGACGCCCTGGAGGCGCGCGGCGCGGAGCTGGTGGCCGCGGAGAGCGAGAACACCGGCAAGCCGCTCGAGCTGACCGCCGCCGAGGAACTCGGCCCGTCGGTCGACCAGATCCGCTTCTTCGCCGGCGCCGCGCGCCTGCTCGAAGGCAAGAGCGCCGGCGAGTACCTGGCGCGGCACACGTCCTACGTACGCCGCGAACCGGTCGGGGTGGTCGGGCAGGTCGCACCGTGGAACTACCCGATGATGATGGCCGTGTGGAAGTTCGCGCCGGCCGTCGCCGCGGGCAACACCGTGGTGCTCAAGCCGAGCGACACCACCCCGGTCACCAGCGCGCTGATGGCCGAGATCGCCGCGGAGTTCTTCCCGCCGGGCGTACTGAACGTCGTGTGCGGTGACCGCGACACCGGCCGTGCGGTCGTGTCCCACAAAACGCCGGCGATGGTGTCGATCACCGGTTCCACGCGGGCCGGGTACGAGGTGGCGTCCACCGCGGCCCGGGACCTGAAGCGGGTGCACCTCGAACTCGGCGGCAAAGCGCCGGTGATCGTGTTCGACGACGTGGACGTCGAGGCCGCCGCCGAGGGGATCGCGGGCGCGGGGTACTTCAACGCCGGGCAGGACTGCACGGCAGCGACCCGCGTGCTGGTCAGCGCGAAGATAGCCGACGAGTTCGCGGCGGCCCTCGCCGAGCAGGCACGGAACACGCGGACCGGACCGCCGACCGACACCGATGTCCTGTACGGCCCGTTGAACAACGCCAATCAGCTCGCCCACGTCAGTGGGCTGGTGTCGCGGCTGCCCGACCACGCCAGCGTGCTCGCCGGCGGCTCCCGCCTCGGCGACAGGGGTTACTTCTGGCAGCCCACGGTGGTGGGCGGGCTCCGGCAGGACGACGAGCTCAGCCAGACCGAGGTCTTCGGCCCGGTGATCACCGTGCAGCAGTTCGGTGACGAGGACGAGGCCGTGCGGTGGGCCAACGACGTGGAGTTCGGGCTCGCCTCCAGCGTCTGGACGCGTGACCACGGGCGGGCGATGCGGGTCGCGCGGCGGCTGGACTTCGGGTGCGTCTGGGTCAACTGCCACATGTCGATCGTGGCCGAGATGCCGCACGGCGGGTTCAAGCACTCCGGCTACGGCAAGGACCTCTCGATGTACGGCCTGGAGGACTACACCAGGATCAAGCACGTCATGCACAGCATCGACTTCTGACCTTCTCCCTCAGCACCGCACGACGATCCAATGGAGACTGACGTGAGCACCGTTCCCCAGCACCGCCTGCTGCGCACCGAGATCCCCGGCCCGCGTTCGCAAGAGCTGCAGGCCCGCAAGCGCGCCGCGGTGGCGTCCGGCGTGGGCACGACCCTGCCGGTCTACATCGAACGCGCAGGTGGCGGCATCCTCGTCGACGTCGACGGCAACCAGCTGATCGACTTCGGTTCCGGCATCGCGGTGACCTCCGTCGGGAACTCCGCGCCCCGCGTGGTGGAGGCGGTGCGCGACCAGGTCGGCGACTTCACGCACACCTGCTTCATGGTCACGCCGTACGAGGAGTACCTGGCGGTCTGCGAGGCGCTCAACGAACTGACGCCCGGCACCCACGCCAAGCGCTCGGCGCTGTTCAACTCGGGCGCCGAGGCGGTGGAGAACGCGATCAAGGTGGCGCGGCACGCCACCGGCCGGACCGCCGTGATCGCCTTCGACCACGCCTACCACGGCCGCACCAACCTCACCATGGCGCTCACCGCGAAGTCCATGCCGTACAAGCATGGCTTCGGGCCGTTCGCCGGCGAGGTCTACCGGGCGCCGATGGCCTACCCGTACCGGTGGCCGACCGGGCCCGAGCGGTGCGCCGAGGAGGCGTTCGCCGCGTTTGTCGAGCAGGTGCACGCCCAGGTGGGCGAGACCAATGTGGCCGCCGTCATCGTCGAGCCGATCCAGGGCGAGGGCGGTTTCATCGTCCCCGCGCCGGGCTTCCTGCCGAAGGTGGCCGACTGGTGCCGCCAGCACGGCATCGTGTTCATCGCCGATGAGATCCAGAGCGGCTTCTGCCGTACCGGCGACTGGTTCGCCTCGGAGCATGAGGGCATCGTTCCCGACCTGGTCACCACCGCGAAGGGCATGGCCGGCGGCCTGCCGCTCGCGGCGGTCACCGGTCGCGCCGAGCTGATGGACGCCGTGCACGGCGGTGGGCTGGGCGGCACCTACGGCGGCAACCCGGTGGCCTGCGCGGCGGCGCTCGCCGCGATCGAAACGATGCGCGCCGAGGACCTCAATGGGGCCGCCAAGCGCATCGAGGCCGTGATGCTGCCCCGGCTGCGGGACCTGGCCGTCACATACGACGTCATCGGCGACGTCCGCGGACGCGGCGCGATGCTGGCGGTCGAGCTGGTGCAGGGCAACGGCTCCACGCAGCCCAACCCCGCGTTGACCGCCCAGATCTCGGCCGCCTGCCACCGCGAGGGCCTGGTCACGCTCACCGCCGGCACGTTCGGCAACGTGCTGCGCTTCCTGCCGCCGCTGGTGATCGGCGACGACCTGCTCAACGAGGGGCTCGACATCATCGAGGCCGCCCTGGCGGCGCACGCATGAGCGCCACGTTGCCCACCGGGACCCCCACGGACATGCTCATCGGCGGTCGCTGGTCCGCGGGCGTCCAGGGCGATTTCGCCGTGCTCAACCCGTCGACCGGTGCCGAGATCGCGCGTGTGCCCCGCGCCGGACAGGACGACGTGGCCCGGGCGGTCGAGGCCGCCTCCGCCGCGCTGCCCGGCTGGGCCGCCACCGCACCGCGGGAGCGGGCGGAGGTGCTGCGCCGCGTGTTCGAGCTGATGATCGCCCGGCGCGAGGACCTCGCGTACCTGATGTCGCTGGAGATGGGGAAGTCGCGCAGCGACGCCCGTGGCGAGGTCACCTACGCGGCGGAGTTCTTCCGCTGGTTCTCCGAAGAGGCCGTACGCATCGGCGGCGAACTGCGGACCGCGCCGTCGGGCGCCAACCGGATCCTCACGTTCAAGAGACCGGTCGGCGTGGCACTGCTGCTCACCCCGTGGAACTTCCCGGCCGCGATGGCCACCCGCAAGATCGCCCCGGCCCTGGCCGCCGGCTGCACGGTGCTGCTCAAGCCGGCCGAGGACACCCCGTTGACCGCGCTGCTGCTGGGTCAGCTGCTGGCCGAGGCCGGCGTCCCGGACGGCGTGGTCAACGTGCTGACCACCGACCGGCCCGGGGAGCTGGTGGAGTGGGCGCTCGCGGACAGCCGGGTACGGAAGCTGTCGTTCACCGGCTCGACCGGGGTCGGGCGCGTCCTGCTCAAGCAGACGGCCGACCGGATCGTCAACACCTCGATGGAACTCGGCGGGAACGCCCCGTTCATCGTCCTGGACGACGCCGACCTCGACGCCGCGGTGGAGGGGGCGATGCTGGCCAAGATGCGCAACGGCGGACAGGCCTGCACCGCGGCCAACCGGTTCTTCGTCCAGCAGGGGGTCGCCGCAGCGTTCGCCGACCGGCTGGCCGCCGCGATGGGCGCGCTGCGCATGGGACCCGGCACGGACGAGGAAACCCAACTCGGCCCGATGGTCAACGCCAAGCAGGTCGATGGCATCGCCCGGCGGGTCGCTGAGTCCGTCGCGGCGGGGGCCAAGCTCCTCCTCGGCGGTACCCGCCACAGCGGGGCGGGCTTCTTCTACCCCGCCACGGTGCTCACCGACGTCCCGCCGGACGCCCCGGCGGGCAGGGACGAGATCTTCGGGCCGGTCGCGCCGATCATCCCGGTCGCCGACGAAGACGAGGCGCTCCGGTTGGCCAATGACACCAATATGGGGCTCTCCGCCTACGTCTACACCGGTGACCTCGCCCGCGGGCTGCGGATCTGCGAAAGGCTCGAGGTCGGGATGGTCGGCCTCAACCGCGGCCTGGTCTCCGACCCCGCCGCCCCGTTCGGCGGGGTCAAGGAGTCGGGGCTCGGCCGCGAGGGCGGTTACGAGGGCATCGAGGAGTACCTGGAGACCACCTACGTCGCCACTCAGTGGTGACCGGCCCCGAGAGGCTCAGATCCATACCCGTGGACTGAGTCTCTCGGGGCTCCACTCCGGACGGCACGTCGGTGTCCACTTTCGGCGGTTGCCCTGATTTCGTACGCCACCGCGCAGACTGACGTGCTCCACCGACACGGGCGGCGGGCCCGCGCCGTGCGCCGACCCGCCGTTCGAGTCAGAACTCAGCCCTTGCGCCACTTCTGGTTCGCGCTGCCCGCGCAGTCCCAGAGCTGGAGCACGGCGCCGTCGTTACCGTTGCGGTCCTTGATGTCCACGCACCTGTTGGCTTGAAGGTTGACCAGGTCGCCCGCGGCGTTCAGCGTGAACTGCTGCGCCCCGCTGCCGTTGCAGGTGTAGAGCTGGACGACGGCGCCGTTTCCGGTCGCCCCGCCGTCCACGTCCATGCACTTGTTGTTCTGGCTCTGGATCGCGTTGCCGGTGAATGTCCACTTCTGGGCGTTGGTGCCGTTGCAGGTCCACATCTGCAGCCGGGCGCGGTCGACGAAGTTCGAGTTCGGCACGTCGATGCACTTGTTGTTCCAGTTGCTCAGCACCGGCACGGCGCCGCCCGGGTTTCCCGGTGCGCCGCCGCCGGGACCGAACGGGCTCAGGATCAGGCCGGCCGCGCGGGGGTCGCCGTCGTGGACCAGTGACTCGAAGGCGCCGACGTCGTCGAAGGCGAACGCGTAGGCCTTGCCGTCGCTCATGTTGGCGTGGATGACGCGGGCGTAGTGGTTCGTCGGGTTGTTGCGGTAGAACTCGGCGGCGTTCGTGCTGGGCTGCGTGTCGAGGGTGCCGAGCGTGCCCCGGTTGAGTGCCGCGCAGAGCGTGCGGGAGATCGGGCCGACCACCTGGTCGTTGGGGGCGGGCAGGTCCCCGTCGCAACCCCAGACGCTCGCCGAGGACGGGCGGTTGAAGGAGGCGACGACCTGGCCGGCGCTGTTGGTGAAGGTCATGACGTTGCCGGAGGTCCGTCCGAAGTAGCGGACGTTCGGCTGGTCGCCGAATGGCACCACGGTCAACGTCTTGGTCGTGTACGCGTTCCAGGCCGAGGCGATGTAGGGGTCCAGGTAGGTGGCGTTGAGCAGGCCGGCGCCGGCCGCCTTGCCCGGTGCCAGCACGCGTAGCACCGTCCCGTCGGACCGGGTGTAGACCGTGTTCGCCCAGCCGGCCTGCGACCGGATCCCGTCGATGATGGCGTTGCGGCCGTTGTTGACGACGTCACCGGTGCGCTTGGTGGCGCCGTTGGCGCCGGTCACCGTGACGGCGTGCGGCACCGCGAACATGTCGACCTGGGAGCTGTTCAGCCACAGGCCCGCGTCGTTGTAGGTGAACTCGCTCCAGTCGAACAGAATGTCGCGGTTCGGGTCGCCGCCGGCCCACGGCGCGGGCTGCACCAGGCCGTTCGGGGTGAGGAAGAACTTGAGCTTTTCGCCGAACGAGAAGTAGACGCGGCCGGAGAAGCCGCGCGGGAACTGGATTGTGGTGCTACCGCCGTTGCCGGCGCCCGGGATCGAGGCGTCCGGTGCCGGCGACGGCGGGTTCTGCCCGCCGGACCACGGGATGAACGTGCCGCCCTGATTGACGTAGCCGAGGCGGCCGCTGGAGAGCTGAATGCCGATCACGTACAGGTGCACGGCGTCGCCGCGTCCGGTGTTGTTGGTGACCGTGACGGGCAGCAGCGCCGGACCGACGGCCTGCGCGGGGGACGCGACGACGGTTACCGGGATGGCGGCGACCAGCGCGGAGACGGCGGACAGCAGCTTTCTTCGGATACCCACGAGAACTCCTCGGTGCGGGGGATGGTCTGAGAGCGCTCTCACAGCTTTCCAACTGTTAACAACGTGTGTCAATGGATGACGGCTCCTGCCGGCGACCTCCACGCTGGCCGCCAACGGCGGACGGTCGCACGACGGCTCAGGGCCCCGACCGGGGGGCCCTGAGCCGTCGTGCGTTCGGCCAGGTCAGCTGAGGGGTTCGAGCCAGATGTCGTACGTCTGCCAGGTCTCCGGCGCGGTGGCCGCGTTACGGTCGGCCGCCCTCCGGCCTAGATGCTGTACACCTCGAACTCGTAGATCCGGGCGGCCGGGTCGGTCGTGCTGGTCGGCGCGGTGATGTTCAGCCGGACGTGGCGGGCCGCGACCGCGGCGATGTCGTGCGTGGTGGTGCTCGCGGTGTTGCCCGTGACCGTCGTCCTGGTGGTCCAGTTCGTGCCGTCGCCGCTCGTCTGGATGGTGAAGTCCTTCGAGTTCCAGGTCGTGTTCTCGCCGCCGGCGCCGGCGTGCTTGACGACGAACCTGTTCACGTTCTGGTTCGACCCGAGGTCGACCTGGAGGTACTTCATCGCCCCCTTCGAACACCACTTGTCGCCGTTGCCGCCGGAGACGCTGCCGTTGACGGCCTTGGCCGGGCCCTCGGTGGCGGCGCAGGAACTGTCCGCGGTGGCCGGCTTGTTGAGCGCCAGGTTGGTGCCGCCGCTCGGCGGCGGGGTGCTGCCGGGGATGACGTTCAGCGTGTACCAGGCCTCGGTGCTCCACAGCGACTGGCCGGTGGTCGAGGTGAACGGGCGCGGTGACCGCACGTACACGACGTGGCCCGCCTTGCGGCCCTCGACGTTGAGGGTGACCTTCCTGCCGTCGGCGGACAACGTGGCCGAGGTGACGGTGAGGCTCGATTCGTCGAGCTTCGGGCCGCCGTAGCTGGCGGTGGGCTGGTAGCGCCACTGCTTGACCTTGTAGCTGTTGGCCAGGTTGGCCGCGGTCTCCGCCGACAGCGGCTGGGTGTACTCCAGCTCGAAACCGCCGGCGGTGGCCCGCATGGCGAGGATGTCGAAGGTGCTGCCGCCGTTGGGCGTCAGCTTCTGCAGGCCGTACGACAGCTTGCCGGACTGGCCCCAGTTGCCGCCGGCGCCGAGGCCCCCGACGTAGATCGCGCCGTCCGGACCCAGGTGGACCTCGGAGACGCCCGCCTCCAAGCCCTGGGTGAGCCGGAACAGCGCACCCTGGTACTCCCCGTTGACCTTCTCCAGGAATGCCCGCTGGATGCCGCCGTAGGTCACGTCACCGATCAGCATCTGCCCCGCGTACGTGCCGGACGGTACGAGCACGGGGGCGCTGGGGGAGTTGGCGATCTCGTTCTGCGGCATCCAGAGCACCGGGGGCGTCACCGGGTTGCCGTCGAACGGGCCGGCCGGGTTCATGTAGTGGTTGAAGAAACGGTCCTGCTTGATGTGCAGCAGCTTGGACGACGGCAGCCAGCCACCCTGGTTGTCGGTGACGAAGATGCCGTCGTCCGGCCCCCACCCGATGCCGTGCGGGGTGCGCAGGCCGCCCGCGACGTAGGAGAGCGCACCCGTGTCCTTGTGCACCTTGATCGTGGTGCCGCGGTTCCGTGCCGGCTGCGGGTCCGTGGTCGCCCCGCCAGAGTTGATCGACACCGAGAGGTTCAGGTAGAAGTACCCGTCGTCGTAGAGCAGGCCGAAGGCGAACTCGTGGAAGTTGCCGCCGTACGGCCAGGTGGCGACGGTCTGGTGCTGGTCGGCGACCTCGTCGCCGTTCGTGTCGACGAGCCGGGTCAGTCGCTGCTTCTCCGACACGTAGGCCACACCGTCGACGATCTTCAGACCCATCGGCTCCTTGAGCCCGCTCGCGATCTTCTTGGCAGTGACGCTGCCGGGCCCGGTCGAGCCGCCGGTGTTGCCGAGGATGTACACCTCGCCGTCCTGCGAGGTGCCCGACTGGTCGCTGCCGCCCCAGGTGCAGATCACCAGGCGTCCGTCGGCGAGCCAGTCCATGCCCGTGACCTTCGGCTGGAAGCCGTTGGGCCGCAGATTGGTCAGGGTGTAGCTCGGGTGTACGCCGGTGAGTGGCAGCCCGTCGCCGGGGGAGTCGGTAACCCCCTGGCACTCCTTCCTGCCCGGCGCGGTCACCCGCACCACGCCCGCGTCGGTGCTCAACACCGAGTTCGGTACGACGACGAAGGAGGACGACGCGGGGGTCTTCCACTCCAACGTGATCTGCTGTCCGCCATCGCGCTCGAAATGGTCGATCCGCAGCGCGTGGTACCCCGTCGTCAGCGTGACCGTGCCGTCCTTGGGCGTGGGGCCGTGCAGGCCGTCGTGGTTGACGACCACCGAGTTGTCGATCGACAGCTTCGATCCGTCGTCGCTGGTCAGCCGGAAGGTGTAGCTGCCGGCCTGGCTGATGTTGATGTTGCCGAGCACCTGCGCGACGAAGTAGTTGTCGAACCCGAAGTCGGCCGTGGACGTCCAGTTGACGGTGGACATCAGCTTGTCGACGTTCGGAGTCTGCGCCGGCTTCAGGGTGCAGAGCTCGTTGAGCGGCACCTGCACGTCGAAGACGCGCAGCGTGACGCCCGGCTCCTGGGCGGGTGGGGCGCCGGCCGCGGGGGTGGCCCAGAAGCCGGCGGCGAGGACGAGTGCGATCGAAGCCAGGACAGGACCGCGGGATCGGCGCAGCAGTCGGTTGCCCATCGTTCCTCCTACAGGAGTTGGGAGTGTCCGACGGTCGACCGCGGAAGGGATGGGGGTTGAGGCAACCGTCGGCCCGAGCCCAGGCTGCCCATCGACGCCGACGATGTCACACGCCTAAAACATCGGATTGATGAGCGTGAAGATTATCGGCTATCGATACAGGCGTCCATCCTTTGATCTGGCGTTGATGAACTTTTGTCTCAGCGTGCACAAGTTTGCGGACGGTCTGCTGCCCCTTTCTGGGTGCGCCCTTTGATCCTGCTGTCAGCGGGTCGCGCCGACGCCGCCGCCGTGCTGCGGGCGCTTCCGGAGTCGCCGCAGGACCTGCTCCGCGAAGCGCGGGTCTGCCTCATCGCCCGGGCGGCTCTGGCCGTCGGTGACCGCGCCACAATGGAGTAAGCCCACACCCAGCTCCTGCCTGCCGCTGCCGAGTGGCCCGGAGCGGGGAGCGGCGTCCTCACGTTCGGCCCGGTGGCTCGCCATCTCGGCGACCTCGCCGCCGCACTGGGCCACAGGACGAAGCCGCAGCGCATCACCGGACGAGGTCGGCACGAAACTCGTAGGGCGGCGCCCTGACCCCGAAATCCCGTGGCATCGTGAGCGCCGGCCCGGCCCGGGGCCGCATCCGCCACTGCCACCGAAACGCACGTGCGCCACGAATGGGCTGTGTAGCTTCAAAACGGGGGTGCGGGGTGCCGGTGAGGAACGTCATTGACATGACGGGTGCGCTGCTGGATCTCGCCGGCGTGATCGTCATCGCCGTAGGAACGCTCGTCGCCACCGCTGCGTTCGTCTACCGCTTCGTGCGGAGGCGTCAGCTGACCGACGTCTACACGCCATACCGGCAAGGCGTGGGCCGGGCGATTCTGCTGGGACTGGAGTTCCTCGTCGCCGGCGACATCATCAGGACGGTAGCGATCTCGCCCACATTCCAGAGCGTGGGGGTGCTGGCCGGTGTCGTCGCGGTCCGCACGTTCCTGAGTATGTCGCTCCAAGTCGAACTGGAGGGTCGCTGGCCCTGGCAGTCGAAGGATCCACAGGTGCCGCGTTGAGCGCAGGCCCGCGCGACGCCAGGTGACGGCAGATCGCGGCGGTCAGCGCGGGGCCGGCGGCACCCAGTCGAAACGCGGCGGACGGCGCTCGTTGAACGCCGCAACCCCCTCACGGGCCTCGCCGCTGTCCCGGACCTGCCGGTGCCACCAGGCGATCCGCTCCTGGTCGGCCCGGTCGTCGATGATCTCCTTGGCGGCGGTGACGCTCAGCTGAGACCGGGCTGTCACGGCGGCGGTGATCTCCTCGACGCGGCCGGCGAGCCGTTCGATCGGCAGCACCTCGTCGACCAGGCCGACCCGCAGCGCCCGCTCGGCGTCAATCAGCTCGGCGGTGAAGAGCAGCTGCTTGGCGGCGGCCGGGCCGACAAGTCGGGCCAGCCTTCGGGTGGTGGGTGCCGGGTAGACCAGGCCGAGCCGGGCCGGTGGCACCCCGAACCGGGCGTCGGTGGCGGCGATCCGCAGGTCGCAGGCGACGGCGAGTTGACACCCGCCGCCCACGCACGCGCCCCGCACCGCCGCGACCGTCGGCTTGGCGAAGGCGGCCAGCCGCTCCTCGGCGGCGACCGCGATGCTCGCGTCCCCGGCGTCCAGCAGCTCGTCCAGATCCCCGAGGTCGGCACCGGCGCAGAACGTGTCGCCGGCCCCGGTGAGCACCAGGGCGCGCACCGACGGGTCAGTCTCCAGGCCGTCGAGCAGCGCCGGCAACTGCCGCCACATCGCGGGCGTCATCGCGTTGCGCCGGCCGGCGTGGTGGATCACTATCGTGGCGACCGGCCCGGTCACCTCGACGAGGAGTTCCGCGTCCGCCACCGTCAATCCTCCCTCGCTGGCCCGGGCTGACCATAACGGCGGCCACCCCGGCGCCCGCGTGCGGGGTGGCCGTGGAACCGCGCGTTTCGGCAGGCACTTCGAGACGCCTCCTCGCGGACCAGGTCGTCGTCACGCCGTGTGGGCGAACAGCAGGCAGACCACACCCATACGGAGGCCGGGAACGCGCGATGGGCGTTCCCGGCCTCCGTAGTGAGCAGGGACGCTTCGGCTAGAGCAGGCCGCCGGTCAGGCCCCCCAGCAGCGCACCGTCCGCGCTGCCGTGCGCGTCGCCCTGGACCCCGAGATCACCCGTGATGCTGCCGACGCCGTGCACCGTGTCGCCGAGGCCGCCCGTCACGCCGGTGACGCCGAGTCCACCGACAGTGCTGTCGAGGTCGCCGGTCGCGCCGACCAGGCCGGTGACGCCGTGGACGGTGCCGCCGAGGTCGCCGGTCACGCCGCCGAGGCCGAGTCCGTCGACGGTGTCGGTGACGCCGGTGAGGCCGAGTCCGCCGACGATGCTGCCGTCGAAGTCGCCGGTGACACCGCCGGTGACGCCGCCGGCCAGGCTGGTCACGCCGTGGACGGTGCCGTCGAGGTCGCCGGTCACGCCGGTCACGCCGCTCAGGCCGAGCCCGCCGATGGTGCTGTCGAGGGTGGCGGCCGGGTCGGTGGTCATGCCGCCCACCAGGCCGGTGACACCGTGCACGGTGCCGCCGAGGTCACCGGTCACGCCGCCGAGGCCGAGTCCGCCGACGGTGTCGGTGACGCCGCTGAGGCCGAGCCCGCCGATGGTGCTGTCGAGGGTGGTGGCCGGGTCGGTGGTCACGCCGCCGACCAGTCCGGTCACGCCGCCGAGGCTGACGCCGTCGAGGGTGCTGTTGACCGTGTCGGTCACGCCGCTGAGGCCGACTCCGTCGAGGGTGCCACCGAGGGTGCCGGTCACGCCGCTGAGCCCGAGTTGGTCAACGGTGGCGGTCACGCTGACGGCGAGGCTGTCGCCGGCAAGCAGGGACGTGATGCCCTGCACCGGAACGTAGTCGGCGACCAGCGGTACGACGTCCTGCACGTCGGCCGGGGTCACGTCGGCGAGGCCCGCGTTGTGCAGCGCGCCCTGCGGGTCCGCGTCGTACGCCGCACGGGCGTCGACGTTCGTGATCAGGCCGAGTACGAAATCCTGCAGGCTCTGCGGCGACACGGTGTCGGCCACTACGCCCAGGTCGCCGATCGAGCCCACGCTGGTGGTGGAATCCACGCTGGCGGTCGAGCTCGTGTCGACGGTTGCTCCCGTGTTGCCGGACGAAGCGGGGGCAGCGGTCGAGTTCACGTCGGCGGTCGAATTTGTGCTGGCGCTCGCACTCATGTAGCCGGTCTCCTCGAGGGTCGTCGGTAGGACTGGTCTCGGACAGGCGATCGTCCGGACCGCGATCGACCGTAGGTCAAAACGGCGCTACCGGACATCGGGGGTGGACCCCAGTCTTATCCGGTCGGGTTAGGGCGTAGCGTTAGGGGATTAGGGGATATTCGGGCGAACTGGACGCCGTTGAGGCGTGACCAGGGCATCTCGTCGGCCCGCTGGATGAACTCGCCACGCTTGGCGACATCGTCAAAAGTTCTGGACGCCGTCCCGCGATGTGGACTCAGCCGGCACGATGACCGGTCGACGCCGCCGCGACAGCGGACGACGGTGGTCAGCCGCCCGTCGGATCGTGCTGACGCCCGACAACGCCACGTCCCGCGGCGCCACCACCCGCGACGGTTAGAAGCGCGCAGGAGCACGGAAACAGCCCTTGGCCATCGTCTTCCTGTCACCGCAAGAAGATCGACAACCAAGGGCTGTTGAGGTCACCCGTGTGTCCGCGTCCGACTGGACGCCCGGCTACCCGAGCACGATGGCGTCGTGCCGGTGAAGCGCCTCCCGTCAGGCGGGGAAGCCGACGGCGTGCGTGTCCATGAACTCGCGGACGCCCTCGATGCCCATCTCCCGGCCCATGCCGCTCTGGTCGAACCCGCCGAACGGCGCCCGCTCGTCGAGGTGCGCGGCACCGTGGGAGTTGACGAACGTGTACCCGGTGCGCAGCCGGGCCGAGATCGCGGCGGCGCGGTCGCGGTCCTCGGTCCAGACCGACGAGCAGAGGCCGGACCAGGTGTCGTTGGCGCGGGCGACGGCGTCGTCCTCGTCGTCGAACGGCAGGATCGGCAGCGTCGGGCCGAACTGCTCCTCGACCACCACGCGGGCCTCGTCGCGCGGGTCGAGCACCAGCGACGGCCGGAGGAAGTTGCCGCCCGGGTACTCGCCCGGCAGCTCGCCGAATTCCCGCACCTCGGCGCCGGACTCGCGGGCCTGCGCCACGAGCTCCTGGACGTACTCGAGCTGCCGCCGGCTGTGCAGCGGGCCCATCGTCACACCCTCGGTCAGGCCGTGGCCCAGGCGCTGGCCCGAGAGGATGCCGGACAGGCCCTCGACCACCTCGTCGTACCGCGAGCGGTGGACGTACAGCCGTTTGGTCGCCATGCAGATCTGGCCGGTCGAGTCGAACGTGCCGCTGAACAGCCGCTGCATCGCCTCCGGCCCGAGATCGGCGTCGGCCAGCACCAGCGCCGGGTCGTTGCCGCCCAGCTCCAGCGCCACCCGGGTGAGGGACTCCGACGCCATCGCCATGATCCGCTTGCCACCGCTCACGCTGCCGGTGAAGCAGACCTTCTTGACCCGGGAGTCGGAGATCAGCGCCGCACCGATCTCCGCGTCCGCGCCCGTGACGACGTTGAGCACGCCCGGCGGGAGGAGCTGCGCCACCAGTTGGACCGTGCGGACGGTGGCCAGCGGCGCGGACGGTGGCGGCTTCACCACGACGGTGTTGCCGGCGAGCAGCGCCTGCGGCAGGGAGGCGGCGAGGATCGCGAGCGGCCAGTTGAACGGGACGATGATCGTCACGACGCCGAGCGGCAGGTACGAGATCTGCGTGTTGTACGGCGGCGCCGGCAGGTGCGTGACGTGGTTGAGCTCGTCAGCGAGGCCGGTCGCCAGGTTGAACCGGTGCGCGAACACGATCGAGTCGATGAACGACTCCATCCGGATCTTGCCGTTCTCGCGGGTGAGGACCTCTGCCGTCGCCGGCCGGTCGGCCTCCAGCGGCGCCAGCGCCGCGGTCAGCAGCGCCGCCCGGTCCTGCGGGCTGCGCGCCGCCCAGGCGGGGAAGGCGCGGTGCGCGGCGGCCACCGCGGACTCGGCCTGCTTGGCGCTCGCCGCTGCCGCGTAGCCGACGACGGATACGCCGTCGGCGGGATCGACGACGCGCAGCGCGTCGTCGGCGGTCTGCACGGCGCCGTCGATGAAGAGGTCCGTCCTGATCTCGGGTAACTGGTCCAGGGACACCATGCGGTCTTGTTCCTCTCAGGGGCGCCAGGGCCGTGCAACCGGCGCGTTTGACTGTGCGTCGGGTCACACTAGCCCGGCGGCCGGGCGGTCTCCCGAGCAATCAGACCCGTCCTGACCAGGGTGCGTCGGTCATGGGGCATGCGACATCTGACGTACATCACGTTTCGCGGCCGCCCGGTTCGCGGTCCGGTCCGCGGCCGAGGCCACGGGATGTCGGCGCAGTGGCGGAGAAACGGATCGCCGCGCGGGCCCCGGCGCGTCGCTGCTGGAGGTGATGATCACCACGACGGTCGACCCGGGGGTTGACCTGCGGTTTCCGTCCGACGATGCGACAGATGACGTAGGGCGTCCGGCCCGGATGACGCGGCGCAGCCGGGTCGGTGGGCTCGGGATTCCGGCCTGCCGACCAGTTTTCATTCCTGTAGCCGTGAGATTGGCATCACATTCTGTCACGGCTTGTCCCCCCAGTCGGCGTCCAGAGGAGTACGAACACGTGGCCCCCCCGAGAACAACGGACGCGCCGTCGAAGAAGAGCATCTTCGCCGCCAGCTTCATCGGCACCTCCATCGAGTGGTACGACTACTACATCTTCGGCACCGCCGCGGCGCTGGTGTTCGGCAACCTGTTCTTCCCGAGCTTTTCGCCCGTCGCCGGCACCCTCGCCGCCTTCGGCACCTTTGCCGTCGGCTTCATCGCCCGCCCGCTGGGCGCCGCGATCATCGGGCACTACGGAGACCGGATCGGCCGTAAGTCGATGCTGGTCCTCACGCTGCTGCTGACCGGCGGCGCGACCTTCGCCATCGGGCTGCTGCCCACCTATGCCGCCATCGGCATCGGGGCTCCGGTGCTGCTGGTGACGCTCCGCCTGGCCCAGGGATTCGGCGTGGGTGGTGAGTGGGGCGGCGCCGTGCTGATCGCCACCGAGAACGCCTCGCCGCGGCGCCGCGCGGTCTACGGCAGCTTCGCCCAGCTCGGCCTGCCCGTCGGCGTGCTCCTTTCCAACCTCGCCTTCCTGGCCGTCTCCGGGATGTCCAACGAGGACTTCCTCCGCTACGGGTGGCGCATCCCGTTCCTCATCAGCATCGTCCTGGTCGTGGTCGGCTTCCTGGTCCGCAGCAAGCTGCAGGACGCGCCGGAATTCCAGGCGGTGAAAAAGGAGAAGGCGGTGAGCAAGGTGCCCATCGCCGAGCTCGTGCGTCGGCAACCGCGGGCGCTGGTGCTCGCCAGCCTGGCCTCCATCGCCTCGCCCGCGGTCGGCTACACGGTGATCGTGTACATGCTGACCTACGGCACCACGGTGGTCGGCTTCTCCCGGACGACGCTGCTCACGCTGATCCTGCTCTCGACCGTGGTGTGGGGCGGCGCGATCCTGACGTCGGCGGTGCTGTCGGACCGGTTCGGGTCCAAGCGGGTGTACGTGGTCGGCGTGCTGAGCGCAGTGATCTGGCCGCTGCCCATGTTCGCGCTGGTCAACACCGGCCGCACCGGTCTGGCCCTGGTCGCCTTCATGGTGGCCGCGGTCGTGCAGGGGACCATGGCCGGCGCGCAGGGCGGCCTGTTCACCGACATCTTCGACGTCCGCATCCGGTACAGCGGCATCTCCATCGCCTACCAGCTGGGCGGCATGATCGGTGGCGGCGTGACCCCGATGGTCGCCGCCGCGCTGTTCGGCGCCTACAAGTCATCCACGCCGATCGCGCTCTACGTGTCCGCGCTGGCGCTGGTGACCCTGTTCGCCGCTGTGGGCCTCCGCACCACCGGGCCGTCCCGCGACGACGCCGACGCGATCCCCTCCGACGACCAGCCCGGCCGCCAGGCCGCCGCGAAGGAGCCTGGCCTGGTCAGTTGAGCTGCGATTACGTACGCTCGGTGCGCCGACCTGGGTCTGAGGCCCCGGCCGGCGCACCGAGCCGTGGCGGCACAGGGGGCGCCCGCGGAGCGGGTGAGTGACATCCGCCCCCGACGTGGCCCCTGCAACCGTGCCGGGCCGGGGACGAGGCAGAGGTGCGCAGCGAGGTGGAACGTGCGGTCGATGAACCATCGGTGCCGGGCCCCGGCGCCGACTCCCTGCTGCTGCGCGCCCTCGTAGCCGTCTCCGCCGACGGTCTGGCGGTGCTCAACCGGGATGGCCGCTTCGCCGTTGTCAACGCCGCCGCCGCCGACGTGCTGGGACTGCCCGCCGACGACCTCATCGGGCATCCGGCCCCTTTCCCGGTGGACGACGCCGACCTCGCGGGGCTGCGCGACCATCGCCGCCGCGCCGTGTGGGTGACCCCGGACGGACGCCGGCGCGACCTGGAGTACCGGCTGGCGCCTCTGGCCGACGGCACGTACGCGGCCTGGTTCAGCGACGTGACCGATCTGCTGCGGCAGCAGGAGCGGTTGACCGCCATCACACGTGCGGCCGCCAGCGTCGCCGACGCGGCCTCGCTGCGGGCGACTCTGGATGCCGTCGCGAACGAGATCGTGATGACGGCGAACATCGCCGCCGTCCAGATCCTGGCGATCGACAACCCCCAGGACGAACTCCGGGTCCTGGGCATGGCGGGTTTCGGCGACGCCCGCGACTTCGTCGAGCGGCTCAGCGCGTGCCGGCGATTGGGTGCCCACGTCCATTTCATGGACGCCATCCAGGATCGTGAACCGGTCGTGGTGCTCAACCGGAAGCCCGCAATCCTGGCCGACCCGGCCTGGGCGCCGCTGCACATGTTCATGGGCTACCCGGACTGGGACAGCTTCGTCTCCATGCCGCTGATGGTGCGGGGACGGACCATCGGCGTCATCAACGCCTACTACGTGCCGGGGGAGGACCCGGGGCCCAACTCGCTGGCCTTCCTCGAGGCGATGGCCGACCACGCGGCCATCGCGATCGACATCGCGGCGCACCTGGCCCGGACGCGGTCCCAGGCGCAGTCGGACGAGCGCCGTCGGCTGGCCCGGGACCTGCACGACTCGGTCGTGCAGCAACTGTTCTCGATGCGCATGCAGGCCGAGGCGCTGCGGGGCCAGGTTGACAACGCCGACGCCGATCCGGCGCGGATGCGCAGCCGCGCGCAGGAGTTGGCCGACCTGTCCCGCAGCGCGCTCGCCGACCTGCGTGCGCTGGTCTTCGAGCTGCACCCGCTGGAGCTTGCCGAGCGCGGCCTGGTGGACGCCGTGCGGGCCCACGCGGCGAGCCTGGAGGCGCGTACCGCGCTGGCTGTCGACGTCCAGGCGCCGCCCGAGCTGGAGCTCGACCTGGCGATCGAGATCCAGGAGGACCTCTACCGCATCGCGCAGGAGGCCTTGCACAACGTCGTCAAGCATGCGCGGGCCCAGGGCGTGGCGGTCCGCTTCGCCCTGCTCGACGGCGCCCTGTCCCTCGACATCACCGACGACGGGTGTGGGTCCGATCCCGGCCGGGAGCGGACCCCGGCGGCACGGATACCACAGGTCACGCTCGGCCTGGTGTCGATGCGGGAACGTGCGGAGCGGTGGGGCGGGCAGCTGTTCGCCGGCCCGCACCCGGCCGGCGGCTGGACGGTCAAGGTGACGGTGCCGGCAGCGGCCAGGGACACCCAGCTGACAGGGGAGATGAGAAGCAGGTGAGCACCGACCGGGCCCAGGGCGGGGTCATCCGGGTGATGGTCGTCGACGACCATGCCATCGTCCGCCGCGGATTGCTCGCCTACGCCGAGACCATTCCGTTTCTGCACGTGATCGGCGAG
This sequence comes from Micromonospora sp. NPDC049679, assembly GCF_040659735.1. Classification (NCBI taxonomy): domain Bacteria; kingdom Bacillati; phylum Actinomycetota; class Actinomycetes; order Micromonosporales; family Micromonosporaceae; genus Micromonospora; species Micromonospora sp. NPDC049679. The sequence continues at coordinate 51,029 of NZ_JBFANZ010000011.1, forward strand.
GCGAGCGACGGCGAGCAGGCGATCGCGCTTCTCCGGCAGTGGCACACCACCGGTGAGCCCATGCCCGACGTGGTGCTGATGGATCTGCGGATGCCCCGCATGGGTGGCGTGGAAGCGACCGAGGCGATCACCCGCGCCCACCCGGACGTGAAGGTCGTCGTCCTCACCAGCTTCGGGGAGGTCGAAGTGGTCCATGCCGCGCTCGCCGCGGGAGCGGCCGGGTACCTGCTCAAGGACGCCGACCCGTCCGAGGTTGCCACCGCGATCCGGGCCGCGGCGGCCGGGGAGGTCCACCTGGACTCGGCCGTCGCCCGCCAGCTCACGAGACGGATAAACGCCCCGCAGATCGGGTTGGTGTCGCTGACCGCGCGGGAGCGGGAGATCCTCATCCTGGTCGCGCAGGGCAAGTCCAACCGGGACATCGCCGCGACCCTGGGCATCAGCGAGCGCACGGCACGGACCCACGTCAGCAACGTGCTGGCCAAGCTGCAGCTCTCCTCGCGTACGCAGGCCGCGCTGCTGGCCATCCGTGAAGGGCTCATACCGCCGAGCTGACCTCGCGCGATTGCCGGTCACCGCGACGGATGACGTAGTCGCTCCCCGCCGCAATGGTCGTCCACGAGCTGACATCGCGCCGATGTCCGGACCCCTGACGCTCCGTACGTTGTTGTGTGACGGCGGTCATGCCTGACCGCCTCCGACTCCGGCAACGACACAGGGAGGTCAGGCGCCGTGACGACATCGACCGTCTTCGAAGCACCCGCCCCCACCGCACGCACCAACTCCGACTTCGAGGCCGATGTCGTCGTCGCGCAGCGCCGCGACGAGGCGAACGGCGTCGTCAGCGTGGAGCTCTCCCTGCCGGGCGGGTCACCCCTGCCTGCCTGGACGCCGGGTGCGCACATCGACGTCGAGCTGCCGGGTGGGTTGACCCGCCAGTACTCGCTCTGCGGCGACCCTGCCGACACCACCCGGTGGCGGCTCGGTGTGCTGCGCGAGGCCGAAGGGCGCGGTGGATCGCGGTGGGTCGCCGAGGAGCTGACCGTGGGGACGACCCTGCGGGTCCGCGGTCCCCGCAACAACTTCCCGCTGCAAACGGCGGCGCGGTACGTGTTCCTGGCCGGCGGCATCGGCATCACCCCGCTGCTGCCGATGATCCGCGCAGCCGAGGCCGCCGGCGCCGACTGGGTGCTGCACTACGGCGGCCGGACCCGCGCGTCCATGGCCTTCCTCGGCGAGTTGTCGGAGTACGGGCAGCGGGTGCGGGTCTGCCCGCAGGACGAGACGGGGCTGCTCGACCTGGACGCCGCGCTGGGCTCGCCCGCCGCCGACACCCTGGTCTACTGCTGCGGGCCCACCGGCCTGCTCGACGCCGTCGCGGCGCGCTGCGCCGACTGGCCGTCCGGCGCGCTGCGCGTCGAGCGGTTCACCGCCGCCCCGGTGGTCCACGACGGCGCGGACACCGGCTTCGAGGTGGTCTGCGAACGCTCCGGTCTGACCGTCACCGTGGCCCCGGAGCAGAGCATCCTGCGGGCGGTGGAGGACGCCGGGATCGACGTGCTCTCCTCCTGCACCGAGGGCATCTGCGGCACCTGTGAGACCACCGTTGTCGAGGGCGAGCCGGACCACCGCGACTCCCTGCTCACCGACGATGAGAAGGCGGCGGGCGACACGATGATGATCTGTGTCTCCCGGTGCCGGGGCGCGCGCCTCGTGCTCGACCTCTGACCCGCCCGCCCCGACCTGGAGACAACGATGTCCACTACCCCCTCCGTCCTGGTGATCAGCGCGCACGCCGCGGACTTCGTGTGGCGCGCCGGTGGCGCGATCGCGCTCTCCGCGCAGCGCGGGTCCGCCGTGCACGTCGTGTGCCTGAGCTTCGGCGAGCGCGGCGAGTCGCAGGGTCTGTGGCAGCAGGAGGGCATGACGCTCGAGCGGGTCAAGCAGGCCCGCCGCGAGGAGTCCTCGGCCGCGGCCGAGGTGCTCGGGGCGAGTATCGAGTTCCTCGACCTCGGCGACTATCCGCTGCGGGTCGACGAGGCCGCGCAGGACCGCATCGTCGGGATCATGCGCGAGCGGCTGCCCGACGTACTCCTCACCCACGTGCCCAACGACCCGTACAACCGCGACCACAACCTGGCGCACGAGACCACGCTGCTCACCCGAATGGTTGCCCAGGCACATGGGCACGACCCCTCGACGAAGCCGCTCGGCGCCGCCCAGGTGCTGCAGTTCGAGCCGCACCAGCCCGAGGTCTGCGGCTTCGTCCCGGAGCTGCTGCTGGACATCACGCCGGTGTTCGAGCGCAAGACCGAGGCGATGCGGTGCATGGCCGGCGGCCAGGGCCACCTCGTCGACTACTACACCGAGCTCGGTGTGCGCCGCGGTGTGCAGGCGCGCCGCAACGGGGCGCCGAAGAGCGTCACTCACGCCGAGGCCTACCAGCGCACGTTCCCGACCGTGGGGGAGGAGCTCCGATGAGCCGTCACGTCATCGTCCGGACCACCCGTCGCCCGGACGCCGAGGCCGTGGAGGTGCTCGGCCGGGCCGGCGTCGCCACCGCGCACGAGGCGATGGGCCGGCGCGGCCTGACCCACCCGGTGCTGCGGCCGATCTACCCCGGCGCCCGGATCGCCGGCCGCGCCGTCACGGTGCTCAGCCAGCCCGGCGACAATCTGATGATCCACGCCTGCATCGAGCAGTGCGGCCCCGGCGACGTCCTCGTCGTCACCACCACCTCGCCGTCGACCGACGGCATGTTCGGCGAGCTGTTCGCCACCCAGCTCGCCGCGCGCGGCGTACTGGGCCTGGTCATCGACGCCGGCGTCCGCGACGTCGCCGAGTTGACCGCGATGGGCTTCCCCGTCTGGTCGCGCGCCGTCTCGGCCCAGGGGACCGTGAAGGCCACCCCGGGCTCGGTCAACGTGCCCGTCGTTCTCGCCGGCGCCGCCGTCCGGCCCGGCGACGTGATCGTCGCCGACGATGACGGCGTGCTCGTGGTCGCCCGCGAGGACGCCCCGGACGTCGCGGCCGCCTCCCTGGCCCGCGAGGCCAAGGAGCAGGAGAAGCGCGAGCAGTTCCAGGCCGGTGTGCTCGGCCTCGACGTGTACGGCATGCGCGAGACCCTCGCCCGACTGGGCGTCACCTACGTCGATGAGCCGGCGGACGACGCCGCGCCCAGCACCTTCTGAGGAGAACTGTCATGGCAGTCAACCCCATCGTCATGAACGGCTGGTATATCGGCGCCTGGTCGGACGAGGTCACCCGGACGCTGATGCAGCGGTGGATCGGCGGACGGCCGGTCTGCTTCTACCGGCTCTCGGACGGCAGCGTGAACGCGATCGAGGACCGCTGCCCGCACCGCCGCTACCCGCTGTCGCTGGGCCGGCTCGACGGCGACGTCATCGAGTGCAACTACCACGGCTATCGCATCGACGGCTCCGGCTCCTGTGTCGGCGTCGCCGAGCAGCCCGACACCCCGAAGGCGTCGGTGCACCGGTTCCCGCTCGTCGAGCGTCACGGCATCGTGTGGATCTGGCCGGGTGACCCGGAGAAGGCCGACCCCGCCGAGATCCCGGACGCCTCCTGGCTGACCGACGAGAACTGGACCCACGTGCACGGGGTCGTGCCGCTGAAGGCCCGCCAGGTGCTGCTGGTCGAGAACCTGCTCGACCTGACCCACGAGACGTTCCTGCACCCGAGCAGCATCGGCAACGCCGCCGTCGCCTCCACCCCGATCGACGTGACCAGCGAGGGCAACAAGGTCTCGTTCATCCGGCACATGACCGGGATCGAGGCGCCGCCGTTCTACCGGTCGTCGATGGGCGTGACGACCGACATCGACCGCTGGCAGGACGGTGACTTCTACGCCCCCGGCATCTTCATCCTCAACATCCGGATCGCCCCGACCGGCACCGAGGAGCCCGAGGGCTTCCACATGAAGGTCATCTACGGCATGACCCCGGCGACGGAGACCGAGACGCACGACTTCTTCGCCCTCGCCCGGGACTACAAGATCGACGACGCCGAGCTCTCGGACTTCCAGCTCAAGCAGCAGCTGGCGGTCATGAAGGAGGACGTGGACGCCCTCGAGATCCAGGAGCTCATGGTCGCCACGGATCCCGGGATGGTCGAGTCGTCGATCCGCTCCGACGTCGCGGGGATCCGCGGCCGGCGGCTGCTCGAGCGAATGGCCAAGGCGGAGGCGGCGGCCACATCGGCGAACGCCCGTCCCCGCGCCGCGGCTGCCGCGGCACCGGCTCCGGCACCGGCGGGGCGGGCATGACGACCTTCGTCCTCGTCCACGGGGCGTGGCACGGGGGCTGGTGCTGGGACCGGGTCGCCCCGCTGCTGCGCGCGGCCGGCCACGAGGTCCACGCCCCCACCCTCACCGGGCTGTCCGAGCGGGCCCACCTGCTCTCGCCGCTGGTCGGCCTGGACACCCACGTCGAGGACGTCGTCCGGCTGATCGACACGTTCGGCCTGCGGGACGTGGTGCTGGTCGGCCACAGCTACGCCGGCCAGATCGTCACCGCGGTGGCCGACCGGCGGCCGGAGGCGATCGCGCGTCGGGTGTATCTCGACGCGTTCGTCGGCTCCGACGGCGAGGCCGCCCGTGACCTGCTGCCCGAGACGGTGGAGCACCATTGGGCCGAGTCCGCGGCCGAGCAGGGATTCGGGTGGCTGGTGCCGGTGCGCAAGCTCTCCGTGCTCGGCGTGACCGAACAGGTCGACCTCGACTGGCTGACACCCAAGCTGACCCCGCACCCGTGGAAGACCTACACCGACCGGCTCGAGCTCACCGGTGCGGTCGACGGCGTGCCGGCCGCGTTCGTTGAGTGCGTGACGTGGATGCGGGTGTTCCAGGGCCAGGCGGAGCGGGCGCGCGAACGCGGCTGGCCGGTGCACGAGCTGGACACCGGGCACGAGGCGATGGTGACGGCGCCGAGGGCGCTGGCCGACGTCCTGCTCGAGTTGGCCTGACACCACCTTTACGACAGGAGAGATCGTGGAGTTCCTCGTTCGTTCCGAGAACCGCCTGCCCGCCGAGACCCCGGCCGAGCGGCGGGAGGAACTGCGGGCCGCCGAGCGGGTCCGCGCCATGGAGCTGCGGGCCGCGGGCATCCTCAAGCGGCTGTGGCGGGTGCCGGGGCGCAACGCGACCGTCGGCCTCTACGAGGCCGCCGACCCGGCCGAGCTGCACGACGCCCTGATGTCGCTGCCGATGTCCCCGTGGCTGGACGTCCACGTGGAGGCGCTGGCCCAGCACCCGCAGGAGCGGTGATGGCGGCGACGGGCCCGGGGCGCGAATTGCGCATCACCTTCCGGCAGTACGACGGCGAGATGCTGGGCAGCTGCTGGTGCGGACGGACGTGGACCAGCTCGCATCCCCGCCAGTTGTGGGAGTGGCTGGACGAACACGAGCACGCCGCACCGGCGGACGGGAGTGCCCGTGATGGCGACTGACAGGTTCGAGGTGCCGGGGACGCCCATCTTCGACGGGCAGACCAGCCGGCGCGGCTTCCGGATGAACAAGCTCTTCATGAGCCTGCGGTTCGTCGAGAACCGGGAACGGTTCCTCGTCGACGAGGGGGCCTACTGCGACGAGTTCGGGCTCTCGCCCGAGCAGCGTACGGCGGTCCTGGCGCGCGACTGGCAGGCCATGATCGACCTCGGCGGCAGCATCTTCTACGTGTACAAGCTGGCCATGATGGACGGCCGGTCGATGCAGTACCTCGGTGGTGTCTTCAGCGGGATGACCGAGGAGGAGTTCGTGGCGGCGATGCGGGCGGGAGGACGGACCGATGGCTGAGGTGATCTGGGGCCTGGCGACGTCGCACGTGCCGTCGATCGGTGCGGCGATGGACCGGGGCAAGACGCAGGACCCGAACTGGAAGGCGTTGTTCGACGGCTACCAGCCGGCCAGGAAGTGGCTGGCGGAGCACAAGCCCGACGTCGCGATCCTGGTGTACAACGACCACGCCAACGGCATCGACCTCGACATCGTTCCCACCTTCGGGATCGGGACCGCCGACCGGTACACGGTCGCGGACGAGGGCTTCGGGCGGCGCCCGGTGCCCGACGTGATCGGCGACCCTGATCTCTCCCTGCACCTGCTGGAGAGCCTGGTCGACGACGGCTTCGACCTCACCGTCTTCCAGGAACTCGCCGTCGACCACGGGTTCACCGTGCCGCTGTCGGTCTGGACACCGGACCCCGGCGACGCCTGGCCCTGCCCGGTAGTGCCGCTGCTGGTCAACGTCATCCAGTACCCGCAGCCCACGGCCGCGCGGTGTTACGCCCTCGGCCAGGCCATCGGCCGGGCGATCGCGGCATACGACGAGGACGTGAAGATCGGGATCCTCGGCACCGGTGGGATGTCCCACCAGCTGGCCGGGGCGCGGGCGGGCTTCATCAACGCGGAGTTCGACCACATGTTCATGGAGGCCATCGAGAAGGACCCGGCGAAGCTCGCGGCCATGAGCCGCGAGGAGCTGATCCGCCGGGCCGGCTCGGAGGGCATCGAGATGATCATGTGGCTGATCATGCGCGGCGCCATGAACGAGCAGGTGCGCAAGGTGCACTCCACGTACTTCGTGCCGGCCTCCAACACCGCCGCGGGCCTGGCACTGTTCGACAACCGGGTGGCGGAGCCGGCCTGACGCGGCGAGCTGTGCCAGGGGCCCGGACCGTCGCCCCGGCGACGATGGTCCGGGCCCGAAGCGCGATCACGGCGGTCCGCCGCGGGCGCGCCACGCTGAACGACCGGATCTGACCACGCCGCTCGAAGCCGGAGTGGCGCCGCCGGGTGGTACGTCAGTGGTGGAACAGCCCGGCGGGGACGGTGTCGGCCAGCAGTTTGTAGCCGGCGGCGTTGAGGTGCAGGTGGTCACCGGTGTCCACGGTGGACAGCAGTTGGCGGGGATTCGCCGGGTCCCGGGCGGCCCGGTCGAAGTCGATGACGGCGTCGAACCGCCCGCTGGTCCGGATCCAGTGGTTGACCGTCTGGCGGGCAACCTCCCGGGTGCCGGCCGCGTCGTCGTAGCCGGAGTTCCCGCCGAACGGGGTCAGCGTCGCGCCGTACACCCTGATGCCCTGTGCGTGCGCCCGCGTCACGATCTGGTCGTACGCCGTGAGCAGGTCATCCGCGACCGCCTTCTGCGCGGCCTCGGTCGCTTCGGCGGTACCGATGTCGTTGACCCCTTCGAACACGACCAGCCACCTCACCCCGCTCTGCGCCAGCACGTCCCGGTCGAGCCGCGCCAGGGCATTGGGGCCGAGCCCGTCATTGAGCACCCGGTTGCCACCCGCGGCCTGGTTGACCAGCGCGACATTCGCCGTGGGGCGGTACGTGTGCAGCCGGTCCAGGAGTTGATCGGGCCAGCGGTTGTTCCCGTTCGTGGTCGAGCCACGTCCGTCCGTCAGCGAATCACCGAGCATCACCGCGGTCGCGGTCGCGGTGGCGGGCGGCGCGGCCACCTCCACGCCGCTGAGGAAGTACCAGTGGTCGGTCGGCGTCGCGCCCGACAGGGCGGTGTCCTCGATGTGGTTGCCGGCCACCAGGTGAGAGGTGGTCCGGGAGCCGGGGTGGGAGGTGATGTTGTTGGAGCGCTGACCCTCGGCCAGGTAGAGCGTGACGGCGAGGTTGGACCGTGCCGCGAGGGGGAGATCAATCGGATCGGAGACCATCTGCGCGCCGCCCGGGATCACCACGGAGGAGCGGCCGCTGAACGCCACCCGCCTGCCGGTGCCGGGCTCGATCGCGCTGGCCCCGGCCTGCCCCCCGGCCGGCAGCGCCACCGAGGCCGCGGTGATCGGCAGCGGTGCCCCGCCGAACGCGTTGGAGAGCCGTATCCGCATCCGCTGCCCACCCACCGAAACCCGGATCGTCTGCCGCAGCGTGCTGTCGCGCAGGACGAGGTTCTCCTGGGTGAACGGCGCCGGGGGCAGGTTGTGCGGCTCGGTCAACTGCGGCATCGAGGTCCAACTCGCCACCCACCGCCCTCCGGTTGCGCCCGCGACCGCCTCGGCATCCGCGTGGCCGGTGGGGCCGTGCGCCAGGCGCGCGACCGCGGACGAGCCGGCGATGACAGAGGCCGTGAGCGCCCCCACTGTGATCAGGCCCAGCAGCGGGCTTCTCCTGCTCATGCGCGTACCTCCCGTAGGGCTGTCCACCGCGATCGGCGACGGACGCCGCGTCCCGTCAGTCATCGGTAACCTTCGATGAGACGTTACTGACCCCGGGCAGGCGCGTAAAGATTCTCGTCAGGTCGTCGCGTAGCAGCTCGCACACGGTGCTGCAACGGACGGCCGACGTTCGGCGCGGCGCCCCTGCCGTGACAGCAGCTCGCGCCGGCCTGAGCCATCTCAGCAGCGGATTCCCCTCAGGTGGTCGCGCAGAGTGCGGGCGACGTGCGCCATCACCGCCTCGGTGCCGGGCTGATGAACGGCCGGTACGTGCGATTCGGTGAGGGCGGCGACGGCGAACGTCTGCCCGTCGGCGTGTTCGACGACGCCGACCTCGTGGCGGAGGTTGAGGAGTGTGCCGGTCTTCGACGACCACCGGGACGCGTCCGAGGTGAAGTCGGGTGCGAGGCGGTGGCGCAGAATGTTGTCGCCCATCAGTTCCCGTACGCGCGCCGCGCTCGCCGGGTGGACCGACGAAGGCCTCCAGATACCCTGCAGCAGATTGACGAAGCTCCGCGCGGATCCCGCGTTGGCGCGGGCGACATCGAGTTGGGGCACCAGATTCCCGTGTCCGGGGGTCGCCGCGCCGATGGCGAGGGAATGTGCGAGATGACTGTCCACTGGCCCCAGGCGTTCGGCCGGCGTGTCGGTGAGGTCACCCATGAGGTGGCGTACCGCGATGCCGTCGAAGCCCAGCCGGCGCAGTTCGGCGGTGACCTGGGTGGGGGGCGTGAGTGCGAAGAGGGCGTCGGCGGCGACGCCGTCGCTGACTGATGTGCTGAGGTAGAGCAGATCCTCTAGGGCGACGGTGGTCGGGTGGCGGAATCTGCTGATACCGGTCGGTCCCGGGGTGGTGATCCGGCCGGGTGTCACGTGGACCGGTGTCGCCGGATCGAGTTCGCCGCGGGCGATCCGCTCGAGCGTGGCGATCGCCAACGGCACCTTCACCAGCGACGCGATGGGGTAGACCACATCCGTGTCGGTGCCGATCTCCTCGCAGGAGTCGAGGTCGCGTACGAGGAACGACCCGCGTAGGCCGGCATCGTCGAGAGTCGCCCGAGCGGTGCGGATCATCTGGGCGGGGTTCACGCCTGCTGCCCCGCCGGTGCCCCCACGCAGCGTCCTATCCGCGCGTGCAGCAGGGTGCGCAGTCGGTGGGCGTCGTCGCGGACGCCGGCGGTGACGTCATAGCCTCGCGTCAGCCGCAGCTCGCCGATGGGCCGCCAGTGCAGGCCCAGTTCGTCGGCCTGGTCCCGCGAGCAGAGCAGGTGATCGGCAGAGTTGAGCGTGGCGGCGGCGGCGTCGACGAGCGACGTCGCCACCGTCAACTGGGCGGGTTGCAGTCCGACGGCCTGGGCCAGGCGGGTCAGCGGGTCGCGGATGTGGGGCACGTCGTCCTCCGGTTGGATCCAGACGCGGGACCGGCGCGCCGCGCTACGGGACCGGCCGGGGCGGAGGGTTTCCAGGAACAGCGTCGGTGTCTGGGTGTCGGCCTGACCGGCGAGGCCCAGCGGCACCTGCCAGGTGGCCTCGGCCGAGGGCACCGCGACGACGGCGGCGCGGATGCGGAGCGTGCGACACAGCTCGGCGCGCTCGCCCGGTTCGGCCATGTGCAGGTCGAGATGCAGGTCGTGCTGGCGACCCTCGGCAACCAGGCGCGCGAGCGGGCGAGGGGCGCAGATCGCGGGTACGGCCAGCCGGAAGGGGCGCAGCTTGGCCCTTTCAGCGTCGTGCTCCATCGCGTCGGCGAGCTCGACGAGCCGCCGGGCCGACGGCAGCATGTCCCGACCGAACGGCGTCAGTGTAACCGTCCGTGACGACCGGTCGAAGAGTCGGGAGCCGAATCGCTCCTCCAGCGCGGCGATGCGGCGGCTGGCCACGGACTGCGGAATGCGGGCGGCCGCCGCTCCTGCGGTGAAGCTGCCGTATCCGCTCACGGAGACGAAGGCCCGACATGCGGCGACGAGATCCACGACGAGACAGCCTATGCCGGATCGGCATCAATAACACCACTGCGGTCTTGGACAGCATCGTGCGACGGGTGCGACGGTTCGCGGGAGGGAGGCCGACCGGCCAGCCGGAGCGGCCCCGAATCGTCGAACGATCACAAGGGGAATCATGTTGATCTCTCGGACACGACGCGCCGTCGCAGCGGTAACCGCAGCGATCGCGGTCGTTCCCGTTGCCGCCTGTGCCACCGCTGATGCCGCCGTCATGCCCGCGTCGAGCGCGGCCGCCACCACCGCGGCGCCCGTGGAGCGGCAATTGGGACAGCTGGAGACCGCGTTCGACGCGCGGCTGGGCGTCTACGCGATCGACACCGGATCCGGTCGCACCCTCCAGTACCGGGCCGACGAGCGGTTCGCGTACGCGTCGACGTACAAGGCGTTGGCCGCAGCTGCCGTGCTCGACGGAACGTCGACCGCGGAACTCGACCGGATCGTCCGCTACACGCAGGCCGATCTCGTCACCTACTCGCCGATCACCGAGAAACACGTGGGGGAGGGGATGACGCTGCGCGATCTGGCCGACGCCGCGGTCCGGTACAGCGACAACACCGCCGGCAACCTGCTGCTGCGTCACCTCGGCGGCCCGCACCGCTTCGAGAAGGCGCTCCGCGGCATCGGTGACAAGACGACCGAGGCCGACCGCTACGAAACCGAGCTCAACGAGGCCACGCCCGGTGACAAGCGGGACACGAGCACGCCCCGCGCCCTCGCCGCGGACCTGCAGACGTACGCCGTCGGCGGCGCTCTCGACCCCGAGGACCGCGACATCCTCCACCGGTGGCTGCAAGGCAACACCACCGGCGCCCAGCTCATCCGCGCCGGAGTGCCAAGCGGTTGGGTCGTCGGTGACAAGACCGGCGCCGCTGGTTACGGCACACGCAACGACATCGCGCTGATCTGGCCCCCCGGCCGCGCACCCATCGTGGTCGCCATCCTCTCCACCCGCGACGACAAGGACGCCACCTACGACGACGCACTCATCGCCCAGGCCGCGGAGCTCGTCATCGAACAGTTCCGCTCCTGACCCCAGGAGCGGGGCGCGGCCGCACCCGGCGCAGGTTTCGCGCACACGACCTTGCTCCGGCTCGCGGAGAGCCTTCAGCCGCTCTTCACCACGTACCCGCACCGGGTCATCGCTCTGCCTGGGCGGCGGGCGGCCGCACACGACGGGCGTTGCCGGATCGTGGACGCCGTCATCGGACGCCGGGTACGCGACGCCAAGGCCGAGGCGGTGAGCCACATCCGCGGCGTCGAGGCGGACATCGTGCACCACCTCCGGCACAACGACCCCGAGGCGCGGGCCGGTACGGCCAACGGTTGAGGCGGCGAGGCCCGGCACCCGAGCCGCGCGGTGGCGCAGGGTGCCGGGTCCACGCCCGGCCGGTACGGGCGGGCTACTTCCGCTGCCCGGGCATGCCCTTGAGGTGGCGGCTCATCTCCCGGGCGATCTCGCGGTTCGCGTCCCGTTCAGCCAGGGACTGCCGCTTGTCGTAGGACCTCTTGCCGCGAGCGAGGCCGAGCTCGACCTTCGCCCAGCCGTTCTCGAAATACATCGACAACGGCACGAGCGTGAGGCCGCCTTCCCGTACCTTCTCGAGGATCCTGTCGATCTCCACGCGCCGCAGCAGCAGTTTCCGGGTACGGCGAGGCTGATGGTTCGTCCAGGTGCCGTACCCGTATTCCGCGATGTGTAGCCCGTACATCAGGATCTCGCCATCGTGCTCATGGGCGAACGCGTCCACCAGCGATACCCGGCCGGCCCGCAGCGACTTGACCTCGGTGCCAACCAGCACAATCCCGGCCTCGAACGTCTTGAGGATCGCGTAATCGTGCCGCGCCTTCTTGTTCGAAGCGATGAGCTTGCGACCGACTTCCCTGGACGCGACTACCTCCCGGTCGGTGACACTCACCCTGGCTGGTGACGATGTCGAAGATACAACGATCACGCGGGCCAGCAGCGGTGCCGCTCTCAAGCTGATCCACGACGCGTTCCGGCGGGAGTTCACCCGAGGAGCGCGACATGCCCGACAGCTACGACGCGCTGCGTACGGTGAGCGTGCGCAGTGGTCGCCCCTGAGCCGCGTCGGTATTCGGACACGTGGCTGCTGGGCGAGCCGACCAGTGAGGAAGGGATGGCGTCATGGACCGGACGAGCGTCGTGAACCTGAAAGGTCACCTCGGCGATCCCGACTACGCCGACGTGGTCTACGTGGGGCGAACCATGCGTCGTGGCGGCTGGGACCTGGACGGCTCGCCACTGGCCAGCCCGTTCCGCCCCGGTCGGGACGGTAGCCGGGAGCAGGTGCTCGAGGCGTACCGTAGCTGGCTGCTCGACCGACCCGACCTGCTGGCCCGGATACCCGACCTGCGTGGGCGACGACTGGGCTGCTGGTGCGTACCCGAGCCCTGCCACGCCCAGATCCTCGCCGAACTCGCCGACGCCGCGCCCGAGGGCGTCGTCCCGTAGCTCTTCCTCAATCGTCTCCCGCCGTCACGCGGCGAAATGACGGGTTGGGCCCGGGCCGGTGCCGACGACCGGGAGGATTCGGAAGGTTGCCTCAACCTGCCGCTCGCCCCGGTCCGAAGGCGGTCAGGAAGCGGTCGCGGAAGGCATCCATCCGCCAGACCGGGGCCTGCGGGCCGGGCTTCAGGCCGTCCTGCCAGCGCCACCCGGAGATCCGCTCCAGGACGGCGCGGTCACGGGCGACGATCGAGATGGGTACGTCCCGGGTGGCGCCCTCACCGGTGATGAGCGGGGTGGGCTGGTGGTCGCCGAGGACGACGAGCACAAGGTCGTCGTCGCCGTACGTCTCGACGTAGGAGATGACGCTGTTCAGCGAGTACTCGATGGCACGCCGGTACCCGGTCCGCGCCCGGGTGACCGGGTCGCCCTTCGCCCCGGCCTGGGGGCGTTCGGTTGCGGCCGCGGCGTTGTGGAAGACGGACCCGTCACCGATCTCCTTCCAGTCGAGGAGCCGGGGAATGGTCGTCCAGGGCGAGTGGCTCGAGACGAGGGCGATCTCCGCCATCACCGGAGCGCGGTCGGGCGTCGCCTGCGCGAGACGGTGGTAGGCCGACAGGGTGTACTGGTCGGGGATGGGAGCGTAGGCGAAGGTCGGGCCTTCGTATCCGAGGTCGCGGACGTCGTAGAACCGTTCGTGGCCGAAGACCGCCCCCTCCGGCCAGTCCTGACTGACGGCGGGCATGACGCCGACGGTCTGCCAGTTCGCGCGCCGGAAAGCGGCCCCCAGGGTCAGCCGGTCGCTCGCCAGCAGGCCGCGGTGCCGCTGCTCGTTGTCGATCCACAGTCCGGAGAGCAGCGTGTCGTGGGCGAGCCAGCTTCCGCCGCCCATCGCGGGTGAGGTCAGGAAGCCGCTCCGGGAGGTGAACCCGGCGGCGCGCAGCCGGCTGTCCCCGGCGTCCAGCACCGCACCGACCTGGGTCGCGAACTCCGGATCCTCGACCGCGTCACGCCCGTAGCTCTCGATGAAGGCGATGACGACGTGCTTGCCGCGCAAGGCGGTCAGCAGTTGCTCACCCGGGACGTCCCGGAACGCGTCGTCGGCGATCTCCGCAGCGAAGGTCTTCCGATCCCGCAGGCCCGCTCCCACCTGCTGGGCGTGGTCGTAGACCAGGGCCGTCGCGCTGCTGTCGGCGACCGGTACGCCCGGCACGATCCGCACGCCGAGCGCGGCGCAGGCCAACCAGACGACCGCCAGCACCGCGACGGTCCGCCGCGCGCGGGTGTCGTGCCGGGCCACGAGGCGGGCCAGGCGCAGGACCGACAGCGTCATGAGGATGAGCAGGACGGTGACGAGAAGCACCGCCGCGACGACGGCGCCGGTCGCCGCGAACCGCCCGAACGAGTCGGCGAGAAACCCCACGCCGTCATCGAAGAGGACCCAGTCGACCCCCAGGTGGAACGGCCGGTCGAACGCCGTGAAGAACCCCATGTCGATGATCTTGAGGATGGTCAGCAGGCCGAGGGCGGAGCCGAGGAGCGGCGCACCGACCCGCCTGGCCCTGCCCGGCAGGACGAGAAGAAGGGTGACGGCGACGAGCCCCTCGAGCGGTATCCGCACGAACGCCCCGGGCGTGAGGCGATTGAGCTGGTTCGGGGCGACGAGGGCGAACAGCACGAGCAGGCCGGCCAGGGCGCTGGTGACCCACGCCAGCACGGAGTGCGTTCCGAGACGGTCGCTGCCCCCGGTGTCACCCGGCAGGTCGTCGCGCGCCGTACGCTCGGGCGGGCGGTCCGTCGTCAGGCTCTCCTCCGCACCGGATCGCCCCTGCGTCGGTGGCCGGCGGAAGCGCGTGAACAAGAACAACGGATCGCCCTTCGTAGCGAAGCCTGGTGCGGGTCAGACCAGCGACAAGATGTGCCCGAGTCCCCGCGCGCCGCTCTTCGCGGGCGGCGGCAGCAGGAACACGTACATTCCGGCCGCCACCGCGCCGGAGTCGGTGAGCGGGTTGTCACCGACCATGAGGGTCCGTTCCGGGCTGACGTTCAGCTGCTCGCATGCGGTGAGGAACGGCGCGACAGCGGGCTTGCAGACACCGCGTTCGAAGGACATCACGACGGTGTCCAGGAAAGGCGACATCCCCAGCAGGTCCATCGCCGGGCGCAGGTCGAAGCCGGTGTCGCTGACGATTCCGATCCGCAGACCCCGCTCACGCAGGGCCTTCAAGGTGGGAACCGTGTCCGGGAACGCTTCCCAGGACTCGGCGCTGACGGTGAGCCCGTACAACTCCTCGCTCAGCCCCGGAGCCAGCCGCTCACACCCGGCCGTGTCGTACAGCGCGGTCCAGACCTCGCGGTGCCGCGCGTTCGACAGGTCACGGCCTTTCGCCAGCTCCTCAGCGGTGCTGCTGCGTTCGAGCACCCGCCGCCACACGAGCGCGACCTCCTGCGGGTCGAGCGGGTCGACGCCGAGGACGGCTGCCGCTCGGTGCAGCAACGTCTCGCCGTTGCCGGAAAGCCGGATCAGCGTGTCGCCCGCGTCGAACAGGACAGCCTCGAACTGACTCACGTGCGTGTCTCCTTGCTACGGCCCCGGACTGCATGAGCAATCTGCGGGCAGGGGTGCCTCAGATCGGAAGGTGCGCCGCCCACCGCGCCTGCCGCGACGCGACCGGGGGAGCGCTTGGCGGGCGAGGTGGTAGGTGGCCGGTCACCCGGGGATGGCCGGTCCGGACGGGACGCTCCCGCCACAGCCACACGACGTCGCGGCCGAACGACTCGACGAGCAGGGCCAGCGACGCCGCCACCACGACGGCCATCAGCGGCCGGGGTGACACGTCCGCCATCGCGAACACCAGGACGACGCCCTGCACCGCCGCCACGACCTTCCGCCAGTAGCGCGGCGGCAACGTCCCGCGCATCCAGGGCAGCACCCAGATCGCGACGACGAAGGCGTACCGCATCGCTCCGATCGTGAGTACCCAACCACCCGTCAACGGCATGAGGTAGACGCTGAGCACCAGCAGGAGGAACGCGTCGACCTCCATGTCGAAGCGCGCGCCGAGTGCGCTCGCGGTGCCGGTGCGTCGGGCCACGTATCCGTCGACCCCGTCGAGCACCAGCGCCACGGCGGTGAAGATGACCATCACCTCGACCGGCGCCTGCCGGCCGAACGAGTCGACCGTCAGCGCTGCGACGGCGCCGACGAGGATCCCCCGGCTCAACGTCACCCGGTCGGCCGGGCCGAGGTCGCCCGTACCCGCCCGGCGCAGCCCCCGGGTGAGGGCGATGCACGTGACAGCACCGTACGCGATCCCCGTCAGCCACCCCGCGCTGCTGAGACCGACTGTTCCGGCGAGGCCCGCCAGCAGGACAAACTGGACGATCAGCCCGATCACCGGACCGGTTTGAACCCTGGGCACCGTGCCTCCGTGACTAAGATCGACGACCCGCTGACAGGGAACACGGAAAATGCGGCCGTTCGGTTCGGTTCGGGATCCAGATGAGGAGAATTCGGTGACGCGCGAGGCCCACGCCTTCTGGTTACGCTCGCCCGGGAAGGGCGAGATCCGGTCGGCGACGCTGCCCGCCCCCGGCCCCGACGAGGTCCTCGTCCGCACCCTCCGTTCCGGCATCAGCCGGGGGACCGAGACCTTGGTCTACCAGGGCGGCGTGCCCGCGAGCCAGTACGCCGCGATGCGCGCGCCGTTCCAGGAGGGCGACTTCCCCGGACCGGTGAAGTACGGCTACCTCAACGTGGGCGTCGTCGAGGAGGGTCCGTCGAGCCTGCTCGGGCGTAGCGTCTTCTGCCTCTACCCGCACCAGACCGCGTACGTCGTCCCGGCCAGCGCCGTGATCGCCGTGCCCGACGGTGTTCCGCCTGCGCGCGCGGTGCTCGCCGGGACCGTCGAGACCGCGGTGAACGCCCTGTGGGACGCCGCGCCCCTCGTCGGCGACCGGATCACGGTGGTGGGCGCCGGTATGGTCGGTTGCTCCGTCGCCGCCCTGCTCGCCCGGTTTCCCGGCGTGCGGGTCCAGTTGGTCGACGCCGATCCCGGCCGGGCCGCTGTCGCCGCGGCGCTGGGCGTCGAGTTCGCGCTGCCGGCGCAGGCCGCCGACGGCCGTGACCTGGTGGTACACGCCAGCGCGACATCCGCCGGGCTCCAGCGGTCGCTGGACCTGCTCGCGCCGGAAGGCACGGTCGTCGAGCTGAGCTGGTACGGGGATCGTGCGGTCGAACTCTCGCTGGGCGGTTCGTTCCACTCCGGTCGCCTCAACATCCGCAGCAGCCAGGTGGGCACGGTCTCGCCGGCGCGACGGGGGAGCCGGACGTTCGCGGATCGCCTGACGCTCGCCCTGGAACTGCTCCGCGATCCCGCGTTCGACGCGCTGATCACCGGCGCGTCCCGCTTTGAGGAGCTACCCGACGTGCTCGGCCGACTGGCCGACGGCACCCTTCCCGCCCTGTGTCATCTCATCACCTACGACGGAGAGTGATCCTTGTTCAGCGTGACCGTCCGTGATCACATCATGATCGCGCATAGCTTCCGTGGCGAGGTCTTCGGACCGGCCCAGCGACTGCACGGGGCGACGTTCGTCGTTGACGCGACGTTCCGCCGGGCCGAGCTCGACGCCGACAACATCGTCGTCGACATCGGACGGGCCGCCCAGCAGTTGAACGCGGTTCTCGCCCAGCTCAACTACCGCAACCTCGACGACGAGGCCGCGTTCACCGGGATCAACACGTCGACCGAGATGCTCGCCCGCACGATCGCGGACCGCATCGCCGAGCGGGTGCACGCCGGCGACCTCGGCGAAGGCGCGCGCGGGCTCGCCGGGATCATGGTCACGCTCCACGAGTCGCACATCGCGTGGGCCAGCTACGAGCGGCCACTATGACGGTGGTGCACGTCGTCCTGCCCAACGACATCGATGATCCGGCCACGCCGAGCGGCGGCAACACCTACGACCGCCGGATCTGTCAGGGCCTCGCCGCCGCGGGATGGTCGGTACGCGAGCATGCCGTGCGCGGCGCCTGGCCCGCGCCGGACGCGACGGAGCGGGCCGACCTCACCCGCGTGCTCTCGGCGATACCCGACAACGCGGTCGTCCTGCTCGACGGCCTGATCGCCTCGGCCGTACCGGACGTGCTGGCACCGCAGGCCCGACGGCTGCGCCTGGTTGTCCTGGTGCACATGCCGCTGGGCGACGACGCTGAGGGGGCGGCCCTGGCGGCCGCGGTCGCGGTGGTCACGACCAGCGAGTGGACCCGGCGACGCCTGCTCGACCTGTACGGGTTGCCCGCCGACCGGGTCCACGTCGCCACGCCCGGGGTGGATCGCGCACCCCTGGCGCCCGGGTCGGACACCGGCTCGGAACTGCTCTGCGTCGCTGCCGTCACACCGCACAAGGGACATGACGTGTTGACCGAGGCGCTGGCGGCGGTCGGGGACATGCCCTGGACCTGCGTCTGCGTCGGGGCGTTGACCCGGGATCCGGGCTTCGTCGACCTGCTCCGTCGGCAGACGCACGGGTACGGTCTCGCCGACCGGGTGCGGCTGGTCGGCCCGCGTACCGGCGATGAACTCGCCGCCGCGTACGCCGCCGCCGACCTGCTGGTGCTGGCGTCGCGCGGCGAGACGTACGGCATGGTGGTCACCGAGGCGCTGGCCCGTGGGATCCCGGTGCTGGCGACGGCGGCGAACGGGCTGCCGGAGGCGCTGGGCCACGCGCCGGACGGTAGCCGGCCGGGCATCCTGGTGGAGCCCGACGACCCGCCGGCCCTGGCCGGCGCGCTGCGTCGCTGGCTCAGCGACACCGACCTGCGGCAGCAGTTGCGGCGGTCCGCCCACGGACGCCGGACCACGCTCAGGGACTGGACGGTCACCGCGGCATCGATGGCAGAAGTCCTGAAGGGGGCAGTGGCGGCATGAGTGTGGACATCTCGCTCGACTTCGCGGCATGGCTCCGGCTGCGGGAGGCCGCCGACGCGGCGGCCCGTGCGCCGGAGCTCGTCGAACGGGTCCGCCGTCATCTGGCCGGCAGCCCCCGTACGGTGATCCATGATCTCGGCACCGGCACGGGATCGATGGGTCGTTGGCTGGCTCCGCAGTTGCCCGGGCCGCAGCATTGGATCATGTACGACCAGGACGCCGACCTGCTGGAACGCGCCAAGGCCCAGATGGTCGACACGGCCGCCGACGGCGCGCCCGTCACCGTCGAGACCCGACGGCGCGACATCACCCGGCTGACCGCCGCCGATCTCGATGGCGCCTCCCTGGTCACCGCCTCCGCACTGCTCGACATGCTGACCGCCGACGAGGTCGAGCGGGTCGTGGCGGCCTGCGCGGGCGCTGGTTGTGCGACGTTGCTGATGATCTCGGTGGTCGGTCGGGTGGAGCTCACCCCGGCTGACCCGCTGGACGTGGAGATCGCTGAGGCGTTCAACGCCCATCAGCGTCGGACGGTCGGCGGCCGGACCCTGCTCGGGCCGGACGCCGTCGAGGCGTGCGTCGACGCGTTCGGCCGGCGCGGAGTCGCCGTCGAGGTCCGGTCCAGTCCCTGGCGGCTCGGCGCGGACCAGGCCGATCTGACGTCCGAGTGGTTCAAGGGCTGGCTGGGCGCGGCGTGCGAGCAGC
This sequence comes from Micromonospora sp. NPDC049679, assembly GCF_040659735.1. NCBI lineage: Bacteria > Bacillati > Actinomycetota > Actinomycetes > Micromonosporales > Micromonosporaceae > Micromonospora > Micromonospora sp. NPDC049679. Next base: position 70,324 of record NZ_JBFANZ010000011.1, read on the forward strand.
GGCCGGAGTTGGCCGGGCCGGCGGCGGCGTACGCGCGTCGTCGGCTGGCAGACGCCGCCGCGGGTCGGCTCGGGGCCGTGGTCCAGCACAGCGACCTCCTCGCCGGCTGTGAATGAACCGTCAAGCTCTGCGCTGCGTAGAGGCAAGAAGACGTTCTTCCGGGGGAGGCCGCGTTTGCGACAGGGTAGCCGCGCCACGCCCACGTCACGGTTGTTGTGGGCGTGGGTGCGGACGCTCAGCGGGGTAGGGCTTCTCGCCTTCCTGCTGTGGCGGCTGGGCACCGGTCCGTTCCTCGACGGGCTGCGCTCGATAGACGGCTGGGCACTCGGGGCGGCGCTCGGTATCGGCGCGTTGACCACGGTCTGCTGCGCGTGGCGATGGAGCCTGGTTGCGGGTGGCCTCGGTGTCCGCTTGCCGCTGCGCACCGCGGTGGCCCATTGCTACCGCGCGGTGTTCCTGAACGCGACGCTTCCGGGCGGGGTGCTCGGTGACGTGCACCGCGCGGTGCGCCACGGGCGGGACGTCGGCGATGTCGGGCGCGGCATCCGCGCGGTGGTGTGGGAACGGACCGCCGGCCAGATCGTCCAGGTGGCCATGGCGATCGTCATCCTGTTCGCGCTGCCGTCGCCGATACGACCATTCCTGCCGGCCGCGACCGCGCTGATGGTGGTGGGCGGGCTCGCTGCCGTACTGCTGGCCCGGGCTCTGCCGCGATCCGGCACGTCGCGGTGGGCGCGGGGGCTCCGCGCCGCGGTGGCCGACGTCCGCGACGGACTGCTCGCGCGCCGCACCTGGCTGGGCGTGGTACTGGCATCCGCCGTGGTCGTGGCGGGCCACCTGGCGACCTTCCTGGTCGCGGCGCGTACGGCGGGCTCCACGGCGTCGCTGTCCCGGCTGCTGCCGCTGACGTTGCTGGCTCTGCTGGCCATGGGGTTGCCGGCGAATGTCGGCGGCTTCGGGCCGCGCGAGGGCGTGGCGGCGTGGGCGTTCGCCGCTGCCGGCCTCACCGCCGCCCAGGGGGTCGCCACCGCGATGGTGTACGGGGCCCTGGTGCTCGTCTCGAGTCTGCCCGGCGCCGCCGTGCTGGTGCTCCGGCGGGTCCGCGTGCCCGCCGCCGTCCCGCGGGAAGGCGCGGTGGCTGGTTGACCGTCCGGGCGACGCCGGCAGAGGTGGACCCGGGCCGGCGACGTGGTTCTGAGGCGGGATGCGCTGTCGGCGTGTCCGGCAGCATCTGATGGAGGAGACCAATGTACGAAGCACTGCGGGTCGCAACGGTCCGGACGCAGGTCACGGTGCCGCTCCGATTCCCCGACGGATACGCCACGACCGCGCGCGTATTTTCGTTCAACGGGCTGGTGGACGACCGGGAGCATCTCGCGTTCGGCCTGGGCGATTGGGCGGGATCGGGTGACCGACACGCCGCCGGCGGACCAGCGCCGCTGGTGCGCCCGCACAGCGAGTGCCTGACCGGAGACGTGTTCGGCAGCCAGCGGTGTGACTGCGGCCCGCAACTGCGCGAGGCGGTCGAACGCATCGCGGGTGCGGGTGGCTTCCTGCTCTACCTCCGGCAGGAAGGGCGCGGCGTCGGCCTCTACACCAAGCTCGACGCCTATGCGCTGCAGGACGCCGGCCTGGACACGTACGAGGCGAACGTCGCGCTGGGTCACCGTGAGGACGAGCGTGACTACACCGCGGCGGCGCAGATGCTGGGCGCCTTGGGCGTGGAGCGCATCACTCTCCTGAGCAACAACCCGGACAAGGCGGAACAGTTGGGCCGGCTCGGGGTGACGGTGAACGAACGTGTCCCGACCGGTGTGTACCTGTCCCCGGCCAACGCGGGCTACCTGGCGGCGAAGGTCAGCCGCGGCGCCCACACTCTCGAACTCCCGTTCGTCCGTGAGTGAGCGCCCGTACGTACTGCTCAGCTGCGCCATGTCGATCGACGGTTACATCGACGACGCGACCGGTCAGCGGCTGCTGCTGTCGAACATGGAAGACCTGGATCGCATCGATGCGGTACGTGCCGAATGCGACGCGATCCTGGTCGGCGCGAGCACCGTCCGGCTGGACAACCCACGGCTGATGGTGCGTTCGCAGCAGCGCCGAGATCTGCGGGTCGCGCATGGCCTGCCCGCGTCGCCGACGAAGGTCACGGTGACGGCTCGCGGTGATCTTGATCCGACCGCCCGGTTCTTCGCGACCGGCGACACGGACAAGATCGTGTACTGCGCGACGGATGCCGTGGACAAGACCCGGGAGCGCCTCGGCAGCGTGGCCACCATCGTGGACGGGGGAGAGTCGGTCAACGTCGAGTGGGCCCTGGCCGACCTCGCCGCCCGTGGCGTACGCCGGCTGATGGTGGAAGGTGGCGGAACCATGCACTCGCAGTTCCTCACCGCCGGGCTGGCCGACGAGCTGCACCTGGTGGTCGCTCCGTTCTTCGTCGGCGACTGCCGCGCGCCCCGCTTCGTCACCGACGGTGAGTTCCCCTGGCGTCCCGGTCACCGGGCGAGCGTGGCGGAGGTGCGCCAGATCGACGACGTGGTGCTGACGCGGTACGCGCTCTCGGACCGGTTCGGTGCCGCGTGACCGACCGCCCGCTCTGCCGCCGCGGATGACGTCACCTGGGTGTGGCGACCCGCCTGCCGTGTTTCCACGGCCCGCCCGCTTCTGCGTCCCGTCACGGCGGACGACGCGGGGGCGTGGCGTTCTCGGGCCTGGTTTATAGATTTCACGCGATGGATACAACGCTCTGTAAGAGTCATCATAGTCTATTCGCTATGACGGTCGGTCCACTTAGCATTCAGCCGGTAAGAGCCGACGCTTCCAGAGGAGACACTCCGTGGACGCCCTGTCGATGACCCCGGATCAGCTGCTGACCACGACGCGCGCCGTGCGCCGCCGGTTGGACCTCACGCGGCCGGTCGGACTTGACACCGTCAAGGAGTGCCTGCGCATCGCGCTCCAGGCGCCCTCCCGGGCCAACGCCCAGCCGTGGCGTTGGATCGTTGTCACCGACCCGGCCCAGCGGGTGGCGGTCGGCCGGTGGCACACGCGCGCCTGGCAGGAGCGCTTCGATCGCCAGCAGGGCTGTTCCGTGCCGATGGTGCGCAGCGCCCGCCATCTCGCCCAGCGCATCGCCGACGTTCCCGTGCTGGTGGTTCCCTGCCTGCAACTGGAGTCCGGCGTGCTGCCCGAAGGAAACCAGGCCAGCCTGTGGGGCTCGCTACTGCCCGCCGTGTGGAGCTACATGCTCGCTGCCCGCTCCCGCGGCCTCGGCACCGCGTGGACGACGGTGCATCTGGCCTATGAGCGGCAGGTGGCCGAGGTGCTGGGGCTGCCGGACAACGTACGCCAGGGCGCCCTGATTCCCACCGCCCATGTGCTCGGGACCGAGTTCCGGCCCGCCCGCCGCCGGCCCGTCGAAGAAGTCCTGTACGTCGACCGTTGGTCGTAACGCATCGGCAGTGGGCGGGTTCCGAGTTGTCGACCACATTCGTGAGGTGTCCCGGAATGAATGACCACAGCTCCACCACCGCGTTGCTGGACACGGAAGCGCCCGCTCTACTCGGCTCCATCCACCGGCTGTCCGATCAGGACGGCGCCGTGGCTGAACTGCGCGTCGACCAGCGCGACCCGTTCTTCTTCGACCACCCGCTCGACCACGTCCCCGGCATGCTGATGGTCTGCGGCATGGTGGAGTTGGCGCGCGCGTGCGTCGACACGGCGCCCGAGGGCCGGGTCGAGGCTGCGATGACCTTCCGGAGCATGTGTGAGCTCGATCCCGCTCCGGTGCTGTCGCTGGACGCCCGCGACACCCGACGACGGAAGGTACGGGGATACCAGGACGCCACCGTCGTCGCCGACGGCTGGTTCGAGTTCACCGCCGCCGACGACCTGCCTGAGCGTGAATGTCGGGTCGACGCGAGCCGGTGGACGAAGGCCCCGGCGTCACTGGTGCACCGGGCCCGCGGCGAGAACATCATGATCGGTGATCCGTGGCAGGCCGACGGCCACGTCACCGCCGCGGTGTTGCAGCCGCCGGCAGGGCACGCCCTTGACGGTCGCCGCCCGGAGACCCACCCGGTGGAGGGACTGGTCGAAGCCGGTCGGCAGTTCGCCACCTGGCTGCCGCACCGCTTCGGCAGGTGGCCGTTGGATGCCCACATGCTGTGGATCGGCGTGACCGTCGAGCTGCCCAGCGGTCTGCCTCGGTCACGTCCGGTGGCGCTGCGGTGGCGGGTGGCGCCGATCGCCGGGAACAAGGCCAAGCTCCACCTCGACCTGGTTCCCGCGGACGGTCGAGGCCCCGTTCTCGGTTCCCTCTGCTACGCGAGCAAGGTGCTCGGGCCGGCCGAATATGCGCGGTTCCGTGGCAACGGGGGGAGCGCCGCATGAACCAGCGCGCCGTCGTCGCATGCCTGCGCGCCCTGCTGCCGACTACCGTGGCCGCGTTCCTGGTCGCGATCGGCATCCACCTGTCGCGGGCCAGCCGGCCGCCACACGTGGTCGCGGCCGTACTCGCCGCCCTGTATCTGCTGTGGATGCTGCTCGAGGCGCGGATCACGGTAAGCAACCCGTCCCAGGCGGCCGCCGAAAACAACACACTGCTGCCGTACGCGCTGAGCCGGGCCGGCGTCGGTGTCTCTGCCGTGCTGTGGCCGCTGCGATGGGACCGGTTGTCGGCATGGATGGCCGTGCCGGTGGTGCTGTTCGCCGGCGCCGTCGCGCTACGGCTGGTGGCCATCCGGACATTGGGCCGGTTCTACTCCCACCACGTTGTTCGCTACTCAGACCATTTGATCGTGACCACCGGCCCGTACGCGATGGTGCGACACCCCGCGTACAGCGGGATGCTGCTGGCCAACGCGGGATTCGTGGCCTTCTTTCCCAACCCGCTGAGCGTGCTGCTGCTCGTGGTGTTGTGCGCGGTGGTGGTCTGGCGGATCAGCGTCGAGGAACGGGTGCTGTTGACCGTCCCCGGCTACCCGGCGTATGCCAGCGGACGTGCACGACTCGTTCCGGGGCTGTGGTAGGTCATGCAGCTCATCTGGGACGGGCCCGGGCTGGCCGATGCGACACGCGTGGGGCACAAGTTCGCCCGGCAGGACGTGATGCGCCGCGCCGGCCTGCCCGTACCCGAGTTCTGCTGCCTGACCGGTGACGCGTTCGCCGCTTCGACGCCGCCCGCCACGCCGTTTCCCGGCCCGCATGCGCGCGCCACAGAGCTCGTCACCTGGGCCAACTCCAACCGCGATCGCGTGCGTCGCGGCGCGGTACCCACCCATCTGGCAGAGCCGGTGCTGGCCGCGTTCGACGCGTTGGCCGGTCCCGGCGGCCTGGTCGCCGTCCGGGCGTGTGCGGTGGCGGCCGCGGACGGAACCGGTGAGGACGGTGTCGCCGACCCGTTCGCCGGACTGTCCGACAGCTACCTGTACGTGCGCCGGGACGCCGTGCTGGCCCGCGTCGTGGACTGCTGGGCTTCCGCGTACAACCCGGAAGCGGTCATCTACCGGGTGCGCCGCGGCGTGGATCCGACCACGGTCCGGGTCGCGGTCGGCGTGCAGCGCATGGTGTCGGGGATACGGTCGTTCGTCGCGTTCACCCGCGACCCGCGCAGCGGGGCAGACCGGAGGGTGATCGCCGCCGCGCACGGTATCGGCGAAGGAATCGTGCAGGAGAAGGCCGACATCGACCACTTTTTCGTGGACGGCGCGACGGGCGCCATCGAGATCGAGGCGGTGTGCAAGGCCACGATGGTCGGTCCGGCGCCGGACCGACCCGGCGATGGACCGGTCATCCTCCCCGTGCCCGCCGAGTGTGCGCAGGCGCCGGTGCTCACCGCCGCGGAGGTGCACCACATCTGTGCGCTGGCCGCCACTGCGGAGGAGCTCTTCGGCGGGCCGCAGGACGTCGAGGGCGCCATCACCGACGATGGAACGATCCACCTGCTGCAGGCCAGGCCCGCGGTCGTGGCTCACCGGCCGACCGGTGCCGAGGTGCCCTGGACCAACCACAACCTCACCGAGAGCTTCCCGGGGCTGACCAGCACGCTGACCTACTCCCAGGCGCGGGTCTTCTACCAGGCGGGGTTCACCGACTTCTACCGCCGGATGGGGGTGGACGACCGGTCGCTGCGGCGCAACCGGCACCACCTGAGCCGGATGATCGGCTATCTGGACGGCCAGGTGTACTACCGGCTGGACGCGTGGTTCGCGCTGCACGGTCAGATCCCCGGGTTCGACCTGATGCGCCCGCTGTGGGAACGCTCGCTCGGGCTGACCGAGCGCACCGGCGTACCCCGCGAGCTGGCCGGGAGGCCGTGGCTGCGGGTGCTGCGGGCAGCGCCGCGGCTCGCGTCGCTGTTGGTCCGGCAGCCGCACGAAACCCGCTCGTTCCTCCGTTGGTGGGATGCCCTCGTGGCGGACTCCGCCTCGCTCGACGGCAGCTCGGCGGACGAGCTGATCGCGCGGTACCGGCACATGTGGGCCGAAGCCGAACGGCGGTGGGGCATCACGATGGTGAACAGCTACTTCGGGCTGGCCAGCCTGGCGTTGACCACCGTGTTGCTGAAGCGCTGGGTGCGCGACGGTGAGGCGCTGCTGCCACGGCTCGTGGCCGGGGGAAGACCCAACCGCACGCTCGCGTCGGTCCGCTCGGCGATCGCGCTCGCGGAACTCGTCAACGAGCGCCCGTCACTGCGCGATGCGGCGTTGCAGCGATCCGAACGCGAGGTCTGGGACGACATCACCGCCGGTCGGCACGGCGCCGAGGTCGCCGACGCCTTCGCCCGACACCTGGCGGCCTTCGGCGACCGCGCGCTACACGACCTGAAGCTGGAGGTCCTCACACCGCGGCAGCAGCCGTGGATGATCCTGTCCACGCTGCGACCGTTCGTCACGCAGCGGATGACCGTCGCCGGCGCTGCGGCCGACGAACGGCGGGCCAGCACCGAGGCGCGGAGCACGTTGCGCGAGGGCTGCCCGAACCCGCTGCGACGGGCCGTCCTCGGCACCCTCATCGCGTCGCTGCGGTTCTTCGTCAAGGCGCGCGAGGACACCCGGTTCTGCCGCAGTCAGTTGTACGGCATCTCCCGGGACGTCCTCTGGCGTCTGGCCGACCGGCTGGTCGACGCCGGAATGCTGGACGAGGCCGGCGATGTGGCGCACCTGCGGGTGGAGGAGGTGCTCGGCGCGTTCGACGGGACGCTCTGCGACGCCGACCTGCGCGGCCTGGCGCTGCGCCGCAAGGCCGGACTGGCCGCGTCGGCGAACCGGGCCGCGTTGCCCGCGTACTTCACCACGCCGGCCGCGGTTCCGGTCACCATCGGGTTGGCCGCCCGCCGCGACGCCGGCACGGGCGCGAGCGTGACCGACGGCGTCCTGCGCGGGCTGGCCTCGAGCAGTGGCCGGGTACGCGGCCGCGCCCGGGTCGTGCTCGACGCCGCGACATCCCCGCAATCCTGTGCGGACCGGATCCTGGTCGCCAGGGAGACCGACCCCGGGTGGCTGCCGCTGATGATGGTCGCCAAGGGGATGGTGGTCGAACGCGGCAGCCTCGTGTCGCATACCGCGATCACCGGCCGGTTGCTGGGCATCCCGACCGTGGTCGCGGTCGTGGGGGCCAGCACCGCCATTCCCGACGGCGCGCCGGTGGAGATCGACGGCGGGACCGGGACGGTCCGTCTGCTTTCCGAAGCCGAATTCGACGCAGTTGCGGAGTAGCCGTGCGCACGGAAAACCTGCACATCGCCGGGTTGGGCTGCTACCTACCCGAACCGTTTCCCGCGGAGAAGGCGGTCGCGGCCGGCCGGTACGACGAAACCGAGTGGCGGAACAGCGGCTGGACCGGCGCGGCGGTGGCGGGGAACATCTCCGCGCCGGAGATGGCGGTCGTCGCGGCCCACCAGGCTCTGGCCCGCTCGGGCCACGCCAGTGACGACATCTCCCTGCTGCTGCACGCCTCGGTCGGTGACCAGGGTCCGGACGGCTGGTCGCCGCACCACTACGTGCTCCGGCACACCGTCGGCGGTGCCATCCCGGCGATGGAGGTCCGGCAGGGCTGCAACGGGGTCCTGGCCGGCATCGAACTCGCGCACGGCTACCTGAGCGCCGGCCCCGGCCGGGTCGCCGCCCTTGTCACCGGCGCGGACAACTTCGGCATCCCGCGGTTCGACCGGTGGCGTTACGCGTCCGGGGCGAACACCGACCGCGGCTCGATCATCGGTGACGCGGCGACCGCGGTCGTACTGTCCACGCGGGGTGGCTTCGCCCGAATCACGGCGATGAACTCGGCGTCCCTGCCGGAGTTGGAGGAGATGAACCGCCCGGAGGGTCCGCTGTTCCCGCCGGCGATCACCTTCGACCGTCCGGTGGACGTGGCCGGCCGGTTGGCGGGTTTCACCCGGCGGTTCCCGGCCGCGGCGGCCGCGGCCAGGACGTCCCTGAACAACGCCCGCACCGAACTCGGCCTGCGCACGATCGCTGAGGCCGGTCTCACCCCCGCCGACATCACCCGGGCCACCCATGTGCACTCCGGGGGCGAAGGGTACATCCGAGCCGTCCTGCGGCCGCTCGGCATCGATCCGGCGCGCGGCATGCTCGAGTTCGGGCGCGGCCTGGGCCATCTGTCGGTCAGCGACCACCTCGCCGCCCTCACCCACCTGGTGGAGACGCGTCAACTCGTCCGGGGCGACCACGTACTCATGATCGGCAACGGGGTGGGGGTTTCCGTCGCCGCCGCCGTCGTCGAGATCACCTCGCTGCCCACCTGGGCCACCGGACACCCCGAATCCTTCAAGGAGACGGCATGAACGTCCAACGATGGATCGAGCCGCCTACCACCAGGGCCCGTTCGGGTCCGCGCACGTCGGCCGGGACGCGATCGCCGCGCACTGGACGGCGACCCTGTCCCGTCAGAAGGACCCCGTCGTCTGGTTTGGCGTGCCGATCGTCTCCGTCGACCGCGCTGCCGTCGAATGGTGGTGCATCCTGCACGACCCCGCGACCGGCGTCCCCCGGACCGCCGCGGGCTGCCTCGTACTGCGGCTGGCCGAGGACGGCCGCTGCACGCAGTTCCACGAGTACTGGCACGGCGCGCAGGACACCGCGGTCGAGCCGTCGGCGGAGTGGTTGACGTGACGGTGGAACACGAAGGGCAGGCACCCTCGCCCAGCGCATGCCCGCACTTTCCGTTCGCCGACCGTCCGGGCATCTCGATGGACCAGGAGTACCTCGGTCTGTTCCGCGACGAGCCGCTCGTCCCCGTGCAACTGGCCAACGGTCAGCAGGCGTTGCTGGTCACGCGGTACGCCGACGTCACCACGGTGCTGAGCGATCCACGATTCAGCCGGGAGGCGTGGCGCAGCGGCACCCTCTTCGCCCGGGAGTCCAGCGCGCTGGCCCTGGCCACCAGCGATGCGCCCACCCACACCCGACGGCGCCGCGCGGTCCAGGCCTGGTTCACCCACCGTCGTGCCGAACAGGCCCGGCCCCGCATCGCCGCCATCGCCGAACGGTTGTTGGACGGCGTCGAAGCCGCCGGGTCGCCGGTCGATCTCATCGCCGACTTCACCACACCGCTCCCGTACCGGGTGATCTGCGAGCTGCTCGGCGTCCCCGTCGCCGACCTCGATCGGCTGTTGCCCCGGGTGACGGTCATGATGTCGGCCGGCCGGTTCCCCGCGGACGACGTCGCCGCCGCCCATCAGGCCATGTACGACTACTTCTTCGATCAGTTGGCGGCGAGAAGACGGGCGGTGGACGGGGGAGCGGGCGGCGACGATCTGCTCACCGCGCTGCTGACCGCACCCGAGCAGACCCGTCTCAGTGTGGAGGAGATGGCGGTCTTCGGGTTCGGTCTGATGATGGCGGGTGGCGAGACGACCGCGTCGCACCTGGCAATGGCCGTGCTGCAGGTGCTGCGCCGGCCCCGACTGGCCGAGTCGCTCCGCCGGGACCCGGCGCGGATTCCTGCGGCCGTCGAGGAACTGCTGCGCTGGGTCTGGTTTGCCGGCACCGGCGGCCAGCCGCACGTCACCGTCGCGGAGGTCGAGCTGGCCGGCACGACCATCGGCAAGGACCAGGTCGTCATCCCACTCACCGACGCGGCCAACCGGGACCCCGCGGCCTTCGCCGACCCCGACGGTTTCCGGCCCGATCGCACGCCCAATCCGCATCTGGGATTCGGGCACGGCCGGCACATGTGCCTCGGCGCGGCCCATGCCCGGGTCGAGCTCCAGGAGGGCCTGGCAGCGATCCTGCGGCGCATCGACCGCCTGGAACTCGCCGTGCCCGAGGCCCAGCTCGACTGGCGCAGTCAGATGTTCATCCGCGGGGTGTGGACGTTGCCGGTGCGGTGGCGCCGGGACGAAGCTGGCGCATGATCGCGCGGTGGGGCCGGTTCGTCGCCGGCAGCTATCCTCCGCTTCCTTCGGTGCTCTTCGCGATTGCCTGGGCCTACGGCGTGACCGGACTCTTCGCCGCCGTCGATCCGCGCGCCGCACACTGGCGGCCCGACGCCGGCACCGCCGTCGCGGCGCTGACTCTCACGGTCAACCTGCTGTTGATGCGCGCCATCGACGACGTCCGGGACCTCGACTACGACCGGCGGCTCTACCCGGATCGCCCGCTGGCGAGCGGAGCCGTGCGGACCGGCGACCTGGTCACGCTGTACACGGCCGGTTCGGCCGGGCTACTGATCCTCAACGCTCGCACCCCGACGGCCCCGGCGATCCTCGCCGCCCAACTCGGGTACGCCGTGCTGGTCCTCGGCGTCCACCGTTGGCTGCACTGGCCATCCGGCGACAATCTCATCCTCAGCCTGCTGGTGAGTTTCCCGGCGCAGTTGCTGCTGCACGCGTACCTCTACGCCGGCTACCTCGACACCACCACGCTCGGTCCGGACCGCAACGGCGTGCTCGCGATCGTCATCGTGGTGCTCGCCTCGGTCCACCTGGAGCTGGCCAAGAAGATCACTCGAACGCCACGGCCCGGCGAACGCACCTACGTCGACGTCTTCGGGCTTGCCGGCACGACGGCCATCGCCGTTGTCGCTCCGGCGCTCTCGACCGGACTCCTGCTCGTCAGCGTGGTGCGGTCGGGTTGGGCATGGGTGCCACTCGCCGTCGTGCCCCTTGCGCTGCCGGCCCTCGCCGCATGGCGCTTCCGGAGAACGGAGGCTCGCCGATGGTCGGCGCTGGCACCCGCGCTGTACCTGCTCCTGACGTTCGTCGGCTATTGCGCGCTCGGTCTGCGGCGGTAGCGCGTCGAGCCGGGAAACCCGTAGACAGAGCCGTCGCGGGCCGGACGGGGTTCTGTTGTGTAGGTCGACCGGCTGACATAGTTTCTCTCTCTCGGAGACCCCGGATCAAAAGCGAGATGCCATGGCGAAGCCGAAGTCCGACACCCGGGCGCGAATCATCGCGAGCGCGCGCACGCTGCTCCGGAGGCACGGCTACCACGCCACCGGACTGGCTCAGATCATCGAGCACAGCGGCGCGCCGCGCGGATCGGTCTACTTCGTCTTTCCCGGTGGGAAGGAGGAGATGGCGGTAGCGGCGATCAACGAGTGGACCGCGGAGTTCGACCGACTCATCCGCGACCTCCGAGCCGGCCGCGGTACCGCCCGTGCGTGGGCGGAGGCGATGGCAGCCCACTTCGCGAGCGAGTTGCGCGCCTCCGACTACACCGAAGGCCTGCCCATCACCACGATCACGCTGGATTCCGTACCCGTGTCGCCGGCGCTCACCGTCGCGTGCCGCAGTGCGTACGACGCGTGGTTGGCTGCTCTGGCGGAAGGGCTGATTGCGTACGGTACACCCGTGAAGCGGGCGGAGAGCCTGGCCAGCCTGATGCTGGCCAGCCTGGAGGGCGCTGTGGTGCTGTGCCGGGCGTACCAGTCGACGGGACCACTGGAGCGGGTCCTCCCGTTCGTACTCGACCAGATGCCGAGCTGATGCACGGCAGGTCGGGGTTGGTGCCCGCCAACCCCGACCTGCACTGGTCCTGTCGTTATCTCAGACCGGACACGTGTTGCGGAACTGCGAAATGGAGCTGCCGCTGAAGCCGCAGGCGAACGGGCTGAACCGGGTGTCGTCATCCAGGAAACGCTTGAACCACGACACCAGCGCCTTGGAGACGATGGCGTTCGAACTGTTCGCGAAGTTGTGCCCTGCCCCGGCCAGCTCGACGTACGCCTTCTCGCCGGAAGCGACGCCGTTGTAGAGCGGGATCGCGTGCGACGAGACCGGCGCGATGCCGTCGTTCTGGCCACCCAGGATCATCACCGGGTTCCTGACGCCGGGCCAGGATTTGGTGGTGTGCCACGGGGCCAGCGGGACGCCGGCCCGGACCGACGGACGTTGATTCATCGCCGAGATGGTGCCGCCGCCGCCCATCGAGTGCCCGGCGACGCCCTGCCGCGTCGCGTCGACCCGGTCCCGGACGGCGGCCGGGGCGGAGTTGCTCGCCCAGTCGAGTGCCCGGAGCATTTGGGTGCCGCGGCTGTCCGGCTGGTCCAGGGTGGAGTTCGTCTCGATGCCGACGACCACGAAGCCCCACGAGGCCAGTCGCTGGCCGATCCAGGCGAACGGCGCCCAGCGTTCGGTGTAGCCGGGCGAGATCGCGACTACCGGGAACCTCTCGATGGCGGTCGGGTAGTAGACGACCCCGCCGCCGAATCCGCTGGCGCCCGTGATGCTGGCCGAGGTGACGCTGTAGCTGCCGTTACCGGTGATGTTCGAGGCGGTCGGGGCGAGGCCCCGCTCGGTCGCCCACGCGTCCGGCGTGACCACACCGAGACTGGCCATCGCCAGCGCGATGCCGGCCACGGCGGCGGTCCAGAATCGACGAAAGCGCTGTGGCCTGCGTGGAGAAGGTCGGCAGGGTACCTGGAGGGTGTCTTCGCGATACTCCACTTTCTGCACTCCCTGCGGTTCGAGGGAGCCGCCGTGGCGCCGTCACCGCTCGGCCGTCGCGGCCGCTCCCACCGCCCGGTGCGGCCGCCTTCATCGGCGACGAGGGGAGGGATTCGGCGGAGCTGCCACTGCGACTCCACACAGTTGGTAACGGCAAGGATGAGGCCTGCCAAGGGTCGCGCGAATCGGCGAAACCACCAGTCATCGGGCCTGGTGCCGGTCCGTCGGTGACCGACGTTCGGCTAACCGGGGGGGTTGGCCTGTGTCCGCGGTGCCGCGGCAGTGCACCTCCGTGCCGCCGCGCACCTGTCTCAGTTCGGCGACGCGGACCGGGCCGGCGTCGCGTAGCACCCGCAGGTGATAGGCGACGGTGCCCTTGCCGCTGTCGAGCATGGCGGCGAGCTGGCTGATGGTGGCCGACTGGCGACCGAGGATCAGCAGCAGCCAACTCGCCCTGACCCATCTCCGGCACGCGGGCAACGCGTGACAGCAATCCTGTCCGGCCTCGACGCGACCGGTCCACCGTAGCCCCGCGTCAGCGTTGGCGGAGCGCGCTCGCGGCGCCGCTGACCGGCACCGCGGACGCGCTTTGACTACGTGAAACGGCAAGGGCTAGCCTCCTGGCAGATCATTCGCCCGCGCCGGGGACGTCGTCGGTCCGATCAGCGTGACGGCACCCCGGAGCCGGATTCACCGCGATGCGCATCGGATTCGTCCGGCCCTCCCGGCCGCTACACAAGAAACCTCTGAACAGTTGGGCTGGAGAGCTCCATGAAGCTACGAACAATCGCCATCCTCCGTGCGTACGAGCCACAGCAGGCCGGCGATCTGGCCGAGCAGTGCTGGGCGATCGGCATGGACCTGGTCGAGGTTCCGGTTCAGGGAAGCCTCGGGTGGGCAGCCCTGGAGGCGGTTTCGGCGCGCGCACGGGGGCGCGCGTTCGGGGCCGGCACGGTGCTCTGCGCGGACGACGCCCGTCGCGCCGCTGAGCTGGGCGCTTCGGTGATCATCAGCCCGGACGTCAAGGCGGAGGTCGTCGAGGCGGCGCAGCACGTGAGCGCCCTTCCCCTGCCTGGTGTGATGACGCCGACCGATGTCGGGGAGGCCGCCCGGCTCGGAGTGAACACCTGCAAGCTGTTCCCGGCCTCCGTCGTCGGGCCAGGGTGGCTGCGAGCTCTGCACGGGCCGTTTCCGGCCATGAACTTCATCGCTGTCGGCGGCGTCGATCTCACCAATGCCGCTCACTTCATCAAGTCGGGCGCGACCGGTGTCGGTCTGGGGGGCAGCATCGAAACGCTGCTGTCATTCGACGACCCTGCCGCCTTCGTGGCGGAGCTTCACGACCTCGTGGAAAACCAGCGTTGACGGTTGATCACGAGCGGGGCGTGATCCGTCCCCACGGCACGGCGGGTTCCCTTCCGTCAGTCACCCGATGGCATGTGTGACCACAAGGGAATCCCGCTGCTCCGGCGACGCGTGTGCAGGCCCGATCAGGGCGTGCCGGTCTGCTCCCACATGGACTTCATCTCGTCGATGGCCTGCTCCATGATCTGCACCATCGCGTGCTTGGCGCGGTCGCCGTCGTGCCGCTGGATCGCCTGCGCCACATCGGCATGGAGTTGGAGCGCCTGCTCGTCGGGGTAGTGCGGCATCAGGTCGTAGTGGTGGCGGCCGGTGAGGACCTCGGCCACGATCTCCTGCAGCTTCACGAACATCTCGTTGCCGGAGCTGACTAGCACCCGCCGGTGAAACTCGATGTCGAGTCGGAGGAACTCCGGCTCGTCGCCCGCCTTGCCGGCCGCCCACATCTTCGCGGCGAGCCCAACCAGGTCGCTCGCCTCGTCGGGCGTGGCCCGCGCGGCGGCCAGCGAGGCCGCCTGCGGCTCGACGGCGGTGCGCAGTTCGGTGATCGAGCGGAGTTGGGTGATGCGGCCGGCGGAGGCGAGCCGCCAGCGGATCACCTGGGGGTCGAAGACGTTCCAGTCGGTCGTGGGGCGGATCAGGATGCCGACCCGACGACGCGCCTCGACGAATCCCATGGAGGCCAGCACCCGCAGGACCTCGCGGACGACCGAACGCGACACGCCGTGCTGCTCGACGAGGTCGTCGATGTAGAGGACGGACCCCGGCGCCAGCTCGCCGGCACAGATGGCCGTGCCGAGGCGGTCGAGCACGCGTCCGTGCAGCCCGGCCTCGGCAGGGGCCGGCTGGGCGCGTGCGACGCCTGAGGAGGACTGTGCCACGCGTTGGATCATATCAGTTGAAGATCACCCCTTGAATAAATCGGCTTTTTGGGCCTAACATCCGGTCGTTAAGCAGACGTTACGACGATGTGGCGCTCTTTCCGCAGGACAGGCGGCCACGACAGAAGGAGATGAACGTGCGGCGTGCATCGATAATCGCCACTTCTCTGGCCGTGGTTGCCGGAATGGGCCTGTCCGCGTGCGGCGGCGGTGGTGACGACAGCAGCGCTTCCAAGACCGTCCGCGTGACCCTCGCGAACCACGTGTGGACCGAGAACATCAAGAAGGCGCTGCCGGAGTTCGAGAAGCAGTCCGGCCTGAAGGTCGAGATCACCCAGCTCGGCGAGGACCAGCTCTCCGACCAGTACAACGTCAAGCTGAACGCGGGCTCCAGCGACCTCGACGTGATGATGTACCGCCCCCTGCAGGAGGGGAGGCTGTTCGCGAAGAACAAGTACCTCGCCGACCTGTCCGACGAGGTCAAGTCCAACAACGCCTGGGACTTCAGCGACTTCCAGGCCGGTCCGGTCGAGGCCACCTCGTACGAGGGCAAGGCGGTCGGTGTCCCGATCATCACCGAGCAGGAGGTCCTGTACTACCGCAAGGACCTGCTGGGCAAGGCCGGCCTGAGCGCCCCGCCGAAGACGCTCGACGAGCTCAAGGCGGCGGCTGCCAAGGTCAAGGCCGCAGAGCCGGGCGTCGCGGGCTTCGTCGCCCGTACCGGCAAGTCGCCGGCGGTCACCCAGTTCTCCAGCTTCCTCTACAGCTTCGGCGGCGACTTCGTCGACGGCAGTGGCAAGGCCACGGTCAACAGCGAGGCGGCCAAGCAGGCCTACGCCTACTACGGCGGGCTCATCAAGGACCAGGGCCCGGCGAACGTCAGCACCGACATGAGCTGGCCCGAGGCGATGGCGATCTTCACCCAGGGCAAGGCCGCCTTCTACACCGAGGCCAACTCGCTCTACAAGAACGCCACCGACCCGGCCAAGTCGAAGGTCTCCGACAAGGTCGGCTTCGCGCCCTTCCCGGCCGGCCCCGCCGGTTCGAAGCCGTACAACATCCCCTCGTGGGCGCTGGGCATCAACGACAGCTCCAAGAACCAGAGCAACGCCTGGAAGTTCGTCGAGTGGGCGACCGGCAAGGAGCAGACGCTCGCGCAGCAGAAGTCCGGCGTGCCGAGCGCCCGTACCTCGGTCTGGGCCAACCCGGAGGCGACCGCGACCTACCCGAAGGACCTCGTCGAGGCCATCGCGGCGAGCACCAAGGGCGGGGTCGGTCACGACCGCCCGCTGGTCAACAAGGTTGCCCAGGCGCGGGAGATCGTCGGCCAGCCGATCGTCGACGCCATCGCCGGCAAGGACGCGGCGGCAGCGGCCGACACCGCCAACGCCGCGTTCCAGAAGTTCCTGGACGACGAGGCCAAGTAAGCCGAGCGCGGGGTGGCGGGGCCGTTTCGCTCCGCCACCCCGGCCCCACGCCCGGCCAGCCCACCCGGAGATCTCATGGCAGCAGTGACCACCCCCACCAGACCCCGTGGCACCTCGGCCACGCCGGACACCCCCGGCTGGGCCCGCTGGGCCAACGACCATCGCAAGTGGCTCTTCGCGGCGCCCGCCATGGTCTTCGTCGCCGGACTGATCATTTTCCCGCTGGTATGGACCGGCTATCTCAGCCTGACCGACGCCGAGGGGTCGGTGCGGGCCGAGTCGGAGTTCGTGGGCTTCCAGAACTACGTCGAGGTGCTCTCGGACACCGACCGGTTCTGGCCCGCCGTCGGGCGCACCGCGGCGTTCACCGTCGTGGCGCTGCTCTTCGAGGTCGTCCTCGGCATGGCCGTCGCGCTGTTGCTGTGGCGGCCGTTCCGGGGCCAGAAGTGGGTCCGGGTCGCGATTCTCATGCCACTGGTCGCCACCCCGGTCGCGGTCGGCATGATGTGGCGCCTCATCTTCGACCCCAACATCGGCCTGGCGAACCAGGTCCTCGGCTGGGTCGGCATCGGACCCCAGCCATGGCTCGCCGGCCAGCACTCGGCGCTGCCCACGACGATCTTCATCGACATCTGGCAGTGGACCCCGATGGTGGTGCTGATCCTGCTCGCCGGCCTGACCTCGCTCTCGGACGAGCCCCAGGAGGCGGCGCGCATCGACGGCGCGAGCACCTGGCAGCGGTTCCGGCACGTCACCCTGCCGCTGTTGATGCCCACCGTGATCGTGGCGATCCTGCTGCGCGGCATCGACGGACTGAAGACGTTCGACATCCTCTACGCCACCAAGGGCCGCGGCGGCGGCTCATTCCACGAAGTCGAAACCCTCAACGTGTACGCCTACGGCCTGAGCTTCGACTACAACGAGTACGGCATCTCATCGACCGTTCTGATCATCTTCTTCCTGATCATCATCGGTTCGATGTGGGCCCTTACCTCCGGTAGGAAGGGGGCACAGCGATGAAGGCCAGCCCCGCCTATCGGATCTTCCGCGTCGTGGCGCTCGCCGTCGTGGTGATCGCGCTGCTCGCACCGCTGCTCTGGATGATCGCCGCGTCGTTCAAGACCAACGTGGACATCTACGACGCCGACAAGGCGCTCGTGTTCTCGCCCACCGCGGACAACTACGCCAACGTCCTCAAGCAGGCCAACTACGTCCAGTTCATCGGCAACAGCCTCTGGGTGGCCTTCGCGTCGACCGTGCTCTCGCTCATCCTGGGCGTACCCGCGGCCTACTCCATGAGCCGTTTCAACATGAAGAAGTCGGCGCTCGTGGTGCTCATGGCGCGGGTGATCCCGGGTGTCTCCCTGCTGGTGCCCTGGTACTACGTCTTCTCCAACCTGCAGATGGTCGGCGGGTTCGGCGTGCTCATCCTCAGCCATATGTTCGTGGCGCTGCCGCTGGTGGTCTACATCATGATGAGCTACTTCGACAGCCTCCCCGTCGAGTTGGAGGAGGCGGCGCTCGTCGACGGACTGACCCACATCGGCGCGTTCCGCCGGATCACGCTGCCGCTGTCGGTGCCGGGAATGGCGACCGCCGGCATCCTGTCGTTCATCTTTTCCTGGAACAACTTCATGTTCGCCCTCGTGCTCTCCGGGGCGGAGACCAAGACCCTGCCCGTCGCGATCTTCGACTTCGTCGGCTACGCGAGCATCGACTGGGGTGGTCTCATGGCCGCCGCGACCGTGGTCACGCTCCCGATCATGCTGATCGCCCTGTTCGTGCAGAAGTACGTCGTCTCCGGCCTCACCGCCGGAGCCACGAAGGGCTGAGGTCACGATGACAAAGATCGCGAGGGTGGAGACCTTTCTCGTCCCACCCCGGTGGCTCTTCGTGCGCGTCGAGACGGAGTGCGGCACCGTCGGGTGGGGCGAGGCGACGTGCGAGGGCCGGTCCGAGACCGTCCGCACCGCCGTGGAGCAGCTCAGCGAGCTGTTGATCGGCAAGGACGCGCTGCGCATCGAGGACCACTGGCAGGTCATGACGAAGGGATCGTTCTACCGGGGCGGGCCGATCCTGGCGAGCGCCGTGTCGGGGCTCGACCAGGCGCTCTGGGACATCGCGGGCAAGCACTTCGGCGCCCCGGTGCATCAGTTGCTCGGTGGCCCTGTCCGGGACCGGATCCGGGTCTACGGCTGGGTCGGCGGCGACGAGCCGAACGAGGTGCAGGACCACATCAGCGCGCAGCTGGAGGCGGGTCTGACCGCGGTCAAGATGAACGCCTCCGGGCGGATGAGCGCGATCGCGTCGGTCGCCGAACTCGACGGGGTCGTGCGCCGGGTGGCCGCGGCCCGCGAGGTCCTCGGTGACGACCGCGACGTCGCGGTCGACTTCCACGGCCGGTTCACCCTTGCCAACGCGCGCCGCGTCGCACCGCTGCTGGAGCCCTACCGCCCCTTCTTCCTGGAGGAGCCGGTGGTCCCGGAGAACTCGCACCTCATCGGCGAGTTCGTGCGTTCCACGACCACGCCGGTCTCGACCGGCGAGCGGCTGTACAGCCGGCAGGAGTTTCTCCCCGTCCTCCAGGCCGGCATCGCGGTTGCCCAGCCGGATCTCTCGCATGCCGGGGGCATCACGGAGGTGCGCAAGATCGCTGCCCTGGCGGAGGTCTACGACGTGCAGCTCGCCCCCCACTGCCCGCTCGGGCCGCTCGCCCTCGCCGCCTGCCTGCAGGTCGGTTTCGCGACGCCCAACTATCTGATTCAAGAGCAGAGCATCGGCATCCATTACAACCAGGGGGCCGAGGTGCTCGACTACGTCCTGGACAAGACGCCGTTCCGGTTCGTGGACGGGCACATCGAGCGGCTCACGGGTCCGGGGCTCGGCGTCGAGATCGACGAGCACGCGGTGCGGATGGCGGACAAGCGCGGCCATGCCTGGCGCGGGCCCGTGTGGCGGCACCCCGACGGCTCGTTCGCGGAGTGGTGACCCATGAAGCGTCCAGCGTCATGAGCGCCGCCGACGTCCTCACGTTCGGCGAGTCCATGGTGTCCCTGCGGTCGGCCGCCCCGCTGGCGGCCGGGGGAGCCCTGCGGATGCACCTGGCCGGCGCGGAGTCGAACGTCGCCATCGGTCTGGCCCGCCTCGGTCACCGGTCCGCGTGGGTCGGCCGGGTGGGGGCCGACGAGCTGGGCGAGTATGTGCTGCGGCAACTGCGCGCCGAGGGCGTGCGCGTCGACGATGTGACCAGGGACGCCGAGCGACCGACCGGGCTCATGTTCCTGGAGCAGCGGACCGCGGATCTGACCCGCGTCCATTACCACCGCGCCGGCTCGGCCGGCTCGGCCCTGTGCGTCGACGACCTCCGGGGCCCGTTGGCCGCGGGCGCCCGCATCCTGCACCTCACGGGGATCACGCCGGCCCTGTCCGACAGTGCCCGGGCGGCGGTGCTGGGGGCGGTGGAATCGGCTTCCGCCACAGGGATCCTCGTGTGCCTCGACGTCAACTACCGGGCCCGTCTCTGGTCACGCGACGAGGCCCGATCGGTTTTGTACCCGTTGGCGTCGCACGCCTCGATCGTCGTTGCCTCCGCGGACGAGCTCGACCTCGTCGGCGACGGGGGAGCGGACGAGTCCGCGATCGTCGCAAGCCTGCTCGACCGAGGCGCAGGACAGGTCCTGGTCAAACTCGGGTCCGCCGGTGCCCGAGCCCACACCGCGGACGGCGTCCATCACGCCGACGCCCTGGCGGTGACCGCTGTCGATACGGTCGGCGCGGGTGACGCGTTCACGGCCGGCTACCTGTCCGGTCATCTCGACGGGCTCGACGTGCCCGACTGCCTGCGCCGCGGGGTCACGCTCGGGGCGTTCGCCGTCGCCGGTCGCGGTGATTGGGAAGGACTGCCGCGGCGCGAAGAACTGTCCCTTCTCGATCGCCACGAGACGGGAAGCACCATCCGCTAAGACCGCCCACGCCAGCACCGCAGAAAGGCACGCCGTGAAGATCGTCGCCGCGGACGTCATCGTCTCCAGCCCTGATCGCAACTTCGTCACCTTGAAGATCACCACGGACGAGGGCATCACCGGCCTGGGCGATGGCACCCTCAACGGCCGCGAGTTGGCCGTCGCTTCATACCTACGCGACCATGTCGTCCCGCTGTTGATCGGCCGCGACCCGCACCGCATCGAGGACACCTGGCAGTTCCTGTACCGCTCGGCCTACTGGCGTCGCGGGCCGGTCACCATGGCCGCGATCGCCGCCGTCGACGTGGCCCTGTGGGACATCAAGGCCAAGGCCGCGGGAATGCCCCTCTACCAACTCCTCGGCGGCGCGTCGCGCACCGGCATCATGGCGTACGGCCACGCCTCGGGGCGGGACACCCAGGAGCTGTTCGACTCGATCCGCAGACACCTCGAGCTCGGCTACCAGTCGATCCGGGTGCAGACCTCTGTTCCCGGCATCAACGCGGTCTACGGGGTCGCGGCGCAGCCCAGCGTGGACGGGAAGCGGTATGACTACGAGCCGGCGCAGCGCATCCCGCTGCCGGCGGAGGAGGACTGGGACACCCGCGCGTACCTGCGCCATCTCCCCGCCGTGTTCGAGGCGGTTCGCGCCGAGTTCGGTCCTGAGTTCCCGCTGCTCCACGACGGCCACCACCGGATGACCCCCATCCAGGCGGCCCGGCTCGGTAAGGACCTCGAACCGTACGACCTGTTCTGGCTTGAGGACTGCACTCCGGCGGAGAACCAGGAGGCGCTGCGACTGGTGCGCCAGCACACCACCACACCCCTGGCCATCGGCGAAGTCTTCAACACCGTGTGGGACTACCAGACGCTCATTCGCGAGCAGCTGATCGACTACGTGCGTTCCGCCGTCACACACACCGGCGGGATCACCGCCATGCGCAAGCTCCTCGACTTCGCCGCGCAGTATCAGATCAAGTCCGGCATCCACGGGCCGACCGACATCTCGCCGGTCGGCATGGCCGCCGCGCTCCACCTGGACCTGGCGATCCACAATTTCGGCATCCAGGAGTACATGCCGCACGGCCCCCTGACAAACGAGGTCTTCCGGCAGTCGTTCACGTTCACCGACGGCTACCTGCACCCCGGCGACCAGCCGGGAATCGGCGTCGACCTCGACGAGACGGCCGCCGCCGAGTTCCCCTACGTGCCGGCCTACCTCCCGTTCAACCGGCTGAAGGACGGAACCGTCCATGACTGGTGACGACCGCGCCGCCGCGACACCGGGGGATCCGGGCGCGCCGCGACATGTTGTGGTGATGGGTGTGTCCGGGTCGGGGAAGACCACCGTGGCGCAGGGAATCAGCAACGCCACGGGCCTGAGGTTCGCTGAGGCGGACGAGTTCCACTCCGAGTTCAACGTCGCCATGATGCGGGCCGGCGTGCCGCTCGATGACGCCGACCGCTGGCCCTGGCTGCTCGCGCTGGCCGCGTGGATGGCCACCCGCTCGGCTGAGGGGGTGTCCACGGTGCTGGCCTGCTCCGCGCTGAAGCGGTCCTACCGCGACGTGCTGCGGCAGGGGCCACCGGGCATGGAGTTCGTGCACCTCGACGGGCCGGCCGAGGTGATCCGGGAGCGGGTGTCGCGGCGGGCCGGGCACTACATGCCCGCCAGTCTCCTGGACTCGCAGATCGCGACGCTTGAGCCGCTGCAGCCGGACGAGATCGGCCTGTTGCTCGATGTCGCCATGTCGCCGGACGAGCTCGTATCAGCGGCCGTCCGCGGACTCGGTCTGTGCCCGGCCGGCGCACCCTAGGGCCGATCGAACACGCGCTCCGGCCCGCGCATCCATATCGGACGGACGGCGTTCGGCCGGGACGGTTGAGCAGGCGGCAGGTCGGCCGCCAGGCGATCGTCGGCGCGGGCCAGGCGGCCACTGACGGGCCATCGGGGCGTCGCGAAGCCCGTGCGGCGACTGTAGCGTGCACATAGTACGAAAAGCATGACTGTCGGGGATGGATGATCCCGGTCAGCGCCGGATGGGCGCCGGGTGGCCGGGGTCGTGCTCCTCGAACGCGGCGAAGGCGAGCAGGTCGGCTACCTCGTCGACCTGCTCGGTGAGTCGACCCGTCGCGACCCGTACGAAAGGCTCGTGTGGGCCGGAGAAACACCGTCCTCCCGGGACGACGGCGACGCCGTGCGCGGCGAGCGTGACGAGGGCGGACCGTTCGTCCTCGACGGGCATCCACAGGCTCAACCCTTCGGTCCCGCCGGTGCGTACGCCGCGGGCCGCCAGCGCCTCGGCGAGCGTCCGCCGTCTGGTCCGGTAGGTCTCGCCGGCTTCGGCGACGAGCGCGCGGGTGTGCGGGTCGGTGAGCAGATGGGCGAGGCAGTTCTGCAGGATCCGGCTGGTCCAGCCGCTGCCGAACGTCCGATAGACGCGGGCGCGTTCGATCAACGCCGCCGCGCCGCCGAGGACGGCGAGGCGCAGGTCGGGGCCGTGTGACTTCGAGTATGAGCGGACGAACACGACCCGGTCGGGAAAGACCGCGCCGAGGGTCTGCACCGGCCCGGGGGCGAGGGCGGCGGAACCGTCGTCCTCGATCACCACGGTATCCGAACCGCGTAGCTCGGTGGCGAGCTCGGCGCTACGCGCGGAGTCGACGCTGTAGCCGGCGGGGGAGTGGGCGTGCGGCTGGTAGATGAAGAGCACCGGCTTGCGGCGTATCGCGGCGGCCAGGGCGTCCGGCCGTGGGCCGCGCTCGTCGCAGCGGACGGGGATCACCTCGGCGCCGACCGCGTCGAGGATGTCGAGCAGTCGTGGCGCGGTGGGGTCCTCGACCGCGACCTTGTCGCCGGTGGCGATCAGGGTCTGGCAGAGCAGCATCAGGCCGTCGAAGCCGCCGTTGACGGCCAGCAGATCCGCCGGCGGAAACGGCCATGTCGGTCGGACCGCGTCGGCGAGCCGCTCGGTGATCGGCACCCGGGTGTATTCGTGCAGATCCCCGGCGCCCAGCGCGGCCGAGAGTCCGGCGTCCAGCGGCGGTAGCAGCGCAGTGTCCGGTACGGCAAGGCGGAGGTCGTGCACGAGCCGATCGCCGTGCCGGCCGACCTCCTCGAAGCGACGCGGGTGCGGCACGTCGGGTGGGCCGATGACGACGGTGCCGGCGCGGCCGCGTCCGGCGATCGAGCGGCGCCGGCGCAGCAGGGACCAGGCTTCGGACACGGTGGCGGGGCTGACGCCCAGCCGGAGCGCCAGCGCGCGCACGGTGGGCAGTCGGGTGCCCGGCGCGATCGCGCCGGCCCGGATCAGGGCCGCCACGGTAGCTGTGATGCCGCGGGCGCTGGGTTCCTCGATCTGGGCCGCCAGCCACTGTGGGTCGAGGTGGGTGGTGGGGGAGTCCGAATGCGTGAGGTCCACGCCCCGTAGTTCACCACATACTGAGAAGAATGAACAGTAACAAAACTTCTATTGTCTAGCCTACGTCTGAACTTTATTGTTGCCGGCGATGGCTACCTCACCCACCACCCCGCTCCGCCTCGGCGTCCGGCCCTGGTCACACCTCGTGCCGCTCGCCCTGGGCGAGGTCGGGGCGCCCCCGCTCGCCCTGCGCGTCACGCGCCTCGCCGTGACCCCGCAGTTGCTCGACGAGAGCGATCTCGATGCCGGCGAGACCTCGTTCAGCCGGTACACCCTCGCCCGCGCGGCCGGCGATGACCGGCTCGTCGGCATCCCCGCCTTCGTCATGCGCGGCTTCCGGCACCGCTGCATCCTGGTCCGCAAGGACAGTGCCGCCGTCGACGCCGCCGACCTGGCCGGCGCCCGGATCGGACTGACCGGCTGGCCGGACTCCGGTAACACCTGGACCCGCGCCGTGCTGCGCCGGGCCGGCGTGGACCTCACCGGCGTGCGGTGGATGGTCGGGCCGCTCACCTCGGACGCGGCCGGCGGCGACCGCATGGGCGGGATCACGCCGCCGCCGTGGGTACGGCTCGCCGAGCCGGGCAAGTCGCTCGTCGGCGGGCTGCTCGACGGTGCGCTCGACGCGATCATGACGCCGTTCATGCCGCCCGGATTCCACCGTGACGACACGCCGCTGCGGCCGCTCTACCGCGACTACCGCGACGCCGAGGCCCGGTACGGCGCGGAGCTGGGGTTCATCCCCGGCATCCACCTCATCGCCGTCAAGCGCGAGCGCGTCGAGGCGCGTCCGGAGGTCCTCGCCGACCTGATGACGGCGCTGCGCGCATCGCAGCGGGCGTGGTGGGCGAGCTACCGCAAGCATGCCGACACGACGCCGTGGGCGCTGGCCGAGATCGACGACACCGAGCGGCGGTACGGCGCGGACTGGATGCCGTACGGGCTGTCGGCCAACCGCTCGATGACGGCCGCCTTCTGCACGGAACTGCACGCCCAGGGGATCGCCGAGTCGCCGGTGGACCCGGAGTCGCTGTTCCCGGAGTACGCCAAGATCGCCGCTGAGATGGGAGTGGAGTAGATGCGCCTCGCGTTGGGTCAGCTCGCCGCGAGCGAGGACTGGCAGGTCAATCTGAAGCAGTGCGAGGCCCTGGTGGAGCGGGCCGCCGCCGGCGGGGCCGACCTCCTCGTGCTGCCCGAGGGCGTGCTGGCGCGGTTCACCGACGACTTCACCCGGTTGCGCAGCGCGGCGCAGCCGCTGGACGGGCCGTTCGTGACCGGTCTCGCCGAGGCGACCGCCGGTACCGCGGTGACCGTCGTGGCCGGGGTGCACGAGCCGGGGCCGGACGGCAGGGCGTACAACACCCTGGTCGTACTGCGGGACGGCCGGATCGTCACCAGCTACCGCAAGCTGCATCTGTATGACGCCTTCGGCTCCAGGGAGTCCGACAACGTCATCCCGGCCGACGGTCCGCTGGTGTCCTTCCCCTGCGCCGGGCACACCGTCGGCCTGATGACCTGCTACGACGTGCGCTTTCCCGAGATGGCGCGGCTGCTCGTGACCGAGGGCGGGGCCGACGTTCTCGTCCTGCCGGCGGCGTGGGTGCGCGGGCCGCTCAAGGAGCGGCACTGGGAGCTGATGGTGTCGGCGCGGGCGCTGGAGAACACCGTCTACGTCGCGGCCTGCGGCGAATGCGGTCCCCGCAACATCGGCAACTCGATGGTGGTCGACCCGCTCGGCGTCGTGATCGGGCGCCT
The DNA here is from genome assembly GCF_040659735.1 of Micromonospora sp. NPDC049679. Classification (NCBI taxonomy): domain Bacteria; kingdom Bacillati; phylum Actinomycetota; class Actinomycetes; order Micromonosporales; family Micromonosporaceae; genus Micromonospora; species Micromonospora sp. NPDC049679. The sequence goes on from NZ_JBFANZ010000011.1 coordinate 96,049, forward strand.
TGCCGAGGACCCCGACCTGCTGTGGGCCGAGGTGTCGCCCGACCGGCTGGCCCAGGCCCGTCAGCGGCTCCCCGTGCTCGCCAACCGGCGCTTCGCCGTAGATCCCACCCCGACCGGACCCCTCGCCACCACGACCGCCTGACCACCACCAAGCCTGAATCAAAAGGAATTGCCATGCGCCGTACCATCATCGCGGTGACTGCCGCGTCCGCGCTGCTGTCGCTGTCGCTCGTCGGGTGCGCCAAAGACCCGTCCGAGGCCCCGCAGGGTGCCGGGGGCGACGTCGCCACACAGCAGCGGAACGCCGCGCTGCACGACAAGCTGCCCGACAAGATCAAGCAGGCCGGCAAGCTGGTCTCGGTCAACAGCGGATCGTTCCCGCCCTACGAGATCGTCGGCAGCAACCGCGATCTCACCGGGGCCGCCGCCGACCTCTCCGAGGCGCTCGGCCAGGTGCTCGGCGTCAAGGTCGAGCACGTGACCGTCGAGGGTCTCTCCGGCGTGCTGACCGGCATCAAGGCCGGGCGGTACGACTTCGCCCTCGGTCCGATCGGCGACTTCCCGGAGCGTGAGGCCGACAACGACTTCGTCGACTGGGTGCAGGAGTTCGTGGTCTTCGCGGTGCCGAAGGGCAACCCCAAGCAGATCAAGGACCTCGACAGCACCTGCGGGCTCCGCATCGCCGTGCAGGCCGCCGGCTCGGCGGAAAAGGTGATCAAGACCCAGGCGCAGAAGTGCGCCGCCGAGGGCAAGCCGGCGCTCGAGGTGCAGTCGTACAAGGACCAGCCCTCGTCGATCCTGTCGGTCAAGTCTGGTCGTGCGGACGCCTTCTTCTCCTCGCAGGCGCCGCTGACCTACTTCGCGAAGCAGTCGAACGGTGAGCTGGAGCTGGCCGCGACCGGACAGAAGAACGGCTTCGACGACCTCTACCAGGGCGCGGTCGTGCCGAAGGACTCGGCGCTGCGCGACGTGCTGCTCGCGGGGATGCAGGAGCTCTTCGACAACGGCACCTACGCGAAGATCATGGCGAAGTGGGGGCTGGACGACAACAAGCTCGACAAGCCGGGCGTGAACGTTGCCGGTGGCAAGGGGTGAGCACCGTGGCCCCGAACGCTCCGGCCGTCGATGACCGCGTGGCCCGTCCCGTCGAGCCGGTCGACGTCGCACACGCGGTGCCCGAGCGGCACCCGCTGCGGTGGGTGGCGACCGTCGTGGTCGCCGTCCTCGCCGCGCAGCTGATCCACATGCTGGTGACCAACCCCAACTTCGAATGGGACGTGGTCTTCCAGTACTTCAACACGGAGTCCGTCGGCCGGGGCCTGCTGACCACGCTGAAGCTCACCGTCATCGCGATGGCCGTCGGCATCGTGCTCGGTGTGCTGCTGGCGGTCTGCCGGCTGTCCAGCAACTGGCTGGTGCGCTTGCTCGCAGCCGTCTACATCTGGTTCTTCCGCGGCGTGCCGGCGCTGGTCCAGCTCATCTTCTGGTTCAACCTGTCGGCGCTGATGCCGCGGGTGTCGATCGGCATCCCGTTCGGCCCGGAGTTCATGCAGTGGGAGACCAACGCGCTCATCACACCGCTGCTCGCCGCGATCCTCGGCCTCGGCCTGAACGAGGGCGCTTACATGGCCGAGATTGTCCGGGGTGGCCTGATGTCGGTCGACCAGGGACAGACCGAGGCGGCGCAGGCGCTGGGCATGAGCCGGACGCGGACCCTCTTCCGGGTGGTGCTGCCGCAGGCGATGCGGTTCATCGTGCCGCCCACCGGCAGCCAGGTGATCAACATGCTCAAGGCGACGTCCCTGGTGAGCGTGATCGCGCTGAGCGACCTGCTCTACACCGTGCAGGCGATCTACAACCGCACCTTCCAGACGATCCCGCTGCTGCTCGTGGCCTGCATCTGGTACCTGGTGATCACGTCGATCCTGTACGTCGGGCAGTCGTTCATCGAGCGGCACTACGCCCGGGGGAGCAACCGCAACACTCCGACGCGGTTCCGTGACGTCCTCAAGATCCGTCGCAAGCCGGTTCTGCCGACCGTGGAGGTGCCGTCATGACCGCCGCCGACCAGCCGTTGATGTCCGCTCGCGGAGTGCGTAAGCACTTCGGGCCGCTGGAGGTGCTCAAGGGGGTGGACCTCGACGTGCACCCCGGGGAGGTTGTGGTGATCCTGGGCCCGTCCGGCTCCGGCAAATCCACCTTCCTGCGCTGCGTCAACCACCTCGAACGCATTGACGGCGGCTCCGTAACCGTGGATGGCGAGCTTGTCGGGTACGAGCGGCGCGGCGGCCGGATTCACCGCCTGTCGGAACGTCGCATCGCCCGCACCCGACGCCAGATCGGCATGGTGTTCCAGCATTTCAACCTCTTCCCGCACCTGACCGTGCTGGGCAACATCGTCGAGGCACCCGCCGGGGTGCTGCGCGAGCCCAAGGCAGAGGTGGTCAAGCGGGCACGCGCCCTGCTCGACAAGGTCGGCCTCGCGGACAAGGCGGACGCGTTCCCCCGGCAACTCTCCGGCGGACAGCAGCAGCGCGTGGCGATCGCCCGGGCGCTGGCCATGCGCCCCAAGCTGATGCTCTTCGACGAGCCGACCAGCGCGCTGGACCCGGAACTCGTCGGTGAGGTGCTCGCCACCATGCGGGACCTCGCCGCGGACGGGCTGACGATGATCGTGGTGACCCACGAGATCTCGTTCGCCCGCGAGGTCGCCGACCGGGTCATCTTCATGGACGCCGGCACGGTCGTCGAAAGCGGAACACCCGCCGAGGTGCTCGACCGGCCGGCCAACCCGCGTACCCGGGCCTTCCTCTCGCGGTTCCTCCCGACCGGAGAGCCGGCCGCCTGACAGGTAGCCGGTCGAGGTCCTCACCGCCGCGACGGAGGTGAGGGCCTCGCGGCGACTCCGGGGAGAGGGCGACGCCGTGTGCTGCCACCGCTATCGGGGCGCGGCAAGCTCGGCGTAGTCAGTCGGCAGTTGGAGGAGTCCGACCTCGTCGAGCGCGTCACGCAGCACGGCGACGGCGGGAACTTCGTGCGGGCAGTCACGCACGACCAGCAGCTGAACATCCATCCGACGATGATGTCGCAGTTTCCCGCGTCGGGTACCGGGTAGTTGGCCGAGCTGGCCCGCGCAGGGGCTGGTCGAGCGTTCCAGACCTGGCATACGTGCCTTCGCGACCGCCATCGTCGATGCACCAGAGGGGAGAAGGTATGAGCTCTACCGCGCTTCGGGCCGCCGTGCTGGGGGCAGCGACTGGCGGGCGCAGCATGACGGGGCTGTCGGCCGTCGCCCTGACAACGCCGCCCGGTACGCGTCCGACCTGGGTCGCGCGTCTGGGCGGCCCATGGGGACGTCGCGTGACGGCGATGGCCGCCGCCGGGGAGATGTTGGCGGACAAGACGCCGCGGGTGCCGAGTCGGTTGGCTCCTCCGGTGCTGGCCGAGCGCATCATCATGGGTGTGGTGTCAGCTGCTGCGCTGGCCCGCCGCGACGGTGTGCGGCCGGCGTTGCCTGTCGTGTTCGCCGTGGCTGCCGTCGTCGGTGCCAGCCTCGCGGGCGTGCGCTGGCGAACGTACGCTCAGCGGCGCGGCTGGGGGATGGCCGGTGCGGTGGCGGAAGACGTGCTGACGGTCGGCCTGGCCGCCGCGGCCTGCACGCTCGGCCGGCGCCGCTGAGCACAGGTCCCGTTCGTCAATGGGAGCCTGTGACGGCGGTCTGCGTCCATTCCAGTTGCGGCGCGCGTTGTTCCCTCTCTCCGAGAGCCGCTCCGCGGCCCAGGATGTGCAGCGACAGGCACGTGCGGCCACGCAGAACGTCCAGCGACATTGATCGGTTTCCCGCTCCGCGAACCCGACGAACATGGTCGCGCTTCCCGCACAGCCGGCGCGGATGCCCCATTTCATGCCCCTGCGGGCCGCGCACGGCGGAGAATGGAACAAGGAAACGGGGCGTCACGCGCGATGACGAGGTGCGGTTGGTCGCGGGGCGATGACTTCACGCCGCCGAGCTCACGTCGACCGCATTCCCGTCGCATCGCCCCGCTGCGGCAGCCGCCGTCGGGTGGCTGGTCGATCGTGGCGAACGGATGATGAGGAGGCGATCGCGCATGTCGCGTAAGCGTTGGCCGATGATGGCCGGAGTCTTCGCGGTCGGCGCCGCCGTAGGGGCGGCAGGTGCCACAGCGGTGGTGCGGTGGACGCAGTTGGAAGGTGACGACCCGGCAGACACCGGTGACCGCGACTACCGCGATGACGAGTTCCCGTGGGACCCGACCCACGGTGCCGCGGAGCGGAACGACGCGGCTACGAGGATGCCGGACCTGGCGGTGTCGGTGCGCGCGGCTGACGAGGGCAGCGCGGCGATGCCGTCGTCCACCGGCGTCTAGCGACGGGACTCCTGCAGCGGGCCGTCGCCACTGCGGCTCGCGGCGCCGCTTGGCGTCGTTGGTGCGTCCCGCTCGTGCACGAGCCGCGTGTACCGCTCGTGGCCGGGTCGCTTCGTCCGATCGGGCCGACGCGGGCCGTGCGGATGGAAGGCGTGCGCGGCACGGAAGGAAAGAATCATGGGGGATGTTCCGAACGGCAGCCAACCCAGACACGGTGCCGACGTGTCCGCCGCCGAGTTGGTGCAGCGTGCAACCGATCAGATCTCCCGACTGGTACGCGAAGAGCTGAGTCTGGCCCGGGCGGAACTGACCGAGAAGGGCAAGAAGGTCGGTGTCGGGGCCGGGCTCTTCGGCGGTGGGGGCGCGCTGGCGTTCTACGGCGGCGGCGCCCTCATCACCGCGGTCGTGCTGGTCCTCGCTGAGTTCATGCCGGCGTGGGTGGCGGCGCTCGTCGTCGGGATCGTGTTGATCGCGGTCGCCGGGCTGCTCGCCCTCTCCGGGAAGAAGCAGGTGAGCCAGGCGATGCCTCCGGTTCCGAAGGCGACTGCGGACAGCCTGCGCGCGGACGCCGAGACGGTGCGGGGCGCGGCCAAGAATCGGGGACGGGCATGACAACAGGCGGTGGAGAAACTGACAAGAGGCGTGCGGACATTCAGAAGACCCGGGGCGAACTCGGCGAGACGGTCGACGCGCTGGCAGCCAAGGCTGACATGAAGGCCCGCGGGCAGGAGACAGCCGCGCAGGCGAAGAACCGCGTACGTGAGCGGGCGGCGCAGGTTGGCGAGAAGACCGCCCAGCGCACCAGGACTGCGGGGCGGATGGGCGCGCGCGGCGCCAAGACGGTGCGCGCGTCGGCATCGCGGGCCGTGACGAAGATCCGCCGCAAACCCGCGCCGATCGTCGCCGTCGCGGCTGCTGCGATTGCCGCTGCGGTGCTCTTCCGGCGGCGCCGAGCAGCAGCAGCTCTCTCTACCGGCTGGTCGATGCGGGGGGCCGGGGGGCGGCAGTTGCGCTCGTCGCTGGCCAAATGGGGAGCCGAGGCGCGACAGTGGGGCGTCCCCCGCGGCTGACGAGCAGCCACGCCACCGGCCTGAAGGTCTGGCGCTGGGACCAGCGCGCGCCCCCGCGGTTGGGTGTGTTGAGCGTCGGTGTGGTCGCCGTCGTCCTGTTTCAGCCCGACCGGGACGTTGGGTGACGGTTCCGGGAACCGCGGTGGCTGGATCGCCGGCGGTTCAGCGGCGCGCGAGGGCGCCGCGCGCCACCACGAAGTCGAAGTACGTGTTCGCGTACGGCTCGTCCGCGAGCGTGTAGTGCCACCACTCGTCCGCGTAGTTGGTGAAGCGGGCGTCCGCCATCAGGCGCTTGAGAAGCAGCCGGTTCTTCATGGGCTGGCCGGTGATCCGGGGGCTGACGGTGTGGGCCAGCGAGTCGAAGCAGTCAAAACCGGTGCCCATGTCGACGGTGTTGTCGGGGAAGCGTCGCCCCACCGGTGCCGCGCAGGACACCAGTTCTTCCCCCGCCACGTACGGCCGTTGCGCGCGCGCCGGCGTCGCGATGAGCGTGAGGTCGACAGTGCTGCCCCGGCTGTGCGCGGTCGGTCCGGGGGCGATGTACCCCTGCGTGAAAAGTACGGACTTGTCGAGGTTCGGGTAGAACTCCGCCTTCATCCGCTGGTCGTCGAAATGTCGTCCCCATTGCACGAAGTCGTCGGCCGCGCGCTGTGGGCGGTAGCAGTCGTAGACCTTGAGGCTGTAGCCGCGGGCACGCGCGGCGGTCTGCACCAGGTGCAGACGCTCGGCGGCCTGGCGGGTGAGAATGCACAGCGGTTCGCGGTAGCCGGCGATTGGCCGACCGACGAAATTGTGGCCGGTTTGGTAACGGATGTCGTGCACGATGGTGGGGTCTATATCGGACAGCGCGACGAACCCCGGCGGCGCTTGTCCGTCCGCCTCGGTCCCGGCCCCTGAACCGGCCGGCGTCGTGGCCGCGCCGGTCGGGGTCGTGGTCGGTGCGGCCGAGGTGGCGCCCGGGCTTGCGGCCGGCGCGGACCAGGTCGTGGTCGGTGCGGCGCAGGCAGTTACCGACGCGCAGGTCAGGACGGCGCACGCGGTGACGAAGACGCGCGCTGCGGATGTCCGGACGGAGCGGCCGTGCGTCCTGTCGCCGGCAGCGCGACGCATGTGCCGCCGGGCACGATTCCAGGCCGCGGGAAAGACCGACATGCAGCGTGTCTATCACGGCCTGCGCCGGAACGACACGTGAGCGCTATCTCGTCTACCGTCCGACGGGTTGAAGGTCGGCGCAATGCATTACCTGACGTGCCCCGATTCAGCCCGACCGAATTGCCAACCTCGGCGATAGCGCTCATTTCCGCTGAGCGACGAAACCCATAGTTCTCACGTGTTCGTTCCGCTGGCCGATGGTGTACCGATGTCGGGCGGAAGCGTCGGCATGACCGTGGACGGGACGGAGCCAACTGGTGATGAGCCTTCGGAATCTGAGCGTCGGGCGCCGATTGGCGGCGTCTTTCCTGATCGTGGGACTGCTGATCGTGGCCGCGGCCGGCGCCGGCCTGTGGGGTCAGGCGGGACAGCGCGACGCCGACGAGCGGCTGGCTCGGCTGACCCAGCTCAAGGACGACATCCAGGCCGTGAACTATGGGGTGGCCGACGTCACGGGCTGGCAGGGGCTGGTCGTCGCCGACGCGGGCGCTTTCGGCGGGGTGAAGGCCACCGAAGCCGACTCGTACAACCGCAAGGGCGAACTGGCGAGCAAGCAGAAGCTCTACGACGCGCTCGACCGTACGCACGTGGCGGACATGACGCCGGCGGAGCGAGCCAAGTTCGATCAGTTGCGCCCGGCCTGGGATGCCTTCTTCACCTGGGACGACAAGATCATGGCGTTGCTGCGCCAAGACACCCAGCAGGCCCGTGCCGAAGCGATGACCAACATCAACGGCGGTCCGGCCGCCGACGCGTACACGCAGGCGACGGAGATCGTCGGCGAACTGGAGGCGTCGATCGACGCGCGCAATGCCGGGTTGCGCAGCGAGGCGGCGCAGGCGGTGACGATGAGTCGCCAGGTACTGCTCGGGGCGCTGGCAGCGGCGCTGGTGCTCGCGCTGGTGCTCGGCACATGGGTCACCCGGTCGGTGGTCCGCCCGCTGGCGATCGCCGTCGATGTGTTGGCACGCATGGTCGGGGGCGACATGACGGTGCGCACGAACCTCCGCACCCAGGACGAGTTGGGCCGGCTCGGCCGGGCGGTGGACGAGAGCATCGAGTCGTTGCAGGCCACCCTGGCCACCATCGCCGAGCACGCGGCGGCGCTGAACGACTCTTCGGAGGAGTTGGCGACCGTGTCGCAGCAGATCGCGGCGTCGGCCGAGGAGACCGGCGCGGAAGCGGTCGCCATGACCGCGGCCGCACGCGACGTGTCGTCCAACGTTTCGACCGCGGCCGCCGGCAGCGAGGAGATGGGCGCGTCCATCCGGGAAATCTCCAGCAGCGCCAGCCAGGCGGCCTCGGTCGTGGAGAACGCCGTATCGCGGGTTGAGGCTGCCACCCAGGTGATCACCGGACTGCGGCAGTCCTCGGCGGAGATCGGTGACGTGGTAAAGCTGATCACCGCGATCGCGCAGCAGACCAACCTCCTGGCGCTCAACGCCACCATCGAGTCGGCCCGCGCGGGGGCGGCGGGCAAGGGGTTCGCCGTGGTGGCCGGCGAGGTCAAGGAACTGGCGCAAGAGACGGCGCGCGCCACCGATGACATCGTGCGGCGCGTCGAGGCGATCCAGTCCCAGACCGCCGACGCCGCCACGACCATCACGGAGATCGGCCAGACCATGGGTCGCATTCGCGACTACCAGACCACGATCGCGACGGCCGTCGAGGAACAGACGGCCACGACGAACGAGATGAACCGCAACGTCCACGCCGCTGCCGGTGGCAGTGGCGAGATCGCCCACAACATCGCCCGGGTGGCGACCGCCGCCGAGGTCACCACCTCCGGCGTGGCCCGGGCCAGGAAGGCCGCCGGCGAACTCGCCGACATGAGCGTGGCGCTCCGCGGGCTGGTCTCGAGATTCCGCATCTGACCAACCGGGCATGCCGGTCGGATGACGTACGGGTGTTGGTCACCGCGGCATGCGCCGGGTGCGGCGGGAGAACAGGCCGGGCGCTAGCGTGTGCCCGTGGACGTTGCTGACGGCGAGCAGGTGGTCGCGTCGCTCGCTGGCTGGATCGGCGAGTTGACCTTTGTCGATCAGGATGCGGATGAGGTCACGGCGCTGCTCGTGGAGGCGGCGGTGGCGTGGGGGACGGGCCAGGGCTGGCGGGTGTACCGCAGGGCGCCCAGTGTGATGGCGCTGCCGCCACCGTACGAGCATCGCCGTTCGTGTGTGGACGTGGCATGTGCGCGGCCGGCGGGAGCGCCGATCGTGATCGAGGTTGACCATGCTGATCGTCGGCGGTCCGTCGACAAGCTGGTGGCGGAGGCCGAGGCGGGCCGGATCGCGATCTGGGTGCGCTGGGGGAGCGGCAGGTTCGAACCTCCGCCGTTGCCGGTCAGGATGGTGACCTGCAGGGTCACCTCGCGCCGGGGTCTTGGCGGGGGGCGGCTCCATTCGCTGCTGCCGGCGAACGACCGGCCGGCCCCGATGCACACGGTCGTCGATGTCAGCCCCGACGGGCAAGGGGATCTGTTCGGCGGCTCGTCGCACCGACCTGGCGACTCGCGCGGTGATGGACCGGAACAGGGGTGAGAGATCATAACGCCCGGTGTGTCCGAATAGCGGCCTTCAATCACGATATTGTCGTGCCATCGGCTTGCTGTCCCCGCGGCAGGAAACGGAACCCTGTGCCGCGCTGATCTCCGGCGGCAGTTCTGGCTCTGGTAGCGGGTGCACGTCCGCTGTCCCGCGGTGATGTAACACTTCCGCCTTTTCCGGCGCTTTATCAGTTAGGGGCCGCGTCACGTCCGCCGGTGAGTCGCCAGCGGTGCGTGACCGGGCGGTGCGCGTATGCGTCCGTCTGATGCCATCGGGGCAGCTCCCGATCGTCGAGAGGAGCAGCGTGGGCCAGACTGGTCGCCCGAACGGACCGATGTGGCGGAGGTTCCGCACCGGCGTGGATCGCAACGCCTCGAACGGGTTATGCCCGGTTATGAACCGCATCGACCGTATTCACTCGGCCCGTTGGGCTCGCCTTGACGTTCAGGAGACGCTCGACGCGCTGTGGTCGCTGGCCGAGCGGGAGTCAGCGCACCAGGGTCACTGCAACTGTGCAGATCGCACCGATGACGCAGTCGACGGGCGAACCGGGGCATGAGACAGGCACGATGACACGGTCCGTCATGCGCGTCGCCCTCTCTGCTGCCGCTGCGCTGTGATCCGACGCCGAAACCCCCGGTGGCCTGCTGGTACGAAAAGTCGGCACACTGGGCGGATGCCACAGCTCAGTCCGGGTCTTCGCCTGCACAACCGATTCACCCTCGTGGAACGCGTGGGCGTCGGCGGCATGTCGCAGGTGTGGCGAGCCATGGACGAAGTGCTCGGCCGCCCGGTCGCGGTCAAGGTGCTGGACTCGGCGCTGGCTGACGACCCGGCGCTGAAACAGGCCACGTGGCGGGAGGCCCGGGCCGCGGCACGGCTGGCCCATCCGCATGTCATCCAGGTGTACGACTACGGTGAGGCCGCGCTGCCCGGCGGGGCGTCGGTGCCGTACCTGGTGATGGAATTGGTCGAGGGGGAGAGCCTGGCGGCTCGGCTCCGGTCGGGGCCACTGCCGTGGGCGGAGGCGGTGCGGCTCGGTGCGCAGGTGGCGGCGGCGCTCGCCGCGGCGCACCGGCTGGGCGTGGTGCACCGTGACGTCAAGCCGGGGAACGTGATGCTGACGCCGGCGGGCGCGAAGGTGCTGGACTTCGGCATCGCCGCTCTGGTGGGCAGCCGGTCCGACGATGGCGGGTTGCTGGTCGGTACGCCGGCCTACGCGGCCCCTGAACAGCTGCGTTCGGCCCTGCCGCAGCCGGCCAGCGACGTGTATGGCCTCGGTGTGCTGCTGTATGAGGCCCTGACGGCGCGCCGGCCGATCCCCGTGAACAGCTGGGCCGACGCCGCCCGGGCCCACCGCGGCGGCCATGCGGTGCCAGCCCCGCAGGTGCTCGGCCTGCCGCCAGCGGTCACGCGACTCGTGATGGCGGCTCTTGCTGCCGATCCGGGTGACCGACCGAGTGCCGAAGAGATGGCGATCGGCCTCGCGGCCGCGGCCGGTTTACCCGATCCGACCGCCGCGCTGCACGATCGCACCGCCGCGTTGCCGATGCTGGCACCCGCGCCCGGTCGCGACCATACTGCCGGGCTCGGTCCGGCGCGACCACCGTTTCCGCCCACCATGATCCAACCGCGCGGGGCGACGTCGATCGACGGCCGGGAGGCCCCAGCAGGAGCGCGCCCACGCCGGCGGCTGGTGGTGGCACTGGTCGGCGCGGTGGCCGCGGCCGGGCTGATCCTGGCCATCGTTGCGGCGGCGCTCCCCGCCGACAAACCGGCCGGTGCACCTCAAGCCGCGCCTCCGTCCGCCGCTCCGTCCACCACGACGTCCGCGCCACCTGTCCCGACGAACGTCCCGTCTTCGACCACCCCGACGTCGCCCGACGCGATCCTCGCCGAGTTGAAACGCGTCATCGCCGGCGTCGCCGGGTCCGGTGACATGACCGACGACGCGGCGTCGGAGCTTGGCGACAAGATCGACGCACTGCGCGACCCCGGCGATCGGGGCAGGGGCAAGGGCAAGCAGCGCAAGCAGGTCGAGGAGCTGGACAAGAGGATCGCCGACCTGCAGAACAAGGTGGATGAGCTGCACGCCGACGGGGACGTTGACGACGAGACCGCGAACCGCCTGACCACCCTGCTCCGATCGCTGTCCGGAGCGCGGGTCGACAACGCCGGCTGACGCTTCCTCAGCGTGGGTCGGGTGCGGCGCCGACAAAGGCAGGGTCGCCCGACGGTGGTGCCGCCGGGCGACCCTGTGTTGGTCAGGAGCGGGTGACGCCTACTTCACGACGTTGTAGGCGTTGATCTCGCCAGCACCGTAGAAGCCGTTGCGGTTTCCACCGGTGCACGTGGCCTCGTAACCCTCGAGCGCCGGCACCGGGTTGTAGACGCCGGACGGGCACGGCAGCTCCTCGGCGGTGCGCTCCAGATATGAGGCGAGCGCGGCCGGCTGCAGGTTCGGGTGAGCGGAGAGGGCGAGCGCCGCGACACCGGCCGCGTGCGGGCCGGCCATCGAGGTGCCCTGCTTGTAGCCCCAGCTGTTGGTCCGCGTCGCCGTGTTGAAGGTGGTCGACAGGATGCCGTCCGACAGCGTCGACGTCGCGCCCCCGGTACGGAAGCGCGTGTCCCCGCCCGGTGCGGCGACGTCCACGACGCCCTGCCCGTACGAGGAGTAGTAGCTCTTCAGCCGCGTCGGACCGACGGCGGACACAGTCACCACACCGGGCGCTTCCGCCGGCAGATCGACGCACGCCCCGGTGATGGTGCGGTCCTCGACCGGGTAGCTGCCGTCGTTCGGGCTCTCGCTGTCCACGAACTTGTGCTGCAGATCGACGTTGGAGTTACCGGCGGACGCGACGTTCAGGACGCCCTTGTTCTGCGAGTACCGGATCGCCCGTTGGACGGCCTGCCACACGGGGCGCTGGCGGGCGTCGTTGCGGCAGTTGAACTCCCACGGGTCGATGAAGTAGCTGTTGTTGGTGATCTGCATGCCGTGCTCGGCGGCCCAGAGGAAGCCACACACCGCGGCCTCCGGGTAGATGAACCCGTCGTCGTTGACGACCTTCACGGACGCGACCTTCACGCCGGGTGCCACACCGGCGACGCCGACACCGTTGATCGCGGCGGCGATCGTGCCCGCGACGTGCGTGCCGTGGTCGGAGGTCGTCGGGTTCCAGGCGGCCTCCGCCGTGTCGCTCACGCCGCCGATGCATGACGCGCTCTTGTCCTTCGCGATCTGCGTCGCCAGGTCGGGATGGGTGCTGGAGATTCCGCTGTCGAGCACGCCCACGACAACCTTGGGGTTTCCGACCGTCACGGCGTGCGCCTCGGGCAGGTCGATCTGCGGCATGTCCCACTGCCGGCTCCAGAGCGGCTCCCCGGTCGGGTCGCCGGACGCCTGGCCTGTAGCGGACGTCACCTCCAGGCTGTCGCTCGTTTCAACAGCGGTGCCGAGGCCCGCGGTCGAAGCCACGGCCTCCACGCCGGCGCCCGCGGCGGCGGCCGCGAAATCGGGGTTGGCCGAACGCGCCACGAGGACACCGATCTGCGGGTAGTCCGCGACAACCCTCCCATTGGCCGCGGCGACCCGGGTCGCGGCCTTGGCGGTGGAGCCTCCCTGCGGCGCGAGAACGAGGAACGTTGTCTCGGAACCGGTGGCCATTGCCGCAGGGTTTCCTGCGACGGTCACCACGATCCCGGCGGCGAGCGCCACGGCGGACGCCGCCGCCAGCGTCTTGCGACGACTGAATCTCACGAATAACTCCCATCGGATGGCGGGCTGTTCTGCCCGGGGCGGGAGGCTGTCCCCTGTCACCCCTGGCGGGGATCGCACAGGAACAGGCCCCACACCGAGAGCGCCACCTGGTGCGATGGCGTTACGTTGCCGTCACGTACGGGTGAGCCCGATGAACGCGAACGACGGCCGGCGGTTGCCGTCGAGGGTGACGAAGTCGGAGTCGCCGTAACAGGCGCCGCCATAGTCGCGACTTTCCCTCATCACCAGGCGGATCCACGTCGCCTGTCCACCCATTGGTGAACGGCCTCGACATACATCGTGCCGCGCCCTGGATCTGTGGTGTTTCGAGGCCGAAAAGGAAAGGATGGCCGGTGTCGGTTCTCGACAGGCAGCGTGACGCGGGCCGGCACGGGCGCGGGATCATCGAAAGTACCGGGCTTGGTCGAGGAGTAGGATGAGATCCCCGAATATGGGTCTTTCCACGTGCGGCTGTTCACCCTGAGTCTTGTCTCTCTTCGGCGTCAGCGCGTCCGCTTTCGTTACACCGACGCGCGCCGACGGGGTGCCGATATATGTCACTGTTCTGACGTGGCGCTTGTGTTGATCTCGTCGTGCCCACCGCTTAGCGTGATGCGGGTCGGAGGCGGGGCTGATCCCCATTCGTGAGGGCGCACTGCCGTCACGTGAAGATGCACCCACGTGAAGCCGTCGGCATCCGGCGCGAGATTCGCCGGAACGGTCTGGCCACGGATATGCCGAGCCGGCGTTCGATCGACAATGAACACGCAATGCCCGTTCAGGGTGGGGCGGGTAGTCAGGGCAGTCGCGAGGGGAACGATGGTGGTCGGGCGGAGACGGAATTCAGGTTCGAGACGGCGGCGGGTCAGATTGCTGCTCTTCTGCGGTACGGGTAGCCGGGTCATGGCGCGGGCGGGGTTGACGGGGGACACCCGAAAACTCGAGCACTACATCCTGTGACCACCCGTACGCGGAAGTGGTTGCCGGGGCGCTCGGTGCGGTCGCCGCGCAGTTCAGGCACGTAGCGGCCGTCATGGCGGAGGTGATCCGACGGCCGGCCGGGCTGTCGCTAGCATTGCGCAGCGCAGCGGCGCGTTCCCGACCTGTCGGATTGGTGGTCGGAGGCTCGCTGAGCGCGGGCGGGATTGCCTCGCCGCGTGGATCCGGCGGTCCGGGAGGACGATGACGTGGCAGCAGGGGCGTTCCGCCTGCTCGGTGAACGGGCGACGGCGCACGGCGGTGAAGCTGGAGATCTCTCCTCCAGCAGCCCTCGCGTACACGACCGTCGCCGCGACCGTCGACCTGGTCCCGCCTTGCCGTGGAGAGCAGGCAACCCGAGTGGCGGGTGGCGCTGATCATGAGCGCTGAGCTGTCCGAAACCGTGCGCGCGGCGCAGGCCGGCGACGAGGAGGCGTTCCGCCTGCTCTACCGCACCGTGCAACCGGGGTTGTTGCGATACCTCACCGCACTGGTCGACGCGGACGCCGAGGACGTCGCGTCGGAGACGTGGCTGCAGATCGCGCGCGACCTGCCCTCGTTCAACGGCGGTACGGGGTTCCGGGCGTGGGCGGCGGCGATCGCCCGCAACCGCGCGCTCGACCATCTTCGCTACCGGCGCCGTCGTCCGAGTCTTTCCGTGCCTGTCGACGAGTTGGCCCACCTCGCCGGTGATGAGGACACCGCCGGGCGTGCGGACGAGGGGATCGGCACCGACAGCGCGATCGCGCTGATCGCCGCGCTTCCCCGGACCGAGGCCGAGGCAGTGCTGTTGCGCGCGGTGGTCGGCCTCGACGCGGAGAGCGCCGGGCGGGTCCTGGGCAAACGCCCCGGCGCGGTCCGGACCGCCGCGCACCGGGGACTCCGGCGCCTGGCCCGGATGTTGGAGCAGCGCGAGCCGTCTCTGACGCCGGGGAGTGAACAGGACGTCCTCGCACCACCACCACTCACCGACCGGCGGTCGAAGGGGTGACCAGCGGAGGAGTTCGAGGCATGTTGGACAGGACGCTGAGGGGCATGGGGATGAGAATCAGGCGACGCGGTCGACCAGACCGTGGCACAGCCGAACGCCTGCTTCATCCCACAACCGGGAGGGTCGCGGGCGGCGATGACGCGCTGGCGACGCTGCTCTCGGCCGCGGCCGCGCCATCACGCCCTGGCGAGCTCGCTGGCGAGGAGGCGGCTCTCGCGGCCTTCCGCGCTGCCCGCGACGTTGTGCCACCGCCGTCCGTGACGAGGGAGCGCCGCAGGCGGCGGCTCACCGTCGGCGCGGGCGTCTGGGCCGCGGCCATCGCCGCCACGGCCACCGCCGGCGTGGCGGTGGCGGCCGGCACGCAACTCCGGGACGAACAGCCCCGTCCGCAACCCTCCACCGCCACGCCGACCCAGCCGTCCGCGACGCCGTCACCGGCGCCCGCCGTACCCTCCGCATCCGCTTCCGGCGCGCAGCTTCCGGATCGCCGGACCCCCGAGCCGGCGCAGACCGGCCTCTGTCGCGCCTACCTCGCGAAGAAGGGCGTCGAACGCGGGAAGTCGCTGGACACCCCCGCCTTCCGCGGCCTGATCGAGGCGGCCGGTGGGCGCGACCGCGTCACGGCCTACTGCGAGCAGGCGGTCGCTGCGAAGCCCGAACCTGGCAAGGAGCGGCACAGGCCGGAGCACGCCAACACCGCCCCGCCGGGTCGCGACCCGTCGAAGACGCCGGGCGGCGGCCCGAAGAAATAGCGACGGTACGAGGAATTCGCGCCCGGTCCGTCGGGAGGACGGCCGGCGGCCGTATCAACGCGACGACCTGATCCGCGTATCGACGGGTACGGCGGCTTCACCGGTACGCACCATCCGGTGCCAGCGCAGTCTGTTGCCGACGAGCGCGGTGACCACCGACTGCACGACGACCAGGTACATGACCTGGCGGTAGAGGACCTGCTGGAACGGCAGGCTCCACAGCGGACCCATCCGTTCGCGGTCGAGATGAAGAGCGTACGCGGCCGTCAGTGCCTGGAGCATGAGCAGGCCGAGCCAGGCCAGCGCCAGCTGCGACCAGGGTAGGAAGAACAGGCCGTAGAGCGCGAAGACATCGACGGCCGGCGCGGTGAGCGGCAGCGCTACCTGAAACACCGCGAGGTACGGCAGACCGCGCCGGCCCAGCTTTCCGGCCGACCCGCTCTCGGCGAGCGCACGCCGGTGCTTCCACATCGCCTGCATCGTCCCGTAGCACCAGCGGTAGCGCTGACGCCACAGTTGCCGCAGCGACGACGGCGCTTCGGTCCACGCGATGGCCCGCTCCTCGTAGACCACCTGCCAACCGGCCCGCAGCACGGCCATGGTCAGATCGGTGTCCTCGGCGAGGGTGTCCGTCGGAACCCCGGCGACGTCGACGAGCACCTCGCGGCGGAACGCTCCGATCGCTCCAGGGATCGTGGGCATGCAACCCAGCACGTCGTACATGCGGCGGTCGAGGTTGAAGCCGATGACGTACTCGAGGTGCTGCCACCGGCCGAGGAGCCGCTGCCGGTTCGCCACCTTCGTGTTGCCGGAGATCGCGCCGACCGCCGGGTCGGCGAACCCCTGGACCAGGCGGTAGACCGTGTCCGGCTGGAAGACCGTGTCCCCGTCGACCAGAACGAGCAGGCCCGCGCGGGCGTACCGGATGCCGGTGTTGAGTGCGGCCGGTTTCCCCGCGTTGGCCTGCCGGATGACGCGCACCCCCGGTAGGCCCAGTCCCTCCACGATCTCGGCCGTGCCGTCGTCGGAGCCGTCGTCGACAACGATGACTTCCAGCCGCGGGTAGTCGCTGGTGATCAGCGAGCGCACGGTCGCCGCGATGTTCGCGGCCTCGTTGTACGCGGGCACGATCACCGAGACCGGTTCGAGGATCTCGGGCTGCCGTCGCCGCCGGCGGCGGACCTCCCGCAGATGGATCCGGGCGCAGACCAGTTGCACGGCGAGACGGATGAGACCCAGGACGAGAGCCACGGCGAGCAGCGCGGCCATTGCGTCGGCCAGCCAGCCGGCACCGATCTGGGCGTACCGCAGTCCGGCGCCGCGCAACTCCGCCGCCCCGCTCGCCGGTATGTCTGAGCGCGCCGCGCCCAACCCCTCCGACACCGTCGTGAACCGGTAGCCCTGCTTCATGAGTACGGGCAGCAGTTGGTCGAGGGCCGCGACCGTCTGCGATCGATCGCCCCCGCCGTCGTGCATCAGCACGGTTGCTCCGTCGCCCCGGCGCGGCGGGCTGGCGGCGGACACGATGGCCTCCACCCCGGGGCGACGCCAGTCCACCGTGTCGAGGTCGGTGAGCACGGCGATGTGCCCGGTGCCGGCCGCGTCGTGCAGCGCCGTCAGGTCGGCGGCGGTGAGCGCCCCCGGGGTGGACGAGAACGGTGGCCGGAACAACCTCTCCTGCCGGCCGGTCGCCCCCACGATCGCGTTGCGGGTCAACGCGAGTTCCACGTCGCGCGCCCAGCCCGGCAGTACGGCGACATCTGCGTGGGTGAACGTGTGGGAGCCGATCTCGTGGCCCTCGGCGAGCATCCGCCGAACAAGCTCCGGATGCTCGTTCACGCGCGACCCCACGACGAAGAAGGTGGCGTGCGCGCCGTGCCGACGCAGCACGTCGAGGACCCGGGGCGTCCATCGCGGGTCAGGGCCGTCGTCGAACGTCAGCGCGATCGCGCCGGCCGGCATCGACCTGCTGACCCGTGACGCGCCGTCGAAGCGGAGTACTGACCCGCCCGTGGTCACATCCGCCGACGCCGGCGGAAGGTCTGTTGCCGAACGACCGGAGCCCCCGGTCACGCCGGAGGCGTAGCCGTTGAAGGACAGCGCCGCCAACAACACCACGAGGCCGAGAAGGAGGAGCAGCCAGTGGGCCCGGGGATCCCGGCGTGCGACGTGAAGTCCCAACGCCTAGCTCCGCTTTCCTGTTGATTTGCTGGGTTTGGCGCGCGGAGTGCTGCGGTGCTCGTCGCCGAGGCCGGGTCTGTCAGTGGCGCGCGGCGGCCGGTTGGCCGGCACGGTCGGAGGCCTGGTGACCGTCGGCGCCGTCCTGGCGGCGGGCCCGGCCGTTCGGACCGTGGCCGGGTCGCGGAGCGGGGTGGGGGAGGGCACGCGTCGCTCCGCGACCTGACCCTGTTGGGGGCGGTTACCCGCCTCCGGCCACCCGGGGATCGGTAGCGGCGCGTCGGTGACGAGCCCGGCCAGAAGGAGGCCGAGCCATGCCATCAGGCTTGCGGCCATGCCCGTGCCGGCGAGCACGGCGAGACGACGGCGGCGGCCGGTCTTGTCGACGAAGACAGGATTCGTCCGTCCCGTCGGTCCGAGGCCACGACGGCGGCCGGTGCGGTCGACGAGGATCGGGGTCGTCCTGCCCGCCGCCGATGTCACCGTCTCCTGCGCTTCATCCCGCGTCTGCACCATCTTGCCTTTTCTCTCCGTGCGGTTATCGATCCCGCTGGTCCATTCGTCCCGCGGCGTCGGCATCAGACTCTGGCGAAATCTCACGGGGGACCCGGCAAATGGGCGACAGGTGCCCCGTCTGCGCGAGCGCTGCACCAGGCTAGGAGATGGTGGTGGTGCGCTCAAGGCAACGGGGCCGGCAGAAAATGGGACTTATCTCAGCCCGTTATGGCGGCGGGTTGATGTAACGGAATGCGCGGCGGTGGCGCTGGGTGCGGGCGAAATCGCCGGATCGGCTACACCGAGGCGATTCGAGCATTCTAGGACGGCCGCTGTCGATGTGCAGCCCGGACGTGACGCTTCTGTTCCGATGCCGTCAATATCCGTTACCGGGACGCGCTGACCATGCGAGGCGCCTGGCGTGAGGTCCACAATGCGCAGACCCGCCGCGCCGGGCGGTGATCCCGTGGGAGCGAACGGCACAGTCAAGATCGATGGAGCCGCCTTCGACGACGGTATCGACAACGAGCCGCACGTGACCTGCGACTTCCACGTCGACTTCTTCAACTTCGATCAGAACGAGCGCGCGAACATCCCGACGCGGCGCCCACAAGTCCGTCCAAGCCCTCGAAGCCGACATCCGCGCCTGGATCGCCGACTGGAACGAACACCCGCGCCCGTTCCTATGGACCAAGACGGCCGAAGAGATCCTCGAATCCCTCGCCCGATATCTACGGCGAATTTCTGGCGCACGACACTAGCGCAGGCGCGGCGACGCGGTGGCCCATGACGTGAAGGCGGTGTCGAGGGCGTCGACGAGGCGGGTGAACGTGGCGTCGACGGACTGCGGCAGGCCGAACCCGCCAGCGGTTTCCAGGGTGACGAAGCCGTGCAGGGCGGCCCGCAGCGACCGGATCGCGTCGACGGCATCAGCACCGGCGATCCCGTACGCGCGGAGAACTGCCGCGGCGACGCCGACAACGGCCTCACTGGCGGCGATGTGCTCGCCGTCGTCCGCTGAGGGAGCCCGCACGCTCGCGGCGTAGCGGCCGGGGCAGCGTTTGGCGTAGCTGCGGTAGGCGGCTGCGATGGCATGGAGTGCATCGCGGCCGGCGCGTCCCACCCCCGCCGCCGACATCGCCGCCGCCAGTTCCCGCACTCCCAGCAGCGCCAGGTCGCGCTGCAGCCCGTCGAGCCCGCGCACGTGCTTGTACAGCCCGGGCAACGACACGCCGAGCCTTTGTGCGACGGCGGCGAGCGTCAACCGGTCGAGCCCGACCTCGTCCGCGACAGCGGCGGCTTCGGCAACGACGCGTTGGGGAGTCAGACCGGCACGGGGCATCGGGGGACTCCTTCAGCGGCGGGCGCGGGCCAGGGAGAGTCCTGTCCCGGTCACCCACACGAGCAGCAGCGGGAGCGCGACGTACGCCACGGGCGTCAGCGCCGTGCTGACCAGGAGGTAGCCGACGCCGGCGCCGGTCAGCGCCACCGCGAGCACCGCGCCGACGTAGCCTAGCCAGCCGGGCAGGACCCGGGTGCGACGGGCCACGGCGACACCGGCGGCCGCCATCACCGCGAGCGCGAACATCTTTACGCCGTCGATCCGGTTGACCAGGTCGAACAGCAGGCCGGCCGCTCCGGTGCGGCCGGTGGGAACCGCCCACGCGGCGAGCGCCTGCCCGAGCGCGAACTGCGCCAGCGACAGCGCCGCCGCGCCGAGGCCTCCGGCGGCGGCCACTCGACCCCACCGTTGGGCGCGATTGCGGGCAGCGACGTCGGCCAGGGCCAGCGCGACCACTGCCAGGGCGAGTGCGGCCACGCCGTGCACCAGCAGTGACTGGGTCATCGCCATGCCTCGATGCCCCGCGTACGCGGCGGTCACGTCGGCGGCGGAAGCCGTCACGCCCACATCGGATGACCACACCGCCAGACCGGCTGTCCAGGCCACGCTGTAACCGGCTGCCGCCGTGGCGACCACCCCGGTCGCGCTCCGATAGCCGGCCGACGGACCGTATCCGGCGTGTGTGGTCATGGCTTCCCCCGACATCTTCTAGTTAATGACATTAACTAGAAGGCTAGGCTACGTAACCAGATTGGTCAAGACGTGCCGGGGAGACCACGAAGGGCCAGCTCGATGAGCTGGCCCTTCGTCGATCTGACGAGTATTACCGCCGGTGCCGGGTGCCATGGCTGGCACCGGTTCGGGGCTTAAGCGGAGTAGCCGCGCGAGGCCATCCAGCTGGCCATGTCGATCGTGCTCATCCAGTAGGTGGCCGGACCGACGCCGGACGGATCGGCGACCTGCACCTGCCGTCCCTCATCGCTGTAGCCGACGATGGTGACGTAGTGGCCACCCGGGAAGCTGCGCCAGAATCCGGCGTTGTCCGTCGCGCCGCCGGCGATGTTGGCGACGACCGCGCGACCGTCGCTGAGCGCGTTGACGACGTCAGCCTGCAGCCGGTCCATCTCGGCCGGGGTCGCGCCCGGGCCCGGGATCGACTGCGTCCGGTAGGCGTCCTTGCCGATCACCTTGTTCATCACCCGGGTGATGTCCTCGGCGGAGTTGGTGCCGTTGACCGTGGTGCCCAGCTGCTGAGCCAGCTCATCCTGGCTCAGCGTGACGCCGTTGGAGGTCAGGGCGATGCGGGTCGCGGCAGGGCCGCAGTAGTAGAAGTTGGGCTGGTACTCGAAGTCGTACTTGCCGATCTTCTCCGACGGCGGCTTCGGCGCGGCCGCCTTCTTCTCGGCGTCCCCCCGGTGGTTACCGGTGGTGAACGCCATGTCCACGACGGCGGGGTTGGCGGCGGTGTGCGCCGTGGACGGTGCCGTGGTGAGGGTCAGCAGGCTGCCGCTGGTCGCGGCTACCGCGAGAACGGCGGCGGAAACCATGGCGGCCGGGTGAACGCGGCGGGGTGCGGCGTGGCGGAACAGCGTGCGGATACGTCGGATTTCCACTGAAGGCTCCATTGCTGTACCGACTCGTGGTCGGCGTCCCAATCAATAACGGTGAACGGTCAGCCAGGCCGACGGTTGACGCGATGACGTCGAGCGGGAAAGAGCCACGGCGCGGTGCGCGTGCGCGCGCTGGACGAACCCGCAGGCTCCCGTCGTCGGATCCCCATCGGGCCAGACGTGCGGAGCGTTACGGATGAGCGTCGTGGTCTCGTTCGTGACCCGAGCGACGAAATGGCTACTCCACTGCGACAGCGTCTGCTGCTGTGGTGCGCGCTGAAAAGGACGCGCTCATGCGTCGCCGCAAGCGGCGGCGGCATGTCGTGAACAGTGGCGCCGGAAACAAGGTCCGGCTTCGTGAACCCGCGTCAGGGCGTCGGCGTGGCTAGTGATCGAGCGTCACGAGCCCGCTGCGTACGAGGCGTTCCGCGGGGGAAAGCGCGCTGCGGCGGGGGGATTGGGGGGATGTGCCACGGCACATTCGGCGCTGCACTTCTATGTGTCTCCTTCCGATACCGCCTACCGGGTTAGCTGACGGATTCGGGCGGGAAAGAACGCCCTACCACAGGCCAAGGCCCGCGGATTCACCCCAGAGTTGCGATGGGTCCCCGGCTCGTGCAAGCACGACTAAGCGGGTCCGATCCGGGGTCATCTTGTGATGAGCAACGACCGGGTCGGACGAGCCGACACTACTGGTCCCGCTCCTCGGCTGCCCAGCCCTTCCCGACCTGCTGCGATGTACCACACTCGCGTTCGACGCAGGGCCGCCCGGGGCGTCCGGAACCGCACACCGGCGCCCGATCGTGACGGACGGTGGGTGCGAAACCGGAGTGGGCATTGCGGTGATCGCGCATTGCTGCGGCCGGCTGATTTCGCGTAGACGATTGCTACCCGTATTTCAGCCGTCAATAGCGGTGGGTCCTGTTACGGGGTCGGCGACCGGCTGCCGCGCTCTATCGCTTCGAGCACACGTTTGAGCGTTTGCAGATCGTTTTCGACAAGTGCTGCGGCCGCTTCGAACTCGTGATCCGCCATATCCGGCGTCTGGAAGAACGTGAAGATGACCTCGGAGCCGCTGCCGTTGGGGACGACGCGCACGGCGTTGACGACCGTGATTCCCGGCGCGGCGGTGACTCGATGATCAGCGACCCCGAAGGGGTTCGGCGCCACGAAGTCGATCTCCACCGGATCATCGACCGTCTCGACAACCCACTTTCCATCTGACGGCCGCACCGCCCGCGCGAACCCCGGCGCCCACTGGGGCAGATTGCGCGGTTCACGGATGAACTCGTAGGTGCTCTGCGGAGCGCGAGCGATCGAGACGGTCACTGTGCGCGATGGCATGACGGACACGGACGCAGTATCGCAGGCCGTAACGGTCGCCCGGAGCGGGACGCGGCCGCAAATTGACGACGGGTCTGAAGTCCCGCGCATGCCGGCGGGAGCGCTGAGGATCCACAGAGGTGTCCGTCATCGTCGATGTGGGTACTGGTGGCGTGCCATGCCACGTTCACCGTGCGCCCCAGGAGGTTCAGCGATGGTCGAGGTTCTCGCGTCGCCCACAGTAGACATCGGTGGAGCTGTCACCGACATGTGGCGCAGCGTTCTGCTCTTTCTCCCGAAAGCGATCGCGTTCCTCGCGATCCTGCTGGTCGGCTGGCTTCTTGCCCGAGCCCTGTACGCGGTCGTGGACAAGCTGCTGGAGCGCGTCGGCTTCGATCGGGCGGTGGAGCGTGGCGGCATCAAGGCCGTGCTCGCCCGGAGCAAGTACGACGCCTCGGACATCGTCGCGAAGCTCGTGTACTACGCGATCCTGCTCTTCGCTCTGCAACTGGCGTTCGGCATCTGGGGACCCAACCCGGTCAGCGACCTGATCGAAGCCGTGGTGGCCTGGCTACCACGAGCGTTCGTCGCGATCCTGATCGTCGTGGTGGCCTCGGCGATCGCCAGGGCCGTCAAGGACATCATCGCCACCGCCCTCGGCGGTCTGTCCTACGGGCGGCTGCTGGCGAACGTCGCCTCGGTGTTCATCCTCGGTCTCGGCGTGATCGCCGCGCTCAACCAGGTCGGTATCGCCACGACGGTGACCACTCCGGTGTTGATCGCCGTGCTGGCCACCGTGGGTGGCATCCTGATCGTGGGGGTCGGCGGCGGGCTGGTGCGGCCGATGCAGGCCCGCTGGGAGGTGTGGCTGGAGCGGGCGGCGGCGGAGTCGTCGCGGGTCGCCGAGCACGCCAAGGCGTACGCCGACGAGCAGCGGGCCAACCAGCAGACGTGGGTGCCGAGTCAGCACGTGCCGACGGAGCCGCAGTCGTCGGCGTACCCGCAGGGGCAACCCTCGGCCCAGCCCGACGTGGCCGACCCGGAAGCCACCCAGGTGCTGCGTCCCTCGACCGTCGCGCAGTCGCGGCAGGTGGGCGACCAGCCCGCCCAGCAGGCGTACGCGGATCCGCAATCGCCGGCGGACGCGCCGGGACAGCCGCCGACCGAGCCCGACACGGCGGATCCGGAAGCCACCCAGGTCCTGCGTCCGTCGAACACTCCGCAGACTCCGCGCGTGGGCGACCAGCCCTGACCGGCGACCCCGTCATTCGTCCCGCACCCCGTCCATCAGGGTGCGGGACGAAACCGTGCTGGTGGTGGCGGCTATTCCAGCGGGGGCAGGTTCTCTGGCGGCAGCTCCGGCCCGAGATCGGGGGCGGTCTCGGTCGACACGATCCGCCGTGGTGGCCACTTGACACCCCGCGGCGGCCAGGTTTGCCGCGTCCGCTCCAGGAACCACCTCGGTGGCTCGTACAGCGGCAGTTGGTAGTTGTCGGGGAGCATGCTCTTCCACCTGATTTTCGCGGTGCGGCGGTCGAACTCCTCGTTCATCTCCGCGACCATCTTCGGCTGGGTCAGCAGGTCGACGGTGGTGGCGGCGAGGTACTTCGCGGCCATCACCATGGCCACGTGACCGGCGTTGGCCGCAGCCGTGGCCGTGTGGTGCCACGAGTGGTTCTTGGTGCCGCCGGGCTGGTGCGCGGTGCCCATGGAGATCGTCGGCACCTGCCAGCTGATGTCGGCGACGTCGGTGGAGCCCCCGCCCATGAACACCGCCGCCGGTGGCCGCAACTCGCTGATCGTGTCGGCGAACCCGGTCTCCTTCGTCCCGTTGGACCGCTGCAGCGCCCTGCCGAACGCCTGGTCACCCGCCGAGAACTTCGGGGCCCCCACCTGCGTCATGTTGGCGTGCATCAGCTCCGCGCCGCGCTTGTTGCCGAGCATGTTCCACACGCCGGCCATCATCCGGTTTTCCATGCGGGTGCCCGTGGCCATGGCGGCCGCCTCGGCGCATTTGATGATCTTGTCCATCAGGATCTTGGCCCGGGTCGGGCTGCCTTCGCGGGCGAAGTACCAGATGCTCGAGAGCGTGGGAAAGACGTTCGGCGCCTGACCGGTCTGTCGCAGCGCGTAGTGGACCCGGGCCGTAGGCGCCTGGTCGCTCTCCCGCAGGTATTCCGTCAGCATGGACATGGCCGACACCGCGTCCTGCGTTGGCCGGGTCGCCAGCGGTGAGCCACCGTGACCATCCGTGCCGAGGAAGTGGAAGGCGAGGCTGTACATGGCGTTGCTCGAACCCCAGCTGGTGCTGTTACCGCTGGCCGGGTGCCAGTCGACGAAGGCGTCGAGGCCCTTGTAGACGCCGGCCTTGACGGCCACCGACTTACCCACCAGTTGCTCCTCGGCCGTGGAGCCGAAGAACTTGATGGTGCCGTCGAGGTTGCGGGCCTTCATGGCCGCGGCCGTGGCGGCCGCCGCGCCGGCCGCGGCGGCGCCGAGGGCGTTGTGTCCACAGCCGTGGCCGAACCCGTAGCTGGGGGCGTACGGATCATGGTTGTAGACCAGGGGGGAGTGCTGGGCGTTCCCTTTTTCCTGCGACAGCCCCGGCAGCGCGTCGTACTCTCCGCTGAAGCCGATCACCGGTTTCCCGGTGCCGTTGCTGAACGTGGCGACGAAGGCGGTCGGCATGCCGCCCGCCCCCCACTCGATCGTGAAGCCGTTGGCCTGCAGGTACTGCGCTTCGGCCCATGACGAGTTCCACTCCGCGAGCGAAGGCTCCGCGAACTCCCAGATCCGGTCGTTCAACCCGACGATGCTCTCCGAGTGCCGGTCGATCCACGCGACGGCGGCGTCCTTGGCCTGTGAGTCGACGGCGAGTTTCGCTGGCGGCTCGTAGTTGATGGGATCGGCCGGTTGTGTCCTGGGGTCGAGCGCGAGATCGGACGCGGCAGCCATGGCCGGATCCGCCGTCAGGATCGGGGCGACGGCCATCGCGGCGCCGGCGGCGCCGAGAAGTCCCAGCATGTCGCGGCGGCTCACGCCTGAAGGTTGGAGATGGTCGGTTTCACACACGGGCGACTCTCCTCGACTAGGGGTGATCGGCCGGCGGAAAACGGCGGACGACCGGGGTGTCACGAAGAGGAAGTGAGCGTGGAGGGACCTGGCCAGCATTCGGCCGGGATGCCGAGAACCTGCAGGTCAGGGCGCGTCTGGCCATTCCGTGGACGTTCTATCCGCGGCGCGGCCCCCGGGGTTGGGGCGCTATCCCGCAATCCATGAACGGCTATGGAGAATCCATCACGAGCGCCAATGTTGTGTCAATGTTTTCAATGAAGTTAACGCGAAAGGGGCTGGTCGTCCCGTCGTCGGCCCGGACGGCACCGGCGACCCCGAGGATGTGCACGGCACCCACGTCGCGGGCATCGCGGCCGCCGCCACCGGCAACGGTGTCGGCATCGCCGGAGTGGCCCCCGACGCGAAGATCATGCCGATCAAGGTGTTGGAGAAGGGGAGCGGCAGCTTCGCCGACATCGCCTCGGGTATCCGGTACTTCGCCGACCAGGGCGCCAAGGTCGTCAACCTCAGCCTCGGCGCGCTCCCCGGTGCGCAGGCGTTGACGCTCACCGGGCTCGTCGCCGATGTCACCCAGGCGATCGCGCACGCGAGCTCGAAGGGCGTGGCGGTGATCGCCGCTGCCGGGAACGAGGCCGCTCCGCTCTGCGCCACGCCGGCCTGGGAGCCGGGGGCGATGTTCCGTGCTGACGTCCACGGCCCGGACGCCGCTCGGCCTCGCGCGCGGGTCTACACGCCCGTGTACGGATGGGGCCTCGTGGACGCGCAGGCCGCGGTCGCCGCGCCGCGCGGCCAGACCCGCCCCGGCGAGCTGGCCCGTCGGGCGCGCCACGCCTGACGGGTCATCCGTCCGCCGGACCTGGCCTTGCGATACCGTCAGTGCGCCGACGCCGGCATCGACCGGTCAGCGTCCGCCGCGCAGGCGATCGCCGCACGGCACCCGAACAATGCAGGGAGATGCACATGCCGGAGCCGAGGCCCGCTCAGGACAACACCGCTGACGACGCCGGCACACCCGCCGAGACGGAGTCCGGGGCCGGGTCGGAGACCGACGAGCCCGCCGTCTACGAGAACCGGGCGGCCCGACGCGCGAAGGGCAAGGGCAGCTCGCAGCCTCAGCCCCATGGACAGGGCCAGCGCATCGGTGGTCGGGGTTCGGTCCAGAGTCCCCGCCAGTACGGCACCCGCCGCAGCGGCTGATCCGTTCCGGGTCGGCCCGGGCTGTCCGCCCGCGCCCTCGGCCCGCCCCGTCGGCTCCTGCCGAGGTGCGTGGTGGAGTGTCAGGGCCACCGGACCCGGACGGGCTGCCCGATGAAGCGTCCGTACGGCTGGAGCGCGTCCTCGATCTGCGCCCGGTCCGGGTCGCCGACGGGGACCAGCGGCCGGACGTCGACCGTGACCTGCGCTCGGCCCGTTGACCGCTTCCACGTCCCGATCACCCGGCCGCCGCGCACGATGGTCGATTGGAACACCCCGTTGCCGCCCGGGATGATCGCCTGCTTGTGTTCCGCGTCGAGCATGAGCGACCGGTCCTTGAACCCGAGCAGATACTCGTCGAACCCGGGCAGGGCGCGCAGCTCCTCGGGGCCATCGGCGGGCGGCCCGGCGCGGTCGGCGTCGAGCAGCGCCGAAGCGAGGAGCATCTCGCTCCCCTCGACCCTCACCAGGGTGAGGTCGTCGCCGGCGCCGGCGATGCCCCGCTTGGCGTCCGCGGCGGTGAGCCCCGTCCAGCCGGCGAAGTCCTGCCGGGTGGTGGGGCCGTGGCTACGGAAGTAGCGCACGGCGATCGCCGCGAGCGCCTCGTCGCGCTCCGGCCGGCGCGGGTCGGGCGCCCACTCGTCGAGCAGGACGAAGGTCTGTTCGTTGTCGACGTGCGGGGCGATGCAGATGACGCCGAGCTGGCTGGCGTACCAGAGCAGGTGGTAGCCGCGTTGCCCGGTGCAGTCGATGCCGGCGACGGTCAGCTCCGCGAGGCACTGCGCCCGGGTGAGACGTCCACCTCCCGCGAGCGCGGCGGCGAGCACGTCGACGGCGCGACGCGCGACCTGCTCGGTCAGGCCCAGCGACGTCCGCCGTTTCTCGACCCCGACCAGGGCGCGGGCACCCATGACCTCGAGCATCCAGTACGCGTCACGCGGCGGGACGAGGTGCACCGTGCCGCGCATCGGCCAGGTCCGTAGGGCCTCGCGGCGCTCCAGCGCGGCGTGCACGTCCACCGCCGTGAAGCCGGGGAGGCGAGCGCCGAGCGACCACATCGCGCTGGCCAGGTCCTGCGCCTGCATGGCGCCGAACCACTCCACGACCCCCGCCACGTCGGTCGGGTGCTCCGCTCCACCGTGCCCGGGCCGGAGCAGCAGGCTCGTCATCCGCAGCGCCAGCGCGTCGGCCGCGGTCAGCTCCACGGCCGGTTCCCCTCGTGAGTGCACACGCCACCGTACCTGCGGCGGGTGCCCGTGGGCGGTTCAGCGCGCCGCGACGGCGGTCGGCGGGCTACACGCGCGGAATCACCGCGTCGCCGTACGCGGCCAGGGTCTTCTTCTTGTCGTCGTGCATGAGGTAGAGCGCGAAGTTCGTCACCCCGATCTCGGTGAGCTCCTGCAGCCGGTCCAGGTGCGCCGACTCGGATCCGAGCAGGCAGAACCGGTCGACGATCTCGTCCGGCACGAAGTCGGTGGACGGGTTGCCGGCGCGACCGTGGTGCGCGTAGTCGTAGCCCTCCCGGCCCTTGATGTAGTCGGTCAGCGCCTTCGGCACAACCCCGGAGTCGCCGTAACGGGCGACCAGATCCGCCACGTGGTTGCCGACCATGCCGCCGAACCAGCGAAGTTGATCGCGTTGGTGTGCGAGGTCGGCGCCCACGTAGGCGGGGGCCGCCACGCACATGGTGATCGAGTCCGGATCACGTCCCGCCGAGGTGGCCGCGTCGCGGACGGAGCCGATCGTCCAGCGCGCGATGTCCGGGTCGGCGGTCTGCAGAATGAACCCGTCGGCCTGCTCGCCGACGAGCCGCAGCGCCTTCGGCCCGTACGCGGCCATCCAGATCTCCAGCTTGCCGTCGCGTACCCACGGGATGCGCACCGGCGTGCCGTGGTGCTCGACCTCGTGGCCCTCGGCCAGTTCCTTGATCACGCGCATGGCCTTCTTCAGCGTCGTCAGGCTCGCCGGTGGCTGGCCGATGACGCGGCGGGCGGAGTCGCCGCGGCCGATCCCGCAGACCGTGCGGTTGCCGAACATGTCGTTGAGGGTGGCGAAGAGCGACGCGGTGACCGACCAGTCGCGGGTGCTCGGGTTGGTCACCATCGGCCCGACGATCAGGTCCCTGGTCGCGGCGAGGACCTGCGAGTAGATGACGAACGGCTCCTGCCACAGCACACAGGAGTCGAACGTCCATCCGTAGCGGAACCCGCTCTCCTCGGCCGCGGTGAGGCCGGCGACGACGTCACGGGCGGGCGGGTCGGTCTGCAGTACGACACCGAAGTCCACGGCTCCTCCTTGTCAGACCAGGTATTGACTGAGGTCGCGTTTCAGGAATCTGCCGTGCCCGGCCGCGCCGTGGAAGGCGTTGTCGTCGACCACGATCCGACCGCGGGACAGCACGGTGGCCACCGTGCCGGTCAACTCCATCCCCTCGTACGCGGAATAGTCCACGTTCATGTGGTGGCTGCTGGCCGAGATGGTCTGCCGCGCGGTCGGGTCGTACACCGTGATGTCGGCGTCCGCGCCGGGAGCGATCACGCCCTTGCGGGGATAGAGGCCGAACATCCTCGCGGGCGTGGTGGAGCTGATCTCGACCCAGCGCGAGAGGGTGATCTCGCCCCGCACCACGCCCTGGTACAGCAGGTCCATCCGGTGCTCCACGCCCGGCATCCCGTTCGGGATCTTCGAGAAGTCCCCCCGGCCGAGCTCCTTCTGGTCCTTGAAGCAGAACGGGCAGTGGTCGGTCGAGACCAGCGACAGGTCGTTGGTGCGCAGGCCCCGCCACAGCTCCGCCTGGTGCTCCCGGGGCCGCAACGGGGGAGAGGCGACGTACTTCGCGCCCTCGAAGTCGGGCTTCGCCAGATCCTCCAACGACAGGAAGAGGTATTGCGGGCAGGTCTCGGCGAACACGTTCTGCCCGGTGTCCCGGGCCCGCGTCACCGCGTCCAGCGCGTGCGCGGCGGAGAGGTGCACGATGTAGAGCGGCGCGCCGGTGACCTTGGCCAGGGTGATCGCCCGCGAGGTCGCCTCACCCTCCAACTCGGGTGGCCTGGTGAGCCCGTGCTGCACCGGGTCGGTGCGCTCGGCGGCGAGCGCCTGCGCGACGAGTTGGTCGATGGCGATGCCGTTCTCGGCGTGCATCATGATCATCGATCCGGTCTCCCGCGCCTTCTGCATCGCCCGCAGGATCTCCCCGTCGGTCGCGTAGAAGACCCCCGGGTACGCCATGAACATCTTGAACGTGTTGACGCCCGCGTCGATGCAGGACTCCATCTCCTTGAGCGACGTGTCGTTGACGTCCGACACGATCATGTGGAACCCGTAGTCGATCGCGCAGTTGCCGTCCGCCTTGCTGTGCCACGTGTCCAGGGCCGACAGCAGCGAGTTTTCCTTGGCCTGCACGGCGAAGTCGATGATCGTGGTGGTGCCGCCCCAGGCCGCCGCGATCGTTCCGGTGGAGAACGTGTCCGCGGAGAAGGTGCCGCCGAACGGCATCTCCATGTGGGTGTGGCCGTCGATGCCACCCGGCACCACGTACTTCCCGGCGGCGTCGATCACGCGCTCCGCGCCCGATACCCACTGCTGGGCCAGGCCCGAGTCGGGTGCGGCGAGCGCGGCGATCCGCTCGCCCTCGACCAGCACGTCCGCCGGGTACGCCCCGGTGGCGTTGACGACCGTTCCGTTGCGGATGACGATGCTCACGGCTGCACCAGCGATCCGTAGGTGTCCGGCCGACGGTCGCGGTAGAACGCCCACAGGTTGCGGACCTCGGCCAGCGCGTCCATGTCGAGATCGCGGACGACGACCTCCTCCTCGGTGTCCGACGCCGCATCGCCGACCAACTGCCCGCGCGGGTCGACGAAGTAGGACTGGCCGTAGAAGTCGTTCTCGCCCAACGGTTCCACGCCGACCCGGTTGATCGCGCCGACGTAGTACTCGTTGGCGACCGCGGCGGCCGGCTGCTCCAGGCGCCACAGGTAATGCGACAGGCTGCGGCTCGTGGCGGACGGGTTGAACACGATCCCTGCCCCGGCCAGCCCGAGTTCGCGCCAGCCCTCCGGGAAGTGCCGCTCGTAGCAGATGTAGACGCCGATGCGGCCGACCGCGGTGTCGAAGACCGGGTAGCCGAGGTTTCCCGGCTTGAAGTAGAACTTCTCCCAGAACCCCTTCACCTGCGGGATGTGGTTCTTGCGGTACTTGCCGAGGTAGCTGCCGTCGGCGTCGATGACCGCGGCGGTGTTGAAGTAGACGCCCGGTTGCTCCTGCTCGTACATCGGCACGATCAGGACCACGCCGTGCTGCTCGGCGACCTCGCGCATCAGCGCCGTCGTCGGTCCGTCCGGAATCCCTTCCGTGTACGAGTAGTAGTCCGCGTCCTGCACCTGGCAGAAGTACGGGCCGTAGAACAACTCCTGCAGGCACACCACCTGGGCTCCCTGTGACGCGGCGCCGCGGATGGCCTCGACCGCGTTGGCGATCATGGAATCCTTGTCGCCGGTCCACTTCTGCTGCACCAGGCCGGCTCGGATGATGGTGCTCATCGGTTCTCCCCCTCGGGTCGGGCGGTACGCGGTAGCGACAGCGCCAGGTAGACGAGGAACGCGCCGACCAGACCGGCCACCCAGCTGTAGTCGTAGAGCGGCTTGAGGAACGGGATGAGTCCGTCGGAGGGGAACGGTCCCCTGCCCGGCGCGGAGTAGCCGCCACCGACCGCGAGCACCGCGCCGACGACGGTGGCGATGACGGCCGCCCAGTTCCAGCCGCCGGAGGACCAGTACCTGCCGTCGGGGCGGTAGAGGGCCGGCAACTGGATGCTGGTGCGGTCGCGGACCCAGTAGCCCGCGATGAGTACGCCGGCGACGGCGCCGAGCAGGCCGCCGTAGAACCCGAGCCAGACGAAGATGTAGATGTCGGGGTCCTGCACCAGTCGCCACGGCTGGATGAGGATGCCGAGCACACCGGTGATCAGGCCGCCGGTGCGGAAGCTGACCAGCCGGGGCAGCGCGTTGGAGAAGTCGTAGGACGGGCTGACGGTGTTCGCCGCGACGTTCACCGACAGGGTTGCCACCACGACCGTGAAGAGGCCGAGGGCGACAACGACCGGGTTGTCGAACTTGGCCGCCAGCTGGATGGGATCCCAGATCGCCTCGCCGTAGATCACGGCCGTACCGGAGGTGATCAGGATGGAGAGGACGGCGAAGAAGGACATCGTGGTGGGTAGGCCGAGGACCTGGCCGTACGCCTGCTGTCGCTGGCTGCCGCCGAAGCGGGTGAAGTCCGGCATGTTCAGCGAGAGGGTCGCCCAGAATGCGATCATCGCCATCAGCGACGGCGCGAACACCTTCCAGAACTCGACCCCCCAGCCCAGCTTGGACGGCTGCGACAGGATCGGGCCGAGCCCACCCGCGTTCACCATCACCCAGATCAGCAGGGCCACCGCGACCACGATGACGAACGGCGCCGCCCAGTTCTCGAACCGCCGCAGCGTGTCCATGCCGCGCCAGATGATCGCCATCTCGATCACCCAGAAGAGGAAGAACGAGGCCCACAGCGTCCACGGGTAGTCCATGACCGTCGGCGCGGTGAGCCACCAGGACCCCAGGAGCTTGCCGGTGATGGCGTAGATCGCCTCGCCGCCGATCCAGGTCTGGATGCCGAACCATCCGCAGGCGATGAACGCGCGCAGCAGCGCCGCGAGGTTGGCGCCGCGCACTCCGTAGAACGCGCGGGCGAAGACGGGGAAGGGGATGCCGTACTTCGTGCCCGCGTGGCTGTTCAACAACATCGGGACGAGGACGAGCAGATTGCCCAGTGTGATCGTGAGCAACGCCTGTACCCAGTTCATCCCGATCTGGATGAGCCCGGCGGCGAGGAGATAGCTGGGAATGTTGTGCGCCATGCCGATCCACAGCGCCGCGAAGTTGTACGTGGTCCAGGTGCGCTTCTCGATCGGCACGGGGGCGAGCTCGTCGTTGAAGTACGGGCTGTCGGCGATCGTGGAGAAGTCGCGTAGTTCGACCCGGCCATCCGGATGGGTGATCTGCGTGCCCGGTGGGACCGCGGTGGCTTCGGTGGGGGGCAGGGGTTCAACGGCCATCGGTCACATCCCTGTCACGCTGCCGCAATAGCGGTCGAACAACCGGCTCGCGCGCTGCGGGTGGGGGCGGTTCGACTGGACGTCCATCTCGGAATCCTGGGTGTCGCCGGGTCCTGACGGCAGTGGCAAAGTGCCCACGCTTGAGCTGCCCGGCGTGCACTATGTGCGCGGCATTGACGAGCCGACCTGTCAATGACGGGGGCGGACGGACTCGCGCCCCTATCGCCGGATGGCGGCCGTCAGCCCTCGTCGAGTTCGCGCACAAGGAGCGCGACGTAGAGCGAGAGGACCGACTCCGGGTCCTCGAGTGACACCCCGAGCACCTGGGCGATCCGCGACAGCTGCTGGTAGTACGCCGTGCGCGACAGGTGCGCCGCGGCGGCCGCCGCCGACTTGTTCCCGCCCTGCTCGCAGAAGCAGCGCAGCAGCTCCATGAGCCGGCTGCCCTGGCTGGCGTCGCGCGTCAGCAGCGGTCCCAGCTCACGGTGCGCGAATGCCCGTACCCGCTCGTCCTCGCGCAGCAGGTGCAGCAGACCGCGCAGTCGCACGTCATCCAGGCGGTGGTAGAGCTGGGTGCCGGGGGAACGCAGAGCCGCGCCCGCCACGTGCGCGGCCTCGCCCAGACTGCGCCGCACCTCCGACGCGTGTGACACCGTCGTGCCGACCGCCACCACGACCGGACCGGCGGCGGAGTGGTGCACCTCCCTGGCCAACCGACGCACGACCGCGTCGACCGCCGCCTGGGCCGGCACCGACAACAACGCGCGCACGCTCGTGTCGTCCACCACGCCCACCAGCGCCGGCACGGTCACCCGCCGCGCGGCCAACGCGGTGGCCTCCGCGAGATCCCGCAGCACCTCCTGCGTGGCCAGCGCCGGGGCACGCGGGGTCATGCTTCCCGGCCGGATCGCCACCCCGATCAGTTGCCGGCGCTCCAGCGCGACGCCCAACGCCGCCGCGCGCGCGGGCAGATCGGGAGGGGGCAACGCCTGACCGAGCAGCTGCGCGAGCAACATGCGGTGCGTCTGCCGCTCCAGACTATCCCGATCACGCGCCACCAGCCGGTGCACCGCCAGCGCAGACGCCGCCCGCTCCGCGACCACCACGTGCCGGTGCGGGGGAGGACCGGGCGAGAGCAGGACCAGCCGCCCCCAATCGGCGCCCTGCGCGCCGACCGCGGTGATCAGCCAGCCCGATTCCTCGTCGTAGGCGGTCCGTTCGGAGACCGCCACGGACCGGGATCGCTGGCCCCAGTCGGTCAGCAACTCGATCGGATCCTGCCCGGCCGCGTCGTACGCGAGCACGTCCTGCCCCAGCGTCTCCAGGACGACCGGTAGCCCGGATATCCTGGCCACCTCGCGCAGCACCTCGGCCGGCCCCGCCCCGGCCACGGTGAGTGCGGTGAAGGTCTCGTGCACCTGCTCGGCCGCCCGCAACTCGGCGAGCTGCGCGTCGACGATCAACGCCACGACCGCCTCCGTGACCGACACGAACCGCGTCTCCCGGCCCAGCGTGATCAGTGGCAGCCGGTGTCGCTCCGCGGCCGCCACGAGCGCGTCCGGCACGTGGTCGCTCCAGCGCCGCACCAGCTCGACCACCAGTCCCGCCGCGCCGACCGCGGCCAGGTCGTCCACGTACGTCGTGAGCGCCGTTTCCTCGTCCGGCAGCGCGATGCCGGTGGTCAGCACGAGCTCGCCGCCGCGCAGCAGGTGGGCGATGTCGGCGACCTCCGCCACATGGACCCAGCGGACCGGGCCGTGCATGCCGGCCGATCCGGCGACGACGCGTGGTCTGCCGCGCCGCATCACCGGCAGCGCTACGGCTTCCGCGACCGTGGGGTACATCGCGCCTCCCCTGCGACGGTTGCAAACAACGTAATGCCATCGGTGACGCCCGGTACAGGTCGCCCGTCGCGGCCAAACACCGCCCGCGACGCCCGGCTCAGGCGCCGGTAACCCCTCGCCCACCAGCCGCGCCGCGCCGTTGCGACCACGACCGGCCCGTGGCCCCGCGCTGAGCTTGCGTCAGGCGGGCTCGGCCATGTCGAGCTGGACGGTGGCGATCTCCCAGGCGCGCAGCGGTAGGCGGACCGCCCCGTCGTCGTCGACCGTCAGCCGGTCGCCGGGTCGGCCGAGCAGGTCCGCCCGCCACGCTTCCCGTATGCCCCGACCGGCGCGGATCACGGCCGCGGTCGCGGCCGGAGTTTCCGCCACCACCCGCAGCTCCGCCCGCCCGCCACGGTCGCGCAGGCTGGTCAGAATGACGCCGCGTCCGTCGACCGTCAGCCCCGTCACCGGCGGCGGCAGCGCCGCGGAGGCATCGGCCGTGCCGGGGAAGCCGAGCAGCTCGTGCCGGTACGCCTCGGTCGCCTCGATCACCCCGGCCGCGTGCCACGCGCCCCGGAACGGCAGCACGGCGAGGTCGACGCTGCGGTCACCGCGACACTGCGCCCGCGGCGTCGGCAGTTGGGGGCCGGCGGGCTCGTCGCGCAGGGCGTGCCGGTTGCGGGACAGCATCCCGATCGACCGCAGCAGCGTGACGGCCAACTCCCGTCCCTCGTCGACCAGCTCGTACTCGGTCGGCTGGGTCAGCAGCACCGCGAGCGACCCGTCCCGGTCGCCCGCCGCCACGAACCCCGACGCGGGAAACGTCGGCAGTGGCGTCTCCCCGCCGCCTCCCTCTGCGGTCAGGCCGCGCTCGACGACCGCGAACTGCCCCTCCGCGTAGGAGGACCGGGCCGGGCACGGCAGCGGCAGGTGCAGGCGCAGCCGATGGTCGTCGCACCGGTTGTCGAACTCGATCCGGAGGCGGGCGAAGCGTTCTCCGGCCCGCAGCTCGACCCGCGTGGCGACGGTGACGGCCTCGGTCGTGACCGAGCGGGAGCCGGCGTCGATGTCGGCCGCCGCCGGCCACCGGTAGTCCCGGACCACCTGGAGGACGGCGACCACGGGCCCGTCGTGCACGACGACGGTACGCACCGCGTGCGGCCTGTCGATGAGCCCGTCGGCGGCGGGCGGGGCGTAGTTGTAGCTGTCGCCCACGTCGCCCCCGTCGACGAGGCGACCCACGCCGGTGGCCGTCAGACCGTCGGGGGTGGACAGTCGCAGCGTGCCGTCTTCCGCGACCTCCACCCGCAGCAGGCCGTTGTCGAGCGTCCGGCCGTCGGTGGCGCGTGCCGCGGCTCCGGAGCCGTCGGGGTGGTCGGGCGTCACCTGGTCCGGTGACGGCAGCGGCACAGGTCGCACGCCGGCGTGGCCGAGCGCGGGTACGTCGACGAGGGCGGCGACGGTCACGCGCGGGGCGGCCCCGATGCGCACCCGCCACGGATCCGTGCCCGCGGCGTCGGCGAGCGCGATCCGCACGTCCTCCAGGTCGAAGGCGGGGTCGCCGTGCCGGGCCACCCCGAAGGTGAGCGTGGCGTCCGCGGCCGACACCGACCAGGCGGTGATCTCCTGCCCGTAGAGCTCCCGGCCGTGCACGCGGCCGAGGACGGCCGGCAGCTCGACCGCCGGCACCAGATCGTCGGCGAGCAGCGTCGGCGCCCGGTCGAGCAGCTGCGCCATGGTGGTCCGGCCGGCGGAATCCGTCAGCCCCACGGCCACGGCGCCGGGCGGCAGTTCAACGTCGAGCCGCACCAGGGCCGTCCGGGGCGCGGGCGTGGGGTTGAACACCAGGTAACCATCGCGGGGCACCGTCGCCGCCAGCCGCGCGCCGACCAGGTCGCAGACCGCCCGCCCGAGCTCGTCGGCCTCGGCGAGGCGCGCGGCCACATGCTGGGCCGTCTCGTCGCAGCCGCACCCGGTCACCGAGTCGTGGCAGCTGGCGTCGATCAGGCGGGTCCATGCCATGTCGAGAAAACGCTGCACGGACGGGTCATGCCACAGCGCGGCGAGGGGTTCGGCGTACCGCTCGACCCGGCGCTCCGCGCGGCCCATCGCCTGCTTCAGATGGCCGCGTACGGAGATCACGCCGGGCAGGATGTTGGCCCGCGCGTGCGAGCGCAGTTCCCCGCGCACGGCCGGCAGCCCCTCCACGGTGGCCGGCTGGGTGACGAAGTACTCGGACAGCGTGCCGAGTCGTAACTGGACGCCGGCGGCGCCCGCGGCGGCGAGAAGGTCGGGCGCGTCCGGGGCGGGTGCGGCGTGATCCGCCCCGTACATGGCGAGCATCGGGTCCTGCGGGAGATCCGGCCGCCAGGCGCGCAACCGCGCGACCAGGTCGGTCGCGCGCCGGGTGACGAGCGCCGCGTCGTCCATCAGGCCGGCCGCGTTGCCGTACCCGCCGGGCAGGTATTCGGTGCGGATCGCCGTGCCGTCCGGGGCCTCCCAGGCGAACGCGTGGTAGCGGATCCGATCGGGTACGCCGCGCCACACGCAGGCGTGCGCCAGCCCCGCACCGGCCAGGATCTGCGGCATCTGCGCGACGTGACCGAACATGTCGGGCAGGTAGCCGACCGGCATCGCGCCGCCGAGCGCCGTGCTGCCGGCGAGGCCCCGCTCAAGATTGCGGACGATGTTCTCCCCCGAGCAGAGAAACTCGTCGAGCAGGATCTGCCACGGGCCCACGGCGAGACGCCCGGCGCGCACCAGCGCGGCGATCTGCTCCCGCCGCTCCGGGCGGACCTCCAGATAGTCCTCCACCGCGGCGAGTTGCCCGTCGAGGGTGAAGCGCTGGCGCGGATCGTCCTCCATCCGCTCGAACACCTCGTCGAGGAGCGCCACCAGCCGCAGCCGGAACCGCTGGAACGGCTCGTACCACTCCCGGTCCCAGTGCGTGTGCGGTACCACGATGATCTCGGTGTCCATCAGCACGCCGCCTCTCCGCCGATCGCCGTTCCGGTCAGCTCCCCGAACCGGCGTACCACCTGTTGGCTCGTGACCACGTCCGCGAGGCCTTCCGCGATACCGCTCAGCGGCGGCGTCCCCGCGGTGACCATCGCGTGGAAGGCGAGCAGTTGCCGCTCGAACGCCTCCGCCACCGACCGGAACGCGCTCCGCCGCTCGCCGCCGCCGTGCCCGTCGACCGCGGTCAGCGTGGTCGGCGCGTTGAGCAGATAGGGCGAGGGGAACACCAGCTCAAGGGAGCCGCGGGCGTGGTGCAGCGTCACCGTCTCACGGTAGGCGGGATAGTCGGGCAGGTTGAACCACCGGACGCCGTAGCGGGCGCCGCCGGGCAACCGCCCGCTGAGCTCGACGGAGGGCTCGACCCGGGCGTCCGCTGCGGCGGGCCAGGTGGCGACGTGGTCCACCGTCGCCGGCGCGCCGGTGAACAGCCGTAGCAGGGACAGGTCGTGGCAGACGCTGTTGACCATGATGCGGTAGAGGGTGCGCGCCACGGCGTCGTCGCCCACCGCCGCGTCCAGCAGTCGGTCCTCGGCCGCCCGCAGCCGCGTCGCCCACTCCGGCGGCACGTCGCGCGGATCGGGGGGCAGATTCGCGAACGCCAACTGCGTGGCACCCCCGGCGTGCAGGACCGTCACCTCGACCGCGTGGACCTGGGCCGCTCCGCCGATCTCGTCCAGCAGTCGTCCCGCCTCGGCGACGGCCGGATCGTACTGCTTCATGTAGCCGACCATCAACCGCGGCGACCCGGCGGTCAACTCGGTGAGCCGCGCCGCTTCGGCACGCGTGTAGGCCAGCGGTTTCTCGCACAGCACCGGTACGCCCGCGGTGAGCGCCAGGGCGGCGAGCTCGCCGTGCGGGCCGGAGGTCGACAGCAGCACCGCGTCGAACCCGCCGCGGGCGAGCATCGTGGCGGCGTCGGTGTGCCGCTGGGTCGGCTCGACGCCGTACCGCGCGCCGAGTTCGGCGACCCGCGAGGGGGAGAGGTCGCAGAGCGCCACCAGGTCGAAGAGGTCCGCGCGCCGCTGCAGCAGCGGCAGATGCACCGTACGGGCGATCACGCCGAGGCCGGCCACCGCGATTCTGATCCGCTCACCGTGCGCCGTCATCGGATCAGCTCGTCCAGCCGTCGCCGGTTGGCGCGCTGGTCGGCGAGGATCCGGTCGAGATCCTGCCCGCGCGCGGGCGCGTCCTGCTCGATCACGAGCCAGCCGGTGTAGCCGATCTCGTCGAGGCCGGCGAGCACCCCGGCAAGGTCGAGGTCACCCGTGCCCAGCGGGCAGAAGCCGCCAGCGACGACCACGTCGGACAGGTCGCCACCGGCCGCCCGGACCCGGGCGTGCACGGCCAGGTCCGCGTCCTTCAGGTGCACCTGCCGGATCCGCGCGCCCCATCGGTGCACCGCCGCGACCGGGTGGCCGCCGGCCAGCAACAGGTGCCCGGTGTCCAGGCACACCGCGACGTCGGTGAGTTCGAGCAGCCGGTCCGTCTCGTCCGCCGTCTCCACGTCCGTGCCGAGGTGGTAGTGGAACACCGGCTCCAGGCCACGCGCCCGGCACCGGTCGGCGGCCTGCTGCACCCGGGCCGCGAAGCCCGGCCAGGCCCCCGCGGGCAGCGCCAGCGCCGGATCGACCGGTGTACCGGGCCGGGCGGCCCGGGCCGGGTTGCCCGGGCAGGCCAGGGTCGGGCGCGGCGGGAACCGCGGATCGTCGACCGGCGCCGCGGCGAAGACGTCGAGCGCCGCGTCGAGCTGCGCCAGGTCGGCGACGAACCCGTCCGGATCGGCGAAGCGCAGGTCGATCCACCCGCCGGCGAGCCCGATCCCGGTCTCGCGCAGCCGCCGCGTCAGCCGCGATCCGGTGCCGAGGAAGCCGATCGGCCCCGAGTCGACGCCCGCGTAGCCCGCGTCGGCCAGCGCCGCGAGCAGTTCGGCCGGGCCGATGAGCGCGGCGGTCGGCTGGTAGATGCCGAAGTTGACCGGCGCGCCGGCCACCCGGGTGCGCTCGGTCAGCCGCATAGCGCGATCACCTCCATCCGGTGCGACTCCAGGACGTGCAGGCCATCGCCGGCCGGCAGTCGGCAACGGTCGCCGCGGACCACCCGGTGCGTGCCGTCGGGATAGCCGAGCAGCGCGCCGTCGGCGTCGAGAGCGAGCAATTCGTCACCCAGCCGCAGCAGCAGGGGAGCGTCCGGTCCGGCCGAGACCGCGGTACGCCCGGCGCGCAGCCCGTCCAGCACGGCCGAGCCCGGGGCGTCGCCGGCGTGCTCCGCGCGCGACCGACCGTCCCGCGACCAGTCGCCGTCGGTCAGCACCCACGTCGTCGGCGCGCCGGGCAGGGCGTCGTCGCCGGGGCGGTGGAAGTCGCTGCCGCCCACCGCGACCACATCGGGGCGCCACGCCCGCGTCCAGGCCAGCGGTGCCCCCCAGGTCCGGTCCCACCATCCGGAGTGCCACACCTCCACCAACCGGGTACGGGTTCCCAGCGGCTGACGCCACGCGCAGTCCGCGGCGAGCGGGTGGTTGATCGACATCAGACCGCCGTCCCGGTCCGCGGTGGCCAGCCATTCGTCGGGTGGTCGCCGGAAGTCGACCCAGCCGACCGGGCCGATCACGTTGGCGTGCCCCCGGTCGGTGGTCACCTCCTGCCCCGGCAGGAGCGCGATCCCGTACGCCGCGGAGGTCGCCGGCAGCTCCGGGTGGTGGCTGACCGTGTTGTGGTCGGTGACCGCGAGGAAGTCGAGCCCGCGGGCCGCGGCGAGCGCGGCGAGTTCGGGCACCGTGCTCACGCCGTCGCTGTGCACGGTGTGCGCGTGCAGGTCGCCGGCGAGCCACCGCAGCCCGTCGACGTCGGGCACGGCACGCCGCGGCGGCCGGTCCGGGCGGGGCGGTGACGCCACCGGCGGCGGACGCGGTGGGAGGTCGGTGCGGGTCGTGGCCGTCACCGCGAAGTCGAGCCCGTCCGGCGGGATGCGGTGCAGTCCGAGGAGCACCTGCCACTCGCCCGGCTCCAGTTCACCCGGGAGGTAGCCCGGGGTGGCCCAGTCGGCGGTGACGGTGTAGTGGTGCCGCGCGCCCCCCGACCACCCGCGGA
Source organism: Micromonospora sp. NPDC049679 (assembly GCF_040659735.1). NCBI lineage: Bacteria > Bacillati > Actinomycetota > Actinomycetes > Micromonosporales > Micromonosporaceae > Micromonospora > Micromonospora sp. NPDC049679. The sequence goes on from NZ_JBFANZ010000011.1 coordinate 136,930, forward strand.
AGCCGGCCGGTCCGGCGCAGCCGAGGTCCAGGACGCCGGCCTCCCGTGGATACTCCAGCTCGACGGTCAGCGCGGCCGTCCCGGCGGCCACGGTCACCGGGAGGGCTTGCACGACGTGCCGGGCCCGGTCCTCCAGCGTCCACCTGCCCCGGTGCACGACCATGAGTCACCTCCCGGTGGTGACGGGCTGCGCCACCGACGCGGTCACCAGCTCTCCGTCGCGGTAGAGCAACGAACGGCCCGGCCGCGGCACCACCCACCCGGTGTCGCCGGGCGCCGGTTCCCGCCCTTCCGGCACCACCACCTGCAGGCTCGCCCGCCCTCCGCCGGCACCCTCCCCGACGTCCGCGCCGGGGGCCGCGTTGCCCTCGGAGCCGGCGTCGATGTCCAGTGAGACGAGCGAGAAGCTGCCCAGGTTCTCGACCACGACGACCTGGCCGGTCAACGCGTGCGGCACGGGCTCCGCCGAGTAGTCGAGATACTCGGGGCGCACCCCGTAGACGACCGCCACCCCGTCCGGCACGTGGCCGCGCGCCTCGTCGGGCAGCGGCAGCCGCGCACCCGCCACGGCCACCTCGCCGTCGTGCACGCGCGCCTCGACGAGGTTCATCGGGGTCGAGCCGATGAAGCCGGCGACGAACGTGTTGGCCGGCTGGCGGAACACCTCCGTCGGCGTACCGACCTGCCGGATCCGCCCGCCCTCCATCACGGCCATCCGGTCGGCGAGCGCGAGCGCCTCGGCCTGATCGTGGGTGACGAAGACGGTGGTGACCCCCAGCTCGCGTTGCAGCCGCTTGAGGAACGTCCGGGCCTCCAGCCGCAGCCGCGCGTCGAGGTTGGACAACGGTTCGTCGAGGAGGAAGACCTGCGGGTGACAGGCCATCGCCCGGGCCAGCGCGACCCGCTGCTGCTGGCCGCCGGACAACTGGGCCGGTCGGCGCCCCAGCAACTCACTCAGCCCCAGCGCGGCCGCTGTCTGCGCGGCCTTGCCCTGCCGGACCGTCCGGCTCAATTTCTTGATCCGCAGGGGATAGGCGATGTTCTCCTGCACGGTCATGTGCGGAAACAGGGCGTAGTCCTGGAAGACCATCGCCACGTCCCGCTGGCCCGGCGGCAGGTTGGTCACGTCGCGGTCACCGATCCGCACCGCGCCGCCGGAGGCGATCTCCAGCCCGGCGATGGTGCGCAGCAGGGTGGTCTTGCCGCAGCCGGACGGGCCGAGCAGGGCGAAGAACTCGCCGTCGGCGATCTCGAGGTCGAGGGAGTCCAGGGCACGTACCCCGCCGGGATAGACCTTCGTCAGTTCGCGCATCGTGATCGCGGACATCAGCGTTTGATCCCTCCGTGGAAGCGGAAGCCGTACCGGCTGCTGACGAAGACGAACATGAGCACGACCGGCAACGAATAGAGCAGCGAGAACGTCGAGAGCAGGGCGAGATTGGCCTGGCCGCCCTCGGTGTAGAGGGTGTACATGATCACGGCCGCGGGCGCCTTGTCCGGACCACGCAACAGCAGGAAGGGCACGAGGAAGTTGCCCCACACGTTGGCCACCGCCCAGACCGCGACCGTGGCGAGGCCCGGTCGCACGACCGGCACGACGATGTGCCGCATGATCTGCAGCGGGGTCGCGCCGAAGACCCGGGCGGATTCCTCGTACGACGTCGGGGTCGAGTCCATGAAGTCCTTGAGGATGAAGATCGCCGCCGGCAGCAGGCCACCGGTGAGGATCAGGATCACGCCGAGCCGCGAGTCGATGAGGTTGAGCCGGAAGGCGAGCTCGAAGAGCGGCACCATGGTCGCCGTGCCGGTCACGATCGACGACAGCAGCAGCAGCCCGTAGAGCAGGGCGTCGCGGCCGGGCACGCGCACCCGGCTCAGCGCGTACGCCGCCAGCGCCGCGAACGTCACCACCAGGATCGCCGTGCCGCCCGCCAGGTAGACCGAGTTGAGCAGCGAGGACAACGCGTACGGGTTGTCGAGCAGGGCCCGGAAGTTGTCGAGGGTGAACTGCGGCAGCGACGTGGTGATCGTCGGTGTGCTGTCGAACGGCGCGCTGGCCAGCCACAGCAGCGGCAGCGCGAAGAAGCCGAGCACGACGGAGACGAAGGTGTAGCGCCCGACCCGGGCGAGAGCCCGGCGTACCGTGCGGGACGCCGCGCCCGGCGTCGCTGCCGTGCTCACACCCGCTCCTTCCGCCGGCCCAACGTGCGCAGGTAGACCAGCGCGATGACCAGGTTGATCAGCAACATGACGAGCGAGATCGCCGCGCCGAAGCCGAGTTCACCACCGGAGAGTGCCAGCTTGTAGACGTAGACGGGCAGGATCTCCGACCGCTGCTCCGGGCCGCCGGCGGTGATCAGGAACGGCGTGAAGTCGTTGAAGGTCCACAGGCTGATGAGCAACAGGTTGGTCAGCACGTGGCCGCGGATGCGCGGGAACACCACGTCGCGCAGCTGTTGCCAGGTGGACGCGCCCGCCAGCCGGGCGGTCTCCAGATGCGACGGTGGCACGTTCTCCAGCGCGGCCCCGTAGAGCATCATCGAGAATGCGGTGCCGCGCCAGGTGTTGAAGAGGATGATCGAGAGCATCGGGTAGTCGAGCAGCCAGGCCGTGCCGGGTATCCCGAGCAGCGCGTTGAGGGTGCCGGCGTCGCGGTCGAGCAGCGCGATCCAGAGGAAGGCGACGACCGAGCTGGGCAGGATCCACGCCAGCAGGACGAATGTCTCGACGGCGCGACGTACCGGCCCCCGTCGCTCGCGTAGCGCGAAGGCGATGGCGAAGCCGAGGCCGGCCTGGCCGATGACCGCCGAGCCGAGGACGAACTGCAGGGTCAGCATCAGCGAGGCGCGGAACCGCTCGTCGCCCAGGGCCGCGGTGTAGTTGTCGAGACCGACGATCTGCGGGTTGGCCGCGGCCAAGCCGGTGAGTCGGTAGTTGGTGATGCCCAGGTAGATGGTCCAGGCCGCCGGCACCACGAGGAAGAGGGCGACGAGGACCATGCTCGGCACGAGAAAGCCGGTCGCCCGGGCCCGCCCCAACCCCGCCGCGTCGGTGGCCGGCGGCGCCCCCGGTGGGCGCGCCCCCTCGGCCGCCCCGTCAGGACGAGACGTTACCTGGACCACCGACGAGCCCTTCGACCTTCTTCTGGTATGCCACCGCCGCCTCGTCCGGTCTCTTGCCCGACGCCGCGGCGGCGGTCGCCTCCTGCAGCGCGACCGACACCTGCGGGTAGACCGCGACCGCCGGTCGGTACGCGGTGAGCGGGAGGACCTTTTCCGCCACGAAGCTCAGCATCGGGTCGCTGGCGAGGACCTCCTCGTTGACGTCGGTCCGGGCCGTGATCCGCGGGGTGCCGCCGAGTTCGGCCTTGACCGCGTCGGCCGAGTGCATGAACGCGAGCAGTTCGAACGCCTGCGACGGGTACGTGGAGTTGGGGTTGAGCACCCGGACGCTGCCACCCGACATGCTGACGAAGTCCTGGCCGCGGATTCCGCCACCCGGCTGCCTGGCCGGGATCAGCGCGTAACCGACCGCCTGGTCCCGGTCGGCCATCTTCGCGATGCCGTCCCTGGGGTGGACGACAGCACGCCAGAAGTAGTCGCCCTCGCCGAGGACGCCGATCTTGCCGGCGGCGAACTCCTGGAACGACTTGTCGCGCCCCTTCGCCTCCTGCTGCAGTTTCGGGTCGCCGAGGCCGCCGCCGTAGACCTTCGCGTAGAAGTCGAGCATGTCCTTGACCGGCGGGCTCGCGCCGGCCCACTTGCCATCGGCGTAGATCTCGCCGCCGGCGCCGACGAGCAGCGGCAGCGCGCCCTGCATGGTGGTCGCCTCACCCATCGCCGTGCCTGCGTTGATCTGGATCGGGGTGACGCCGGGCAGCGCCTTCAGTTTGGCTCCGGCGTCGAGGATGTCCTGCCAGCTCCTGGGCTGCCAGTCGCTGGGCAGGCCGGCGCGGGCGAAGAGCTTCTTGTTGAAGTAGAGGACGCGCCCGTCGGTGCCGATCGGTATGCCGTACCGCTTGCCCTCGAACGTGCCCAGGCCCTGCACGGCCTCGGGGATCTGCGACCAGCCGTCCCACGCGTCGGCCTGCGCGCCGGCGACCGCCGACAGCGGCTTGAGATAGCCGGCCTGGACGAACTCGCCGACCCAGATGCCGTCGATCGCCACGACGTCGGCGCCCCCCTTCGACCTCAGGTCGAGAGCCAGCTTCGTCTTGAACTGCTCGTCGTCGACACCGCTGGGCACGAACGACACGTTCGCGGTGACGCCCTTGGCCTTTTGCGCCGCGACGAACCGGGGGATCACCCAGTTCTGGATCCACTCGGCGCTCGCGGCGTTCTTGCCACCGACGATGGCGTTGGCGGCGATGGTGAGCGTGATGTTCTTGGCGTCCTTACCGGCGGGCTCCGACGAATCGCCGCATCCGGTCGCGACGAGCACCAGCGCGGTGAGCGCGGCCAACACGCCCCCGGCGTGCCTCGGCATGGCTGTCATGGGCTGCTTCCCTTCGGAAGGAGGAACTTCGAAGAGACTCGCGTGTTGCCCACCGGCCGCAGGGCCGGACCGGCGGTGCTAGCACAATGTCATGACAGCCTGACGACGTAAATAGGTGTCAGTGGATTGAAGACGAACCGATGACGTCAGCGCTCGGCGACGGTCACGTCGAGCGCGTAGCGCGACGCCCGGTAGATGTGCGCGCCGTGCTCCACGCAGCGGTCGCGGTCGTCGTACGCGGTGCGGCTCATCGTGAGCAGCGGCGCCCCGCGCCGTTCGCCGAGCATCTGCCCCTCCACCGTGGTCGCCGCCCGCGCGCCGATGCGTTGGTGCGCGCCGCGGATGTTGATCCGCGCGGCGCGCAGGATCGCGTAGAGCCCCTTGGCCTGCAGGGCCTCCATCGTCACCGTGACGAGCTCGGCGGGCAGCCAGTTTTCCATCACGGCCAACGGCTCCCCGGCGGCGAACCGCAGCCGCCGCACGTGCTGCGTCTCGGCGCCGGCCGGCACGCCGAGCGCGCTCGCCACCTCGGGCGGGCACGGCACGGTCGCCAGCTCGAGCACCGACGTGGTCGGTTGCTGGCCGGCCCGCAGGAGGTCGTCGTAGAGGCTGGTCAGCTCGACGGACCGGCGGATCGTGCTCCGGACGACCTCGGTGCCGACCCCGCGCCGGCGCACGATCAGTCCTTTGTCGACGAGATGCTGGATCGCCTGCCGCACGGTGGGCCGGGAGAGCCCGAGCCGGTCGGCCAGCTGAAGCTCACTGTCCAGCCGGTCGCCCGGCGCCAGGTCGCCGCGCTGGATGGCGGCGGCGAACTGCTCCGCGACCTGGAAGTAGAGCGGGACGGGGCTGCTGCGGTCGACCGCGATCTCGGGGCCGGTCACAGGTCCTCCTCGGAGCGGGCCGGTGGGGCCGGCGGCGCGCGACGTTGGCGTCACTGTACCCACGCGGTTGGTGCGAGCAGGAGGGTGGATGTCACGACAACCCGATGACATCGCTTCCGACAGCCGGGCGCGCGCCGGTCCACCCTGACGTGCCAGGGTGGACCGGCGGCGCAGGTCAGCGGGAGGTCTCCGCCGGTGTGGGATCGGGTTCCTTGACGTACGTCGGGTGCAGGTGCACCGGCTTCGCGCCACGGTCGCGGCGCGAGCGCACCCGGAGGTTGAGGAACTCCACGAAGATCGAGAAGGCGATCGGCCCGTACACGTATCCCTTGGGCACGTGCTGGTCGAGTCCTTCGGCGATGAGGCTGCCGCCGATCAGCAGCAGGAACGACAGGGCCAGCATCTTCACGGTGGGGTGTTCGCTGACGAACCGGCTGATGGTGCCGGCGGAGACCAGCATGATGATCATGGCGACAACGACCGCGGCGACCATGATGCCCAACTGGTCGACCATACCCACCGCGGTGATCACGGAGTCCAGCGAGAACACCACGTCGAGCAGGAGGATCTGCGCGATGACGGACGCGAAGGAGGCCGTCGCGCGCTGCGTGCCGTGATCGGAGCCCTCGAGGTTCTCATGAATTTCGTACGTCGCCTTGCCAAGCAGGAACAGCCCGCCCAGCACCAGGATCAGGTCCCGCCCGGAGATTTCCATGCCGAAGACGGTGAAGAGTGGTGCGGTCAGCCCGATCACCCAGGACAGCGACGCGAGCAGGATCAGACGGGTCACCAGAGCCAGCGTCAGGCCGAGCGTGCGTGCCCGCTTCTGCTGCTCCGGTGGAAGCTTGCCGGCGAGGATCGAGATGAACACGACGTTGTCGATGCCCAGCACGATCTCCAGCAGGAGTAGCGTGGCAAAGGCCACGTAAAGCTCCGGGCTGGTTAGCCACTCCATGGCACGCACTCCTTCTGGTCGTGGTCGCGACGCGCTGCTCCAACTTAACGATCTTGCCTGTACGAAAGGTGTGAGTCGGCGAGCCTCGATCTGCCGGCCGGTGGTCGGCGCGTTCGCGGTCGCGGCCTCGACCAGGCCGAGACGGGTGCCGAGCACGATGCGCTGCGCGGCCGGGCCGCGGGCAGGCTCGTCGACGGCGGCCGAGCAGCCGGGCAACGCGCTCGCCAGCTGAGGTTATTTCTGCCGAAAGGCCGGAACCCTGGCCGGGACCGGAACGACTAATCAACCGTGACCATGGTGACCGAG
>NZ_JBFANZ010000012.1:0-141082 GCF_040659735.1 Micromonospora sp. NPDC049679
CACGCTCGCGCTCCTCTCGCCGCAGGACCAGGCGCTCATCTCCGGCTTCGTCATCAACAAGTTCCGTGGCGATCTCGGACTGCTCCGCCCCGGCCAGCCCGAGCAGGACGACCGCCGCGAGCCAGCGCAGCGGGCCGGCGACCGGCGCGATGGCGCCGGCGAGCGCGGCGCCGCCGAGGACCGCGACAACCGCGTAGAGGCCGTCGGCGGTCGCCACGCCGAGCGCGGCGGCGGCGCCGACCCGCAGGGAGGTACGCGCGGTCAGGCCGAGGATGAGGATGGCGATGGCGCCGACGGGGACCGCGACGCCGTAGCCGGCGAGCAGGCCCGCGACGAAGACCTCACTCATGGCTTGATCACGCGGTGATCCTGCGGCGCGAGCCGCCGCACGGTCGAGGGGTTTTCGTCGCGGGCATCGACCGGCGTATGTCTTTCCGGCTACCATCCGGTAACCAAGACCTTTCCGATCTACCGCCGTCGCCACGGCGGGCCCGGCACCAGCCCCAGCTCCGCGGTCACCTGTCCCCCGCGCCGATGGAGGGATCCGCCCATGAGCCGACACGTCATCCGCCGGGCCGTCGCGGCCGCGGCGGTCGCCGCCACAGCCGCGGCGATCTCCCTCGTCGCACCGCCCGCCCCGCCCGCGGCGGCCAGCGCGTTCACCGTCGACGACTACTGCCTGGGGCAGTGCGCCGACATCCTGCCACCGGGTCAGAACGGCAACGCCACGCTGGTGGACATCCTCGGCCACCAGACGCTCGGCACCATGCCCGCGCACGCCGGCGACCAACTCGGCCGCTACGCCAACCTCGTCTACGGGTACGCCGGGCTGAGCGAGGACCAGCTCGGTCGGTTCTTCAACGACGCCTCGTTCGGCGTACCCGCGGGGCAGGTCGAGCGGAGTTACCGGCCCCGCGCGGACGTGACGATCGTGCGGGACAGGGCGACCGGCGTCCCGCACGTCACCGGCACCACCCGCACCGGCACGATGTTCGGGGCCGGCTACGCGGGAGCCGAGGACCGGCTGTTCACGATGGATCTGCTGCGCCACGTCGGGCGCGGCACGCTGACCCCCTTCGCCGGCGGCGCCCCCGGCAACCGCGCGCTGGAGCAGAGCGTCTGGCGCAACTCCCCCTACACCGAGGCCGACCTGCAGGCACAGGTCGCCGCGCTGCGGCAGCAGGGCGGCAGCCGCGGCGAATTGCTGTACAACGACGTGCAGAGCTACATCGCCGGCGTCAACGCCTACATCGGCGTCTGCATGGCCCACCGCAACTGTCCCGGCGAATATGTGCTGACCGGGCACCTCGACGCAATCACCAACGCCGGGGGGCCGGAGCCGTTCGCGATGACCGACCTGATCGCGATCGCCGGTGTGGTCGGTGGGCTCTTCGGCGGGGGCGGCGGCGCGGAGATGCAGTCCGCGCTGGTGCGGATCGCCGCGCGTGCCCGCTACGGCGCCGTCGAGGGCGACCGGGTGTGGCGCGGCTTCCGCGCCCAGAACGACCCGGAGACCGTGCTGACGCTGCACGACGGGCAGAGCTTCCCGTACGGCGACGCGGCCGACGACGCGCCGAGTGTGGTCCTGCCCGACGCCGGCTCCGCGACCGCGGAGCCGGTCGTCCGCGGCGCCACCGGATCAGCGCTGTCGAGCGCCGACACGCCCGGCGCCGATCTCGCCGCGGCCCTCTCCGGGCTCACCATCGGCGCCCACCGCGGCATGTCGAACGCCGTCGTGATCTCGGGCGCGCACTCGACGACCGGTCATCCCGTCGCCGTCTTCGGGCCACAGACCGGCTACTTCGCCCCACAACTGCTGATGGTCCAGGAGCTGCAGGGCCCGGGGATCAGCGCCCGCGGCGCCGCCTTCGCCGGACTCAACCTCTACGTGCTGCTCGGTCGTGGACAGGACTACGCGTGGAGCGCCACCTCGTCCACCCACGACATCACCGACACGTACGCCGTTCCGCTCTGCACGACGGACGGCAGCGCGCCGACGCTGCAGGCAACCCGGTACCGCTACCGCGGCGAGTGCGTGGCGATGGAGCAGATCTCCCACGTCAACCGCTGGTCGCCGACCGTCGCCGACTCCACCCCGGCGGGCTCGTACGAGATCGTCGCGTGGCGCACCCGGCTCGGCCTGGTCGGCTGGCGCGGCATGGTCGACGGGAAGCCGCACGCCTTCACCCACCTGCGCTCGACCTACCGGCACGAGGCCGACTCGGCGATCGGCTTCCAGATGTTCAACGACCCGGCGGTCATGGGCAGCGGCCAGGCCTTCATCGACGCGGCCGCCCACATCGGCTACACGTTCAACTGGTTCTACGTGAACTCCACCGAAGCGGCATACGTCAACTCCGGGCTCAACCCCGTGCGCGCGGCCGGGGCGAACCCGAACCTGCCGATGAAGGGCGAGCCGGCGTACGAGTGGCAGAGCTTCGATCCGGCCACCAACACCGCCCGCTACGCCCCGGCCGACGAGCATCCCCACTCGGTCAACCAGGACTACTACGTGAGTTGGAACAACAAGCAGGCCAAGGACTTCGGTGCGGCGGACGGCAACTTCAGCTTCGGCTCGGTACACCGCGGCGACCTGCTCGACGCCCCGGTCCGGGCGGCGCTGCGGGCCGGGCAGAAGCTCGACCGCGCCGCGGTGACCCGGCTGATGGCTCAGGCCGCGGTGACCGATCTGCGCGGCATCGAGCTCGTCGACACGCTGCTGCGGGTGGTGCAGAGTCAGGCCGTCACCGACCCGACGCTGGCCACGGCCGTCGGTCAGCTCAAGGCGTGGCGCCAGGACGGGGCCCGGCGGGTCGAGACGGACGCCGGCTCGAAGTCCTACGCGCACGCGACCGCGATCCGGGTCTTCGACGCCTGGTGGCCGCTGCTCGTCCGGGGCGAGTTCCGGCCCGGGCTCGGTCCCGACCTCTACCAGGCGCTGGTCAACGCGCTGCAGATCAACGAGTCACCATCGGGGCACCAGCGCGGCGACGCCTCCACGGTGCCGACCTCGGCGAGCGAGGCGCAGGCGCACAAGGGATCGTCCTTCCAGTACGGCTGGTGGGGCTACGTCGACAAGGATCTCCGTACGGTGCTCGGCGAGCCGGTGGTCGGCGGACCGGGGCGCGGCTACTGCGGCGGCGGCGTGCTGAGCGCCTGCCGGCAGATGCTGCTGGACACCTTGCGGGAGGCCACGGCGCAGCCGGCGACGGAGATCTATCCCGGCGACGAGCACTGCGCGGCCGGCGACCAGTGGTGTGCGGACGCGATCGTGCAGTCTCCGCTCGGCGGGATCACGCACGAGCCGATCGCGTGGCAGAACCGCCCCACCTACCAGCAGGTCGTCTCGTTCCCCGCGCGGCGCGGGGACGACGTGGCGAACGTCGCCGCGGGACGGACGGCGAGCGCCTCCAGCAGCCAGTTCGGGCATCCGGCGGGCCGGGCGGTCGACGGTGACCCGGGGACCCGCTGGGCCAGCTCCTGGACGGACAACCAGTCGATCACCGTCGACCTCGGCTCCGTGCGGCGGATCGGACGGGTGGCGCTCGCGTGGGAGGCCGCGTACGCGCGATCGTACCGGATCGAGGTCTCGACCGACGGCGGCGGCTGGCGCCCGGTCTGGGCGACGACGGCGGGCGACGGCGGCCGGGACACGCTCGCCTTCGCCGCCACCGACGCGCGGTACGTGCGGATGGTCGGGCTCACCCGGGGCACCGGGTACGGGTTCTCGCTCTGGGAGTTCGAGGTCTACCCGCGCTAACGCCATCAGGGGCACCCGCCGCGCGGCGGGTGCCCCTGATGGACACGGGAAATCAGAGGTTGAAGCCGAGCGCCCGCAGCTGCTCGCGACCCTCGTCCGTGATCTTGTCCGGGCCCCATGGCGGCAGCCACACCCAGTTGATCCGGATGTCGGAGACCAGCCCGCCTCCCGGACCCGTGGTCAGCGCCGACCGGGCCTGGTCCTCGATGACGTCGGTCAGCGGGCAGGCCGCCGAGGTCAGCGTCATGTCGAGGGTGGCCACGTTGTCGTCGTCGATGTGCACGCCGTAGACCAACCCCAGGTCGACCACGTTGATGCCCAGCTCGGGGTCGACGACGTCCTTCATCGCCTCTTCGACGTCCGCGACCGCGGCCTTAGTCGGGCCAGCCTCCGCGGGCGTCACGGTGTCCTGCTCGCTCATGCCTTCACCTCCGGGCTCACGCCCACACCGGCGCGCGCCGCGGCGTCCTTGAACGCCATCCACGGCAGCAACGCACATTTCACCCGCGCGGGATAGCGCGCCACTCCGGCGAACGCCACCCCGTCACCCAACACGTCCTCGTCCGGGGTGACCTGGCCACGCCCGGACATCAACTCCACAAACGCCTCGTGCACCGCGAACGCGGCCTCGACCCGTTGACCGCGCAGCAACTCGTGCAGCACGCTCGCCGACGCCTGGCTGATCGAGCACCCCATGCCGTCGTACGACACGTCGGAGATCAGCTCGTCGTCGACCGCCACCCGGATCGTCACCTCGTCCCCACAGGTCGGGTTGACGTGGTGCGCCTCGCCGGACGGGAGCGGAGCACCGTCGGCCGACATCGCCGGCTCGCGCAGCCCGCGCCCGTGCGGGTGCTTGTAGTGATCCAGGATGATCTCCTGGTAAAGCTGGTCGAGCTGCATCAGCCGAAGACCTTCCGCACCTCATCGAGACCGCGCACCAGCGCGTCGATCTCATCGGTGGTCGTGTAGAGGTAGAACGACGCGCGGGTGGTGGCCGGCACGCCGTACCGCACGCAGATCGGACGGGCGCAGTGGTGCCCCACCCGGACCTCGACACCCTGGGCGTCGAGGACCTGTCCCACGTCGTGCGGGTGGATCCCCTCCAGCGCGAAGGAGATCGTGCCGCCCCGGCCGACGGGCGCGGCGGGGCCGAAGATCCGCAGCCCCGGCACGGTGGCCAGCGCGTCCAGCGCGTACGCCGTGATCTCCTTCTCGTGCCACTGGATCGCCCGCATCCCGATCGCCGACAGGTAGTCGACGGCCGCGCCGAGCCCGACCGCCTCGGCGATCGGCGGCGTGCCCGCCTCGAACCGGGCCGGCGGCGGCGCGAAGGTGGAGCGCGCCATCGTGACCGTCTCGATCATGGAGCCACCGCCGAGCACCGGCGGCATCGCCGCCAGCAGCTCGGCCCGGCCCCACAGCACACCGATGCCGCTCGGCCCGCACATCTTGTGGCCGGTGAACGCGATGAAGTCGACGTCGTAGTCGACCACGTCCATCGGCATGTGCGGCACCGACTGCGAGCAGTCCAGCATCAGCAGCGCGCCGACCTCACGTACCCGCTCGGTGATCCGGGCGGTGGCGTTGATCGTGCCGAGGATGTTGGACATGTGCACCAACGAGACGAGCTTCGTCCGCTCGTTGATCAGCTCGTCGAGGTTGGACTCGTCGAGCCGTCCCTCGTCGGTGACGCTGAACCAGCGCAGCGTGGCACCGGTCCGCTCGCAGAGCAGCTGCCACGGCACGATGTTGGAGTGGTGCTCCATTTCGGAGATCACCACCTCGTCGCCGGGCCCGAGCCGGAACCGTGGGTCACCGCCGGCGCTGGCGGAGGCGTTGGAGAACGCGTACGCCACCAGGTTGATCGCCTCGGTGGAGTTCTTCGTGAACACCACCTCGTCCGGGCTGGGGGCGTTGATGAAGGCGGCGATTTTGGCGCGCGCGGCCTCGTACGCCTCCGTCGCCTCGGTCCCCAGCGTGTGCACCGAGCGCGAGACGTTGCCGTTGCGCTGCTCGTAGTGCTCGCGCAGCGCGTCCAGCACCTGTCGCGGCTTCTGCGAGGTGTTGGCGCTGTCCAGATAGACCATCCGGTGCCCGTTGACCTCCCGACCGAGGATCGGGAAATCGGCACGGACCGCGTCGATGTCGAAGCGGGGCACCTCGTCGTATTGCGGCATGCCCTCTGGAATCACGATGGTGGTCATCTCCGGCAGCACCCTTTCTCGGGAACGGGACGACTCAGGCGTTGGCCGCGCCGGCGCCTGCGACGTACCGCTCGTAGCCCTCGGCTTCCAGCTTCTCGGCCAGCTCCGAGCCGCCCTCCTCAACGATGCGGCCACCGACGAAGACGTGCACGAAGTCGGGCTTGATGTAGCGCAGGATCCGCGTGTAGTGCGTGATCAGCAGCAGGCCGGTCTCGCCGGTCTCGCGGATCCGGTTGACGCCTTCGCTCACGACGCGCAGGGCGTCGATGTCGAGGCCGGAGTCGGTCTCGTCGAGGATGGCCACCTTCGGCTTGAGCAGCTCGAGCTGCACGATCTCGTGCCGCTTCTTCTCACCGCCGGAGAAGCCCTCGTTGACGTTGCGCTGGGCGAACGCCGGGTCCATCTGCAGGCGCTCCATGGCGCCCTTCAGCTCGCCGGCCCAGGTGCGCAGCTTCGGCGCTTCGCCGTCCACGGCCGTCTTCGCGGTGCGCAGGAAGTTGGCCACCGAGACGCCGGGCACCTCGACCGGGTACTGCATGGCCAGGAAGAGGCCGGCGCGGGCCCGCTCGTCGACGGACATCGCCAGGACGTCCTGGCCGTCGAGGGTCACCGAACCACCGGTGATCTCGTACTTCGGGTGGCCGGCGATCGAGTACGCCAGGGTCGACTTGCCCGAGCCGTTGGGGCCCATGATGGCGTGGGTCTCCCCCGACCGCACGGTCAGGTCAACCCCGGCCAGGATCGGCTTGAGCTCGCCCTCGGGCAGCTTCACCGACACCTGCAGGTTGCGGATCTCCAGAACGCTCACGGTGCTGTTACTCCATTACTCGGGTTGGGACGGCCGTTGTCGTCGACTGCGATGTAGATGTCACCGTCGCGGATCTCGACGGGATAAACGGGCACCGGTTCGGTGGCGGGCAGACCGGTCGGCTCGCCGGTGCGCAGGTCGAAGCGGGAGCCGTGCAGCCAGCACTCCAGGCTGCACCCCTCCACCTCGCCCTCCGACAGCGCCACGGCCGCGTGCGAGCACTCGTCGCGTACGGCGTAGAACCCGTCGTCCTCGCCGTGCACGATCGCGACCTGCGTGCCGGCGATGTCGGCGCTGACCGCGGTGCCCTTCGGCACGTCCTCGGTCGAGCAGACCAGAACCAGCTCGGACATGGTCAGAGGGTCGCCTTCTGCAGGCGCTGCTCGATCGCGTCGCCGAGCCGGTCGCGCAGCGCCTCGACCGGGATCTTGTTGATCAGCTCGGCGAAGAAGCCGCGGACGACCAGCTTGCGCGCCTCCCGCTCCGGGATGCCCCGCGCCATCAGGTAGAAGAGCTGCTCGTCGTCGAAGCGGCCGGTCGCGCTGGCGTGACCGGCGCTGACGACCTCGCCGGTCTCGATCTCCAGGTTCGGTACGGAGTCCGCCCGTGCCCCGTCCGACAGGACGAGGTTGCGGTTGATCTCGTACGTCTCGGTGCCGGTCGCCTCGGCCCGGATCAGCACGTCGCCGACCCAGACCGTGTGCGCCTCGTCGCCCTGCAGCGCGCCGCGGTAGCCGACGTAGCTGCGGCAGTCCGGCACGGTGTGGTCGACCAGCTGCCGGTGCTCCTGGTGCTGGCCGGCGTCGGCGAAGTAGAGGCCGTAGAGCTCGGCCTCACCGCCGCGCCCGGTGTACTCGACGCTGGTGAACTGCCGGACGAGGTCGCCGCCGAGCGTCACCTGCACGTGGGTGATCCGCGCGTCGCGCCCCAGCCGCACCTTGAGGTGCTGCGCCTGCACGGCGTCATCCGCCCAGTCCGCGACGGTGACCAGGGTGAGCTTCGCCCCGTCAGCGACCGTGACCTCGACGTTGTCGGCCAGCGTGGTCGAACCCACCTGCTCCAGCACGAGGGTCGCCTCGGCGAACCGGCCGACGTCGACGAAGGTGTGCCCGTAGGCGATCCCCGCCGCGCCGCCGCCGACCACGCGCAGCAGCGCCGGCTCGGCGACCACCGCGTCGGGCGCCACCGAGATCAGCACCGCCTGCTCGGCACGGCCGTGGGCGAGCGCGCTGATCCGGTCGAACGGGGTGAGCACGCTGCCGACCCGCGGGTCGGCCTTGTCGAGCGCGGAGACCGTGACGCCGGCGGGCAGCTGCCCGTACTCGTGCGCGATCGACGCGGTCGCCCCCGGTTCTCCCGTGGTCAGGCCCCGGAAGCGCTTCAGCGGGGTGAAGCGCCACTCCTCCTCCAGGCCGGTGAGGGCCGGGAAGTCAGCGACGTCGTACGAGCGCAGCGCCTGCGACTTGGTCTTCGGTGGCGCGAAAGCCTGAGTGCTCATCTCTTCCTTGGTCTGTCTCGCGAGTGTCGAACTGGACAATCCCCGGGGGCGTGAGCCCCCGGGTGCAGCGGGCGGTCTTAGCCGACCGCCCCCTCCATCTGCAGCTCGATCAGGCGGTTGAGCTCCAGCGCGTACTCCATCGGGAGCTCCTTGGCGATCGGCTCGATGAAGCCGCGCACGATCATCGCCATCGCCTCGTCCTCGGTCATGCCCCGGCTCATCAGGTAGAAGAGCTGGTCCTCGCTGACCTTGGAGACGGTCGCCTCGTGCCCCATCGACACGTCGTCCTCGCGGATGTCGACGTAGGGGTAGGTGTCCGACCGGGAGATGGTGTCGACCAGCAGCGCGTCGCACTTCACCGTCGACTTGCTGTGGTGCGAGCCCTCCAGGACCTGGACCAGGCCGCGGTAGGAGGTGCGGCCGCCGCCGCGGGCGATCGACTTGGAGATGATCGTGCTCGAGGTGTGCGGGGCCGCGTGCACCATCTTGGCGCCGGCGTCCTGGTGCTGACCCTCGCCGGCCATCGCCACCGAGAGCACCTCGCCCTTGGCGTGCTCGCCGGTCATGAAGACCGCCGGGTACTTCATGGTGACCTTCGAGCCGATGTTGCCGTCGATCCACTCCATGGTCGCGCCCTCGTGGCACACGGCACGCTTGGTGACCAGGTTGTAGACGTTGTTCGACCAGTTCTGGATGGTCGTGTAACGGCAGCGGGCGTTCTTCTTCACGATGATCTCGACGACCGCGCTGTGCAGCGAGTCGGACGAGTAGATCGGGGCGGTGCAGCCCTCGACGTAGTGCACGTAGGCGCCCTCGTCGACGATGATCAGCGTCCGCTCGAACTGCCCCATGTTCTCGGTGTTGATCCGGAAGTAGGCCTGCAGCGGGATCTCGACGTTGACGCCCTTGGGCACGTAGATGAACGAGCCACCGGACCACACCGACGTGTTCAGGGCGGCGAACTTGTTGTCGCCGACCGGGATCACCGTGCCGAAGTACTCCTTGAAGATGTCCTCGTGCTCACGGAGCGCGGTGTCGGTGTCCAGGAAGAGGACGCCCTGCTCCTCCAGATCCTCACGGATCTTGTGGTAGACGACCTCGGACTCGTACTGCGCGGCGACGCCGGCGACGAGGCGCTGCTTCTCCGCCTCCGGGATACCGAGGCGGTCGTACGTCGCCTTGATGTCCTCGGGCAGCTCTTCCCAGCTGGTCGCCTGCTTCTCCGTGGAGCGGACGAAGTACTTGATGTTGTCGAAGTCGATGCCGGTGAGATCGGCGCCCCAGTTCGGCATCGGCTTGCGGTCGAAGAGGCGCAGCCCCTTCAGGCGCAGGTCGAGCATCCAGGCGGGCTCGTTCTTCTTGGCCGAGATGTCGCGCACCACGGCTTCGTTGATACCCCGCTGGGCAGCCGCGCCGGCCACGTCGGAGTCGGCCCAGCCGTATTCGTAGTTACCCAGGGCGGCAAGCTGCTCCTCCTGGGTCAGGGGCTGGACGATCTGCTCGGTCATCTATCTGTCCTCACAGTGGTGACGGTGGTTGTTCCGGTCGGAGCGCGCCGCGGATCGGGGATGTGCGTGGTGCACACACCGTCACCGTGCGCGATGGTGGCCAGGCGCTGCACGTGGGTGCCGATCAGACGGGAGATGACCGCCGTCTCGGCTTCGCACAGCTGGGGAAACTCGGCGGCAACGTGCGCCACCGGGCAGTGGTGCTGGCACAGCTGGCCACCGGAGGCGATCGTGGACGCGTTGGCAGCGTAGCCCTCGGCGGTAAGCGCCCCGGCGAGCGCCTCCGCCCGCGCGAGCGGGTCGTCCCCGGCGCCTTCCATAGCGGAGCGGCACCGCGCCTCGAGCGCGGCCACCTGATCGGCGGCGAACGCCTCGATGGCCTTCCCGCCACCGTTGCGGGCGATCCAGCGCAGCGCGGCGGTGGCCATGCCGTCGTAGGTGTGCGTGCCGCAGCGGATCCGGGCCGAGTCGGTCAGCGTGAAGACCTTGGCCGGGCGGCCCCGTCCGCGCTGACCGCGCACGGGCTGCTCACGCGAGACGACGTCGCCGTCGGCGAGCATCGCGTCGAGGTGCCGACGGATCGCCGCCGAACTCAGGCCGAGCTCGCCGCCCAGCTGAGCGGCGGTCGCCGCGCCCTGCTCCAGCAGCAGCTGCATGACCCGGTCGCGCGTGCGCCCGTCGGACGTGGCGACGACCGGATTGGCCGAAGACGTGACGGCCCCGGCGACCGGACCGGCCGTCGGGTGAAGCTCGGGGAGCGCCGCCAGGTTTTTCACAACACCAACGTTACGTATTTCGGCGTCGACCCGCAAACGCGGGTCCCGGTGATCCACACCACCGGGGTACGGCGGTCGCGCGGGCCGCGAGCACTACGCTGCGTAGGATTGCGCCCGTGAACCGATTCGACCGGTTTTCGGTCAGCACTCTTCTCCTGCGGCGTCTCGCGCTCGCCTCCATCGTCGCCAATATCGTGATCGTCGTCACCGGGGCGGCCGTGCGACTCACCGGTTCCGGGCTCGGCTGCCCCACCTGGCCGCGCTGCACCACCGACTCCTACACGGCGACCCCGGCGATGGGCATCAACGGCGCGATCGAGTTCGGCAACCGGCTGCTCACGTTCGCCGTGGCGGCCATCGCGCTCGCCGGACTGGTCGCGGCGCTACTGCACCGGCCACGGCGGCGGTCGCTCGTGATGCTCTCGGGCGGGGTGCTGCTCGGCATCCCGGCGCAGGCCGTGATCGGCGGCGTCACCGTGCTGACCGACCTCAACCCCTGGGTGGTCGGTTTCCACTTCCTCGCCTCGATGGGGGTCATCGCGGTCGCATACGCGTTCTGGCACCGGACCTTCGAGCCGGACGCGCCGGCCGTGGCGATCGTGCCGGGACCGCTGCGCGCGCTCGCCCGGCTCACCGCGCTGGCGAGCGCCGCGGTGATCGTCATCGGTGTCGTGGTGACCGGCAGCGGCCCGCACGCCGGCGACCAGGACGCGAAACGCAACGGGTTGGACCCGGCGACGATCTCGCAGGTGCACGCCGACGTGGTCTTCCTGCTGCTCGGACTCTCCGTCGCGCTCTGGCTCGCGCTCAAGGCGGTCGGCGCGGCCGGCGCCGCACGGGCGGCGGGCGTGCTCGTCGTGGTGGAGCTGGCGCAGGGACTGATCGGCTTCGTGCAGTACTTCACCGGCCTGCCGGTCGTCGTGGTCGGCGCGCACATGCTCGGCGCCTGCCTGGTCTGGGTGGCGACCGTGGCCGTCCTCTTGGCCACCCGCACCCGCCACCCCCTCCCCGCGACCCCCACCTCCCCCGCCGGGCTCCCCGTCGATCAAGGGCTTATTCACACGGTTTGATCTCCGATCATGTGAATCATTCCTTGATCGACGCACAACTCCTTGATCGGCCGCGGGTCGGTCCAGGGGTGGAGCGCCTTACGGCAGCCGGGCGACGATCGCGTCCGCGAACCGCTCCGCGGCGCCGTCGGCGTAGCCGAGGAAGAGCGACGGCTCGGTCAACTCCAACTCGACCAGAACGGGCGTGCCGTCCGGGCCGGGAATCAGGTCCACCCGCGCGTAGAGCAGCCGCTCGGCCCCACCCGGCACCGCGGCGAGCACCTGCCGGGCCACCGCCTGCTCCGCCTCGCTCGGCGTGCGGGGGGTGATCTTCTCCGCCAGGTAGAGGTCGTCGACGCCCTGATCCGGGCCGGTCAGCATCGGTCCCTTACGGATGGCGTGGCTGAACGCGAGGCCGTCCGGCCCGGCGAAGAAGAGCAGCGCGGTTTCGCCGTACGTGTCGACGGCCTCGAGGTAGGGCTGCACCATCACCAGACGCTGCGCGGCCTGTAACCGGGCCACGTGGTCGACGGCGAGCCGTCGGTGCTCCGCGGCCGTCTCCGGGGCGGAGAAGTCGTAGCGGCCGGTATCCTTGCTCCCGGCGCTCACCGCCGGCTTGATCACGTATTCGCCGACCTCGGGTGGCGTCCAGTCGTCGCCGGGGCGCACCCAGTCGGTCGCCACGGTCGGAACGCCCGCGGCGGCGAGCCCCGCCAGATAGCCCTTGTCGGTGTTCCACGCGATCGTGTCGGCGGGGTTCGCCAGGGCCGGCACGCTGCCCGCCCATGCGACGAACTCGTCGCGCCGCGGCACGTAGTCCCACGGGGAGCGGAGCACGGCGAGGTCGTATCCACCCCAGTCGACACCCTCGGCGTCCCAGACGACCGGCTCGACGGTGACGCCGCGCGCGGCCAACGGGGGCAGGACGAGGCGGTCGTCGGCTTCGAGGTCGGGAATCGTGGAGCAGGTAACGAGAGCGACCCGGGCGTTCGCCCGGGTCGCCGTACGGTCGTGCTGGAAATTCACGCTCTGCCTGTCGTCGATGATCTGTCGTCGTCAATGAGGAGAAGTTGCGGGGTCAGCGGGCCATCGCACGCCGGGACATCGAGCGCCAGAGGTCGTTGCTCGGACGCATCTGGTCCATCAACTCCCGCTCCCACCCGTTCTCCACGGTGACCCCGGCCTTGTCACACGCCGCGCGGGCGACGTCCGTGCCGTCGGCGAACTGGTCCGCCCACGCACCGTCCTCACCCACCAGGACGATCCGGGCCCCACGCTTGCCGACGTACTCGATGACCGCCTTCGCCCCACCGTGCTGGGAGGCGAAGGACTTGATGCCGCCAACCAGTCCGCCCGGCGTCGCCGCCGGAACGGTTTCGGTCGCCAGCGTCGTATCGGAACCATCTGCCATGACGGCAGCGTAAGCAGAGTCGCAGTGGAAAGTGGCTCACGTATCCCGGTTTTGTGATGCCAATTACCCGCAGGTTTGAAAACGTTTACCGGAGGTTCAGCCCGATTTTTCGGCTAAGTGCTGTTATAGCGGTGGAACAAATAAGGCATCAATCGAAAGCGGGGCGCGCTAACGGAATCCACGAATCAAATCGGGCAATCCGACTAAAGCCACACAAGACGGAAATGCGGCTGTTGGGATCAGATGAGCGCGTCGAGGGCGACCGCGACGAACAGGATCGTCAGATAGGTCGTCGACCAGTGGAAGAGCCGCATCGGCCGCAGCGGCTCACCCCGACGCGCGCGCCCGTGCAGGCGGTGCGCCTCGAGAACGAAGAGCGCGCCCACGACCACGGCCGTGATCCCGTAGATCGGGGTCATCCCCAACGGCCAGACCGCGACCGAGGAGGCCACCGTCAGCCAGGAGAAGATGACGATCTCCAGGTTGACCCGGCGCACGGACGCCACCACCGGCAGCATCGGGATCCCGGCGCGGGCGTAGTCGTCCTTGTACTTGATGGCGAGCGCGTAGAAGTGCGGCATCTGCCAGAAGAAGACCACCGCGAAGAGACCCCATGCGGCGGGCGCGAGCGAACCCGTCACCGCGGCCCAGCCGATGAGCACCGGGGCCGCGCCGCAGATGCCACCCCAGAAGGTGTTCTGCGACGTCGTGCGCTTGAGCCACATCGTGTAGATCACGTCGTAGTAGACGATCGCGGCGAGCGTCAGCGCGGTGGCGAGCCAGTTGGTGAAGACCGCCATCACCGTCACCGCCACCGCGGCCAGGACGAGACCGAAGACCAGCGCGGCGCGGGGTGTCACCGTGTGCGCGGGCAGCGGGCGCCGCTTCGTGCGCCGCATCAACTGGTCGATGTCGCGGTCGATGTAGCAGTTGAGCGCGCTCGCCGCGCCGGCCGCGAGCGAGCCGCCGACCAGCACCACCGCGACCAGCCAGAGCGACGGCCATCCACCGGCCGCGAGCATCATCGCCGGCACGGTCGTGACCAGCAGCAGCTCGACGATGCGCGGCTTGGTGAGGGACACGTACGCCTTGATGATCGCCGGGATGTCGCGCCCCGTCGCGTCGCCGCCACTCCCCGGCGATACGGCTGCGCCGTCCGACGGAGGAGCCGCGCTCCCGTAGGCAGAGCGCTCGGTGATCATGCTCACGGATTGCAACCTTCCGGCGTCGGCGCTGGCGGTCGAAGCAGGCGGCGCCCGCAAGGTCAGCGCGCCGAACGACAGCGTACGCGCAGGCATTCGCCCTGCCCGGCCGACCCGGCACGGGTGCCGGCCGTCACACGGACAGGTGATCGGAGCCGGCCGACGCCGCGTCCGCTGACAGCGCAACAGGTTGTCGCGATCGGCGCACGGAGGTTTAGAACCGGCCGATAAGGTCATCAGAGAGGGTTCCGCCCACCTGTCGAGGAGCACAACAATCGTGGCTGCCAAAAAATCCGCGCAAGCCCCTTTGAACTGGTCTGATCTGGACGGCCGGGCGGTCGACACCGCCCGCGTGCTGGCCATGGACGCCGTCGAGAAGTCGGCCAACGGCCACCCGGGCACGGCTATGAGCCTCGCCCCCGCCGCGTACCTGCTGTTCAACCGCCTGATGCGACACGACCCCAGCGACCCGGCCTGGCCCGGCCGCGACCGCTTCGTGCTCTCCGCGGGCCACTCCAGCCTCACCCTCTACATCCAGCTCTACTTCTCCGGATACGGGCTCAGCCTCGACGACCTCAAGTCGCTGCGGCAGTGGGGCTCGCTCACGCCGGGCCACCCCGAGCACGGCCACACCCTCGGCGTCGAGACCACCACCGGCCCGCTGGGCCAGGGCGTGGGCAACGCCGTCGGCATGGCGATGGCCGCCCGTCGCGAGCGCGGCCTGCTCGACCCCGACGCCGCCCCCGGCGAATCCGTCTTCGACCACCACATCTGGGCGATCGCCTCCGACGGTGACCTCGAAGAGGGCATCAGCCACGAGGCGTGTTCGATCGCCGGCCACCAGAAGCTCGGCAACCTGATCCTGATCTACGACGACAACGAGATCTCGATCGAGGACGACACCCGGATCGCGAAGAGCGAAAACACGGCCGCCCGGTACGAGGCGTACGGCTGGCACGTGCAGACCGTCGACTGGCGGGCCGGGCACGACGCCGGTGACGGCGAATACGCCGAGGACATCGAGGCGCTCTACAACGCCCTGCAGGCGGCGAAGGCCGAGACCGAGCGGCCGTCGTTCATCGTGCTCCGCACCATCATCGGGTGGCCGGCGCCCAACAAGCAGAACACCGGCAAGATCCACGGGTCGGCGCTGGGCGCCGCCGAGGTCGCCGCGACCAAGGAGCTGCTCGGCTTCGACCCGGCACAGAGTTTCGCGGTCGACGAGAAGGTCTTCGCGCACGTACGCGAGGTGCTCGACCGGGGCCGCCAGGCGAACGCCGGGTGGCGGGAGGCGTACGACGCCTGGGCGGCCGCCAACCCGGAACGCAAGGCGCTGCACGACCGCCTCACGCAGCGGGAGCTTCCGGCCGGCTGGACCGACGCCCTGCCGAGCTGGCCTGCGGACCCGAAGGGGATCGCCACCCGGGCCGCCTCCGGTCAGGTGCTCAACGCGCTCGCCCCGGCCCTGCCGGAGCTCTGGGGCGGCTCGGCCGACCTGGCCGAGAGCAACAACACGACGATGAAGGGCGAGCCGTCGTTCATCCCGGCCGAATACGCCACCGAGGCGTTCCCGGGGCACCCGTACGGCCGCACCCTGCACTTCGGCATCCGCGAGCACGCGATGGGCGCCATCCTCAACGGCATCGCGCTGCACGGCGGCACCCGCCCGTACGGCGGCACCTTCCTGGTCTTCAGCGACTACATGCGACCGTCGGTGCGGCTCGCCGCGCTGATGAAGCTGCCGGTGACCTACGTCTGGACGCACGACTCGATCGGTCTCGGCGAGGACGGCCCCACCCACCAGCCGGTGGAGCATCTCTCCGCGCTGCGCGCGATCCCCGGCCTGGACGTGGTCCGGCCGGCCGACGCCAACGAGACCGCCTGGGCGTGGCGGATGGCGATGGAGCACACCGACCGGCCCACGGCGCTGTCGCTCACCCGGCAGAACGTGCCGGTGATCGACCGGGAGAAGTACGCCTCGGCCGAGGGGGTGCGGCACGGCGGCTACGTGCTGGCCGACGCCGGCAACGCGCAGCCGACGGTGATCCTGATGGGCACCGGCTCCGAGGTGCAGTTGCTGCTCGTCGCGCGGGAGCGGCTGGAGGCCGAGGGGATCGCGACCCGGGTGGTCTCGATGCCCTGCCAGGAGTGGTTCCGCGCGCAGGACGAGGCCTACCGCGAATCGGTGCTGCCGCGCGGCGTGCGGGCACGGGTCAGTGTCGAGGCAGGGGTCGCGATGTCCTGGCACGACCTCGTCGGCGACTGTGGCGAATGCGTCAGCCTTGAACACTTCGGTGCCTCCGCGCCGTACACCGTGCTGTACGAGCAGTTCGGCTTCACCCCCGACCGCATCGTGGCGGCCGCGCACGCGTCGCTGTCCCGGATCGGCGACATCACCGGCACCACCACCGGAAACTGAGGAGATCTCGTTATGACTGACCGGTTGGGCGAACTCACCGCCGCGGGTGTCGCGGTATGGCTGGATGATCTGTCGCGGCAACGGCTGACCAGTGGCAACCTCGATCAACTGCGCCGCGAGAAGCACGTGGTCGGGGTGACCACCAACCCCACGATCTTCGCCAAGGCCCTGAGCGACGCCGACGAATACAACTGGCAGCTGAAGGACCTCGCGAAGCGGGGGGTCGACCTCGACGAGGCGGTCCGCATGCTGACCACGTACGACGTGCGGTGGGCCTGCGACGTGATGCGCCCGGCGTACGACGCCAGCGCCGGCGTCGACGGGCGGGTCTCCATCGAGGTGGACCCGCGGCTGGCGTACGAGACCGAGAAGACGGTCGCGGAGGCCAAGGCGCTGTGGTGGCTGGTGGACCGGCAGAACCTGTTCATCAAGATCCCGGCGACCGAGGCCGGGCTGCCGGCGATCACCGCCACCCTCGCCGAGGGGATCAGCGTCAACGTCACGCTGATCTTCTCGCTCGAGCGGTACAGCGCGGTGATGGACGCGTTCCTCGCCGGCCTTGAGCAGGCCAAGGCGAACGGGCACGACCTCACCAAGATCGGATCCGTGGCGTCGTTCTTCGTCTCCCGCGTGGACTCCGAGGTCGACAAACGACTCGACAAGATCGGCAGCGAGCAGGCGAAGGCGCTGCGGGGCAAGGCCGCGATCGCCAACGCCCAGTTGGCGTACGAGCGCTACACCGAGGTCTTCTCCTCGGACCGCTGGCAGACGCTGGCCGACGCCGGCGCCCACCCGCAGCGGCCGCTCTGGGCCTCCACCTCCACGAAGAACCCGGACTTCCGCGACGTGATCTACCTGGAGGAGCTGATCGCTCCGGGCACGGTCAACACGATGCCCGAGTCGGCGATGAACGCCTACGCCGACCACGGCGAGACGCGCGGCGACACCGTCACCGGCTCGTACGACGCGGCCCGCAAGGTCCTCGACGACCTGCGCGCGGTCGGCGTCGACTTCGACGACGCGGTGGCGACCCTCGAACGCGAGGGCGTGGAGAAGTTCGAGACGAGCTGGCGGGAGCTGCTCGCCGGCGTACGCGAGTCGCTGGAGGCGGCGGCCAAGGGCGCCGGCCGCCCGAACAAGGCCGCCGAGTCGCACGGCGAGAAGGCGCAGCAGGCGGGAGGCAACGCGTGACGGACTTCATGGACGGCGGCGTCGAGGCGGCGGCCGGGCTCGCCGTCTACGGCGCCGAGGCGGTGGACAGGTCCGCCCCCGCGTCGACGCGGGCCGAGCTGGTGGCCGACGAGGTGCCCGCCCTGCTGGCACGGAAGGACCCGACGCTGTGGGGTCCCGAGGCGGAGGCCGAGGCGAAGGTCCGGCTCGGCTGGGTCGACACCCACCGGCGCAGCCGCGAACTCCTCCCCCAGCTCGCCGAGCTCAAGGCAGAGCTGGGCGACCTGGACCACGTCGTGCTCGCCGGCATGGGTGGCTCGTCGCTGGCCCCCGAGGTCATCGCGCGTACGCTCGGCCGACCCTTGACGGTCCTCGACACCACCGACCCCGGACAGGTCCGGGCGGCGCTGGCCGACCGACTGGAACGCACCGTCGTCGTGGTCGCCAGCAAGTCCGGCTCCACGGTGGAGACCGACAGCCATCGGCGCGCGTACTGGCAGGCGTTCCTCGACGCCGGGTTGAGCGAGGCGGAGGCCGGTCGGCATTTCGTGATCGTCACCGACCCCGGCTCGCCGCTGGAGGCCACCGCGCAGGAGATGGGGGCCTTCCTGGTGCACGCCGACCCGGAGGTCGGCGGCCGCTACTCCGCGCTCACCGCATTCGGACTGGTTCCCTCGGCGCTCGCCGGGGTCGAAGTCAGCTACCTGCTCGACGAGGCCGACGCGCTGTCGGAGTCGCTCGGCCGGGACCGGGACAACCCGGCGCTGGCGCTCGGCGCCGCGCTGGGCACGGCGGCCACCGCGGGCCGCGACAAGGTCGCGCTGATCTCAGACGGCACCGGCATCGACGGCCTCGGCGACTGGGCCGAGCAGCTCATCGCGGAGTCGACCGGCAAGGGCGGGGTCGGGATCCTGCCGGTCGTGGTGGAGAGCCCGGACAGCCCCGGCGCCACCGGCGACGACGTGCTGACCGTGACGTACGGCGGCTCGCAGGCGCCGAACGCCGTGCCCGGCGGCGGCGTACGCCCGAACCTGGCGGTGAACGGGCCGCTCGGTGCGCATTTCCTCGCCTGGGAATACGCCACGGCGATCGCGGGTCGGGTACTCGGCATCGACCCGTTCAACCAGCCCAACGTCACGGAGTCCAAGGAAAACACCGCCCGCCTCCTCGAAGCCGGCCTCCCGACGGAGAAGCCCGCGTTCACCGAGGGCGCCGTCGAGGTGTACGCCTCGGGCGCCGTACCCGACAACCTGGCCGGGGCGCTGCGCTGGCTGATCGACGGCGTCATCGACGAGGGCTACATCGCCGTCATGGCCTACCTCGACCGCTTCGCCGACGCCGACACCGCCGAACTGCGCCCGCTGCTCGCCGCAGCTTCCCGCCGACCGGTGACCTTCGGGTGGGGGCCGCGGTTCCTGCACTCGACCGGGCAGTACCACAAGGGTGGGCCGCAGGTCGGCTCGTTCCTGCAGATCACCGGGGCGGTCGCCGAGGACCTCCCGGTGCCCGGCCGGCCGTACACCTTCGGGCAGCTGCAGGCCGCGCAGGCGGCCGGCGACCGGCAGGCGCTCGCCGGACGCGAGCGGCCGCTGCTGCGACTGCACCTCACCGATCGTGTAACGGGTGTCGCAGAGCTGGTTGCCGCGGTTCGCGGCCTCGCGGGCTGACAATGATCCGCACGGACGACGACGTGAAGAAGGAGGCGACGTGAACCCGTTGCGCGACCCGCAGGACCGGCGGCTGCCGCGCATCCCGGAGCCGTGTGCTCTGGTGATCTTCGGCGTGACCGGTGACCTCGCCCGCAAGAAGCTGCTTCCCGCCGTGTACGACCTGGCCAACCGGGGGCTGCTGCCGCCCGGCTTCGTCGTGCTCGGCTTCGCCCGCCGCGACTGGGGCGACGGGCACTTCGAGTCGCTGGCCTACGAGGCGGCGAAGAAGTACGCCCGCACCCCGTGGCGGGAGGAGGTGTGGGGCCGGCTCGCCGGCAACATCAAGTTCGTCGGTGGCTCGTTCGACGACGACGCCGCGTTCGACCAGCTCGCCTCCACCCTCGACGACCTGCGGGAGACGCACGGCATCCCCGGCAACGCGGCGTTCTACTTCTCCATCCCGCCGGCGGCGTTCCCGGTCGTGCTCAAGCAGCTGGCCCGCACCGGACTGGCCGACAACGCGCGCTCCGGCGGCTGGCGCAGGGTCGTGGTGGAAAAGCCCTTCGGGTACGACCTCCCGTCGGCCAAGGCCCTCAACGACCTGGTCGACGACGTCTTCACCCGCGACGACGTGTTCCGCATCGACCACTACCTGGGCAAGGAGACGGTCCAGAACATCCTGGCGCTGCGGTTCGCCAACAACCTGTTCGAGCCGCTCTGGAACTCCAAGTACGTCGACTCGGTCCAGATCACCATGGCCGAGGACGTCGGCATCGGCAGCCGGGCCGGCTTCTACGACGCCGCCGGGGCGGCCCGCGACGTCGTGCAGAACCACCTGCTCCAGCTCCTCGCGCTCGTCGCGATGGAGGAGCCGACCAGCTTCGACGCCAGCGAGATCCGCGCCGAGAAACTGAAGGTCCTCAGGGCGATCCATCTGCCCGAGGACATCCGCACCGGCACGGTGCGGGGGCAGTACCTGCCCGGCTGGGTCGCCGGTGAACGGGCCGTCGGCTACCTGGAGGAGCCGAACGTCCCGCCGACCTCCACGACCGAGACCTACGTCGCGGTCAAGCTCGGCATCCAGAACCGACGCTGGGCGGGCGTCCCGTTCTACATCCGCGCGGGCAAACGGCTCCCCCGCCGGGTGACCGAGGTGGCGATCATGTTCAAGAAGGCGCCGCACCTGCCCTTCAACCGGGCGGACGTGGAACTGCTCGGCCACAACCAGCTGGTCATCCGGGTCCAGCCGGACGAGGGCGTGGTGCTCAAGTTCGGTTCCAAGGTGCCGGGCACCACGATGGAGCTGCGCGACATCGCGATGGACTTCCAGTACGGCGAGGCGTTCACCGAATCCAGCCCGGAGGCGTACGAACGACTCGTCCTCGACGTGCTCATCGGCGACCGTACGCTCTTCCCCGACGCCGCCGAGGTGGAACAGAGCTGGCACGTCATCGACCCGCTGGAAGCGGCGTGGGCGGGAAGCCGCCCCGAGCCGTACCGGGCGGGCGAATGGGGACCCCGCGCGGCCGACGATTTGCTGGCCCGCGACGACCGCGCATGGAGGAGAGCATGATCAGCCTCTGGGACACCACCGGCACCGAGGTGGTCAAGGCGCTCTCCGCTGAGCGGCGCAGCGCGGGAGGCGTCGCGAGCGGGATGGCGCTGACCCTCATCGTGGTCGTCGACGAGAAGCGCGTCCGGGAAGCCGAGGCGGCGGCCACCATCGCGGCGGCGACCCACCCGTGCCGGCTGCTGGTCGTGGTCCGCTCCGACGTGGACAGCGAGCGCAACCGGCTCGACGCCGAGATCGTCGTCGGCGGCCGGCTCGGCCCGTGCGAGGCGGTGGTGGCGCGGATGTCGGGGCGGCTCGCGCTGCACGCGGAGTCCGTCGTCATGCCGCTGCTCGTACCGGACGTGCCGGTGGTCACGT
Organism: Micromonospora sp. NPDC049679; assembly: GCF_040659735.1. NCBI lineage: Bacteria > Bacillati > Actinomycetota > Actinomycetes > Micromonosporales > Micromonosporaceae > Micromonospora > Micromonospora sp. NPDC049679. Next base: position 21,388 of record NZ_JBFANZ010000012.1, read on the forward strand.
GGTGGCACGGCGAGCCGCCGGCGCAGATCGCCAACGACTTCCTGGGCGTGGTCGCGGACCGGCGGATCACCGACTCCGCCCAGGCCGCCGACCCGGTCCAGGCGCTGCGGCAGCGCGCCATCGACTACGCCCCCGGCGACACCGACCTCGCCTGGACCCGAATCACCCCCTGGCGGACCCTGGTGACCGGCGCGTTCGACACCACGGAGGCACGGGTCAGCGGGGCGACCGTGGTCGCCCCGAAGAGCGACCCGACCGCCGCGCTGATGACCAGTTGGCTCGCCACCCGGCTCGGGATCACGCCGGTCTGGGAGGAGACGACCGAGTTCCCGCGGATGCGGTCGGTGGAGCTGCGCTGCGCCAACGGCGACCATGTGCTGCTCACCCGGGAAAACGGCTCCGCCATCTTCAACCGCAGCGGCCAGCTGGAGCGGCATCTGCCGCTGGTACGCCGGCCGCTCGGCGAGGAACTGGCCGAGGAGCTCCGACGGCTCGACGCCGACCAGGTCTACTCCGAGGCGCTCGGCGCCATGGCCGGCGTCCACGGTTTGGAGTCGCGTCCCGCGCAACGCGTGCACGTCTGGCGGGACCCGGTGACCGCCAGGCGCGCCGAGTCGGCGATGGGCGCCCACGCCGGTCCAGGCGGGTCCGCCGCGTGAGCCTCACGCGCCACCCCGTTGATCATGGACATACTCGCGACAAATCGGAGACGACGATGGCGCGTATGACCATGATCAACGCTTGGATGAGGTGGGTGTCGTGAGTGAGACGAGCGTGGTCGTCCACGCCGACACGGACGTGCTCGCCCAGGCGGTGGCCGCTCGGCTGATCGTCAAGCTGATCGACGCCCAGGCCGACCGGGGCGAAGCCGGCCTCGTGCTCACCGGCGGCCGGGTCGCCGCGGCCGTGCAGCGCGCCGTGCGGGAACTCCCCGCGCGCGACGCGGTGGACTGGTCGCGGGTCGACGTGTGGTGGGGCGACGAGCGCTTCCTCCCGGCCGGGCACCCGGAACGCAACGAGACGCAGGCGCGTGAGGCGCTGCTGGACGCCCTGCCACTCGACCCGGCGCGGCTGCACCCGATGCCCGCTAGCGACGGCCCGGACGGCACCGACCCGGAGGCGGCGGCGGCACGCTACGCCGCGGCCCTGGCATCGGCGGCCCGTCCCGGCACCGCCCCCCTGCCCCACTTCGACGTGCTGCTGCTCGGCGTCGGCGAGGACGGGCACATCGCCTCGGTCTTCCCCGAGCACCCGGTGGCGTACGAGACGCGGCCGGTCAGCGCCGTGCGGGGCAGCCCGAAACCACCCCCCATCCGGATCAGCCTGACCATCCCCGCGATCAACACCGCGGAAGAGGTGTGGCTGGTCGCGGCCGGGGCGGACAAGGCGCGGGCGGTCGGGATGGCGATGGCGGGCGCGGGCCCGGTGCAGGTGCCAGCGGCCGGCGTACGCGGGGTGGGCCGCACGCTGTGGTTGCTGGACCGCGCCGCCGCGACCGACGTGAAGCCGACCTTCCGCAGCCTGCGCTGACCGGTCGGGCTAGAGCTCGCCGCGCCGACGTCGCAGCGCGGCGAGCGCCTCGTCGAGGAGCGCCTCGCCATCGGCGTCGCTGCGCCGCTCCTTCACGTAGGCGAGATGCGACTTGTACGGCTGGCTGCGTTCCCGTCCGGGCGGATTCTGCGGGTCCTGCCCGGCGGGCTGCCCGCAGTGCGGACATTCCCACGTGGCGGGGATCGGTGCGTCGGCCGCGAGACGGATCTCGACGCTGTGCCCGTTGACACACCAGTAGGAGACCGGGCGGCGCGGGGCGGGTTCGCCGCGTTCGGACGGCTTCATGGGGCCGGACCCGACCCGGGTGCCACGGATGGCGCTACCACTTGGCACGGTGATCGCTCCTGTCGTCGAAGGGGTGTCGCCGTCGGGGGCGACGGCGCGACGCGGTGAAGCGGAAACAACTACGCGCGGCCCGTAATGACGGACCGCGCGCAGTCTATGACGTATGCAGGCAGGTCAGGCGCCCGTGTTCATTGCGAGTTTCAGCCAGAGGCCGAGCCCGATGATGCAGGCGAACCAGACGATGCCCACCAGGACGGTGTAGCGGTCCAGATTCTTCTCGGCAACGGACGATCCGGCGAGGCTGGAGCTGACGCCACCGCCGAACATGCTGGAAAGACCGCCGCCCTTGCCGCGGTGCAGCAGGATCAGCATGGTGAGCAGGACGCTCGTGATGATCAGCAACACGATCAACGTGTATGCGAACCAGATCGGCATGTGACGGTCAGTCCTCTCGAAACGGGGGCTCGCCAAGAATAGCGGCAGGTCGCGCTCCGGGATGCACCCGGTTGGCCGGAAGGCCCCACCGAATGCCGGCTGGGGCCCTCCGCCCGATGATCAGCGAACGATGTGCTCGGGGAAGCGGCAGATCTGCGCGAACTCCTCGGCGTCGATGCTCGCCCCGCCGACCAACGCGCCATCGACGTCCGGCTGCACCATGATCCCGGCGATGTTGGCCGCCTTGACCGACCCGCCGTAGAGGATCCGGACCCGGTCCGCCGTTTCCTGGCCGTACTTCTCCGCCAGCCGCTGCCGCAACGCGCCGCAGACCTCCTGCGCGTTCTCCGGCGTGGCCGTCTTGCCCGTGCCGATCGCCCAGACCGGCTCGTACGCCACCACGACCTTCTCCACGTGGTCCGCCTTGAGCCCGGCGAGCGCGGCGTCGAGCTGCTCACGGCAGTGCGCGACGTGCCCCTCCGCCTCGCGGACCTCCAGCCCCTCCCCCACGCAGAGGATCGGCGCGATGCCGTTGGCGAGCGCGGCGGCCACCTTGGCCTTGACCACCGCGTCGTCCTCGAAGTGGTAGGCCCGGCGCTCGGAGTGACCGACGACCACGTACTGGCAGCCGAGCCTCGCCAGCAGCGGGCCGGAGATGTCCCCGGTGTAGGCGCCGGACTTGTGCGGGGAGAGATCCTGCGCGCCGTAGCCGATCAACAGCTTGTCCCCGTCGACCAGCGTCTGCACGCTCCGCAGATCCGTGAAGGGCGGCAGTACGACCGCCTCGACGTCGGTGAGCTGCTTCTCGGAAAGGCTGAACGCCAACTTCTGAACCAGCGCGATGGCTTCCAGGTGGTTGAGGTTCATCTTCCAGTTGCCGGCCATCAGTGGCCGGCGCGCGAACTTCTCGGCCATCAGTGCTCCAGGGCGGCAACGCCGGGGAGGGGCTTGCCCTCCAGGTATTCCAGCGAGGCTCCCCCGCCGGTCGAGATGTGTCCGAACGCCACCTCGTCGAGGCCGAGCGCCCGCACCGCCGCGGCCGAATCGCCGCCGCCGACGACCGTGAAGCCGTCGACCTTGGTGATCGCCTCGGCGACGCCGCGCGTGCCGGCCGCGAACGGCGCCAGCTCGAACACGCCCATCGGCCCGTTCCAGAAAACCGTCTTCGCCCCGGCGATCACCTCGGCGAACGCGGCCGTGCTGCGCGGCCCGATGTCCAGGCCAAGCCGATCGGCCGGGATCGCCTCCGCGTCCACCACGTCGTGCCCGGCGTCGGCCGCGAACGCGGTCGCCGCGACCACGTCGGTCGGGAGCAGGATCTTCCCCTCGCCACGGGCGAGCAGGTTGCGGCAGGTCTCGACCATCTCCTCCTCGAGGAGGGACTTGCCGACCTCGTGACCCTGGGCGCGCAGGAACGTGAAGCACATCCCGCCACCGACGAGGAGCCTGTCGACCTTCGGCAGCAGCGCCTCGATCACCGCGAGCTTGTCGGAGACCTTGGAGCCACCGAGCACGACCACGTAGGGGCGGTCGGGCTCGCCGGTCAGCCGGGAGAGCACCTCCAGCTCACGCAGCACCAGGCGACCCGCGACGTGCGGCAACCGGGCGGGGACGTCGTAGACGCTCGCGTGCTTGCGGTGCACCGCGCCGAACGCGTCGTCCACGTAGGCGTCGGCGAGCGCCGCCAACTGGTCGGCGAACACGCCCCGCTCCGCGTCGTCCTTGCTGGTCTCCCCCGGGTTGAAGCGCAGGTTCTCCAGGAGGGCGACGTGCCCGCCGGCGAGGGCGGCGACCGCCGCGCGCGCCGACTCGCCGACCGTGTCCGCCGCGAAGACCACCGGCTTGCCCAGCAGCTCACCGAGGCGTCCCGCGACGGGCTCCAGGCTGTATCGCGGGTCCGGCGCGCCCTTGGGACGGCCGAGGTGGGAGCAGACGATCACGGCGGCGCCGGCGTCGCGCAGGGCGATCAGCGTCGGCAGTACGGCCCGGATCCGGCCGTCGTCCGCGATGACGCCCGGGTTCTCCTTCTCGAAGGGAACGTTCAGGTCGGCGCGGACAAGCACGCGCCGACCTGACACACCCTCGGCGAGAAGATCGTCGAGAGTCCTGATCGTCACAGCGACGAGCCCACCAGCTTGACGAGGTCAACCAGGCGGTTGGAGTAACCCCACTCGTTGTCGTACCAGCCGACGACCTTCACCTGGTTGCCGAGCACCTTGGTCAGCGGGGCGTCGAAGATGCAGGACGCCGGGTCGGTGACGATGTCCGCGGAGACGATGGGGTCCTCGTTGTAGACGAGGTAACCCTTGAGCGCGCCCTCCGCGGCCGCCTTGACCGCCGCGTTGACCTCCTCGACCGACGTGTCGCGGCTGGCCGTGAACGTCAGGTCGGTCGCCGAGCCGGTCGGTACCGGCACGCGCAGCGCGTAACCGTCGAGCTTGCCCTTGAGCTCCGGCAGCACCAGGCCGATCGCCTTCGCGGCGCCGGTCGAGGTGGGGACCACGTTGAGCGCGGCGGCGCGGGCCCGGCGAAGGTCCGAGTGCGGACCGTCCTGCAGGTTCTGGTCCTGCGTGTAGGCGTGGATCGTGGTCATCAGGCCACGCTCGATGCCGATCGCGTCGTTGAGCGCCTTCGCCATCGGGGCCAGGCAGTTGGTCGTGCACGAGGCGTTGGAGATGATCGTGTGCTGCGCCGGGTCGTACAGGTCGTGGTTGACGCCCATGACGACGGTGAAGTCCTCGTTCTTCGCGGGCGCCGAGATGATGACCTTCTTCGCACCCGCCTCGACGTGCGCACGGGCCTTGGTGGCGTCGGTGAAGAAGCCGGTCGACTCGATCACGACGTCGGCGCCGAGGTCCCCCCAGGGCAGCTTGCCCGGGTCCCGCTCGGCGAGCGCCTTGAAGGTGTGGCCGCCCACGGTGATCTCGTCGGCGGTCGCCTTCACCTCGTGCTTCAGCCGGCCCAGGATGCTGTCGTACTTCACCAGGTGCGCGAGCGTCGCGTTGTCGGTGAGGTCGTTGACGCCCACCACCTGGATGTCCGCGCCGGACTCCAGCGCGGCCCGGAAGAAGTTACGGCCGATGCGGCCGAAGCCGTTGATGCCAACCCGGATGGTCACAGGTTCCATCTCCTCGCGTTCAGGTCCGCCGGCATGACCCCATTCGCCGACGGAAGTCTCTGCGCCGACCGGTGGGGTCGGCCGTTACTACGTCAACTCGGCGCCCCACCGCGGTCCGGACTGGACCTGACCGCCCGAGGCGGTGAGCACGGCGGCGAACCGAGTGCCGGCCCCGTCGCCGTACGCTGTCGACCCTATCCGAGGAGGCATCGACACGGTGAGGCGGGGCACACCGCCTCACGCGTGTCGAGGAACTCAGCCGACGAGCATCTCGGCCGTGACCGCGGCCTCCGTGTCCGGGATGCCCAGATCGCGGGCCCGCTTGTCGGCGAGCGCCAGCAGACGCCTTATGCGGCCGGCGATCGCGTCCTTGGTCAGCGGCGGGTCCGCCAGCGCGCCCAACTCCTCCAGCGAGGCCTGCCGGTGCTCCAGCCGCAGCTGGCCGGCCGACGTCAGGTGGTTGGGCGCCTCGTCCGCGAGGATCTCCAAGGCGCGGGTCACCCGCGCCGCCGCCGCGACCGCCGCCCGCGCGGAACGGCGCAGGTTGGCGTCGTCGAAGTTGGCCAGCCGGTTGGCGGTCGCCCGCACCTCGCGGCGCACCCGGCGCTCCTCCCACGCCAGCACGCTGGCGTGCGCGCCGACCCGGGTGAGCAGCGCGGCGATCGCGTCGCCGTCCTTGACCACCACCCGGTCGACCCCGCGGACCTCGCGGGCCTTGGCCGTGATGCCGATCCGGCGGGCCGAGCCGACCAGCGCGAGCGCCGACTCCGGCCCTGGGCAGGTGATCTCCAGCGCGCACGAACGGCCCGGCTCGGTCAGCGAGCCGTGCGCCATGAAGGCGCCGCGCCACGCCGCCACGGCGCAGCAGACGTTCGCGGAGACCACGTGCGGCGGCAGCCCCCGCACGGGACGGCCCCGCACGTCGAGCAGCCCGGTCTGCCGGGCCAACGCCTCGCCGTCCTTCACCACCCGCACGATGTAGTGGCTGCCCTTGCGCAGGCCGCCGGAAGCGAGCACATGGATCTCGCTGGGGTAGCCGTACACCTCGGCAATCTCGCGCCGCAGGCGGCGCGCGACGGCGCCGGTGTCCAGCTCCGCCTCCACGACCACCCGCCCGGAGACGATGTGCAGCCCCCCGGCGAAGCGCAGCAGGGCAGCCATCTCCGCCCGTCGGCAGCAGGGCTTGGGTACATCGACCCGGCTCAGCTCGTCTTTGACCGAAGCGGTCATCGCCATTGTCTCGTCACCTCGTGGGGCCGGTCCCGGCAAAGTTGCCGGTGATTCGTACGTGCTTAACGATCGGCGCCCAAGAGAGGCACCAGTGCGGCTCCCAGCGCTTCGAAATCATGCCGGGGACTGCCGTCCGCTACCGACACCGGGGCGAGGACCAGCCGCGCACCCAGCGATTCTGCCGCACGTCCGACCGGTTCGGGGTCGCCTACGGCTTTCCCGTCCGCGAGAACCGTGTCGACATGCAATTCCGGTAGGTACCAGGACAGTGCGGCAAGGTGGTCGGCGACCGATAACCCGTCCGTTTCCTTCTCCGCCGCGAGGTTCAGATTGACCAGCCGGCGGGCCGGACTGGCGACGATAGCCGACGCCAACTCGGGCACGAGTAGGTGAGGAATGACACTCGTGTACCAGCTCCCCGGCCCGAAAATCAGCCAGTCGGCCGCGGCCACCGCCTCGAGCGCCTGCGGACACGCCGCCGGCCCTTTCGGCGTCAACCGGACGGTCTCGACGAGCCCCGGCGTCACCGCGACCGCGTGCTGACCACGGACGGTCACCACCTGGCCGGGGCGGCCCGGGTCGGCGCCGCGTACCTCCGCCTCGATGCCGAGCGGCTCGCACGACATGGGCAGCACCCGACCGGTGACGCCGATCATCCGCGCCACGTGGTCGAGCGCGGCGACCGGATTGCCGAGCATCTCCATCAGACCGCAGAGCACCAGGTTGCCGACCGCGTGACCGGTGAGCGGATCGGTGGGCAGCTCGAGGGCGGCGTCCGCGACCGGGGCACAGCCGCGATCGTCGGGCCCACCCGCGACGCGCCGCTCGCCCGGATCGGCCTGGAAGCGGTGCTGGAACAGCTCGGCGGTGAGCTGGTTGACCGGATCGGAGCCGGCCAGCGCGGCGAGCGCCTGCCGCAGGTCGCCGGGGGGCAGCGCGTTGCGCTGAGCGCGCAGCCGGCCGCTGGACCCGCCGTCGTCGGCGACCGTCACCACGGCGGTGATATCCAGGTCAAGGCCGGCCGCACTGCGCAGGGCACGCAGCGAGGCGGACAATCCGTGCCCGCCACCGAACGCGACGACCTTGATCGCCGTCACTCGCGCCCCAGGTCGCGGTGCAGCGCGTTGGCCGCCAGCCGGGACTGCCGCAGCTGCCCGGCGAGCTCCTCGGCGATCGCCACGCTGCGGTGCTTGCCGCCCGTGCAGCCGACGGCGACGGTGAGGTAGCGCTTCCCCTCCCGTTCGAAACCGGGAGCGGTCGTGTTGATCAACTGCGCGTACGTCTCGACGAACTCGACCGCGCCGCGCTGACCGAGCACGTAGCCGCTGACCGCCTCCTCACGACCGGTGTGCTCGCGCAACTCCGCCACCCAGTACGGGTTGGGCAGGAACCGGGCGTCCAGCACGAAGTCCGCGTCGGGCGGCAGGCCGTACTTGAAGCCGAACGACAGCACCGTGACCCGCAGCCGCCGCGCGTCCTCGCCCCCGAAGAGCTCCTCCACCCGCCGCCGCAACTGGTTGACGTTGAGCTGGCTGGTGTCGATGATCACGTCGGCCTGCTCGCGGGCCTCGGCGAGCAGTTCCCGCTCGGCCGCGATCCCGTCGGCGAGCCGACCGTCGCCCTGCAGCGGGTGCGACCGGCGCACACCCTCGAAGCGACGGATCAGCACCTCGTCATCGGCGTCGACGAAGACGACCCGCGGTTGGAACCCGCGCTCCCTGAGCGCGCGGATCGCCCCGGCGAGATCCGTGGAGAAGGCCCGGCTCCGCACGTCGAGAACCATCGCGGTGTGCCGCGCGGCGCCCCCGGCCTGCAGCGCCAACTCGGCCATGTCGAGCATGAGCGCCTGGGGCAGGTTGTCGACGACGTAGAAGCCGACGTTTTCCAGGGCCCGCGCGACCGTGCTGCGTCCGCCGCCGGACAGGCCGGTGACCACGACGAGCACGGTGTCGGACTGCACCGGCTCCATCTGCTCGGGTCGTTCGCTGGTTTCGCTGCTGCTTCGCTCGTTCGGTTCCCGCACGCTCTTCCTGTCAGATGTCGGGGGGTGAATTGCCGGGGGACCGCGCTGGCCCTGGTCGCCGATTCTAGGCGTCCGTTTCGGGCCGCACGGGTGCGGACCCACCGGGCAACGCCTCGTCAGCTGCGGAATTGACCGGGTCGCCGGTCTCCGCGTCCACCTCGACGATGGGCGGGACAGCCGCCGCGGCCGGGCGCGCGTCGTCGCCGGTGAGGGTGGCGATGATCGCCTCGGCGGTGCGCCGCCCGATGCCCGGCACCTCGGTGATCTCCTCGACGGTCGCCGCGGAGAGTCGCTTGAGCGACCCGAAGTGACGCAGCAGGGCCTTGCGACGCACCTCGCCGAGCCCCGGAATCCCATCCAGGCCGGACTGCGTCATCCGCTTGGACCGCCGCTGCCGGTGGAACGTGATCGCGAACCGGTGCGCCTCGTCACGGATGCGTTGCAGCAGGTAGAGCCCCTCGGACGTGCGCGGCAGGATGAGCGGGAACTCGTCGGAGGGAACCCACACCTCCTCCAACCGCTTGGCCAGGCCGCAGAGCGCCACGTCGTCGATCCCCAACTCGGCCAGGACCGCCGCCGCCGCGTTGACCTGCGGCTGACCACCGTCCACCACGACCAACTGCGGGGGGTACGCGAAGCGGCGCGGCCGCCCCGTCGTCGGATCGATGCCTGGCTTGTCGGGGTCGGCGGCCATCTCCTCCCCCAGCTCACCGGTCTCCGCCCGCGCGTCGAGGTAGCGGGCGAACCGGCGGCGCAGCACCTCGGACATCGCCGACAGGTCATCGGTGGCCCCGCGGACGGCGAACGTCCGGTATTCGCTCTTGCGGGGCAGCCCGTCCTCGAAGACGACCATGCTGGCCACCACGTCGGTGCCCTGGATCTGCGAGATGTCGTAGCACTCGATCCGCAGCGGCGCGGTCTGCATGCCCAGCGCGTCCGAGATCTCCTCGAGCGCCTGGCTGCGCGTCGTCAGATCGGACGACCGGCGCAGCTTGTGCCGGTTGAGCGCCTCGGCGGCGTTACGCGCCACCGTCTCCAGGAGGGTCTTCTTGTCGCCCCGTTGCGGGACCCGCAGCGCCACCCGGCTGCCCCGGTGCGCGGAGAGCCAGTCGGTCAACGCGTCGGCGTCCGGCGGCAGCGCCGGTACCAGCAGCTCGCGGGGCACGTCGGCCTCACCGCGCTCGCCGCCGTAGACCTGGGTGCAGAAATGGTGCACCAGGTCACCGGTAGTGAGGTCCTCGACCTTCTCCACCACCCAGCCGCGCTGTCCGCGCACCCGCCCCCCGCGCACGTGGAACACCTGCACCGCGGCTTCGAGCGGATCCTCGGCGAAGGCCACCACGTCGGCGTCGGTGCCGTCGCCGAAGACGACCGTCTGCTTCTCCATCGCCCGACGCAGCGCCGCCGCGTCGTCGCGCAGCCGCGCCGCCCGCTCGAACTCCAACTGCTCGGACGCCTCCTGCATCTCGCGTTCGAGGCGGCGGACCAGCGTGTCGGTCTTGCCGGCCATGAAGTCGCAGAAGTCCTCGACGATGTCGCGGTGCTCCTGCGCGGAGACGGTGCCGACGCAGGGCGCGGAACACTTGCCGATGTAGCCGAGCAGGCAGGGGCGGCCGATCTGACCGGCCCGCTTGAACACGCCGGACGAGCAGGTGCGGGCCGGGAAGACGCGGAGCAGCAGGTCGAGCGTCTCGCGGATCGCCCAGGCGTGCGAGTAGGGGCCGAAGTAGCGCACACCCCTGCGTTTGGCCCCCCGCATGACCTGGAGCCGCGGGAACTCCTCGTCGAGGGTCACCGCCAGGTAGGGGTAGGTCTTGTCGTCGCGGTAGCGGACGTTGAACCGCGGGTCGTACTGCTTGATCCACGAATATTCGAGCTGCAGCGCCTCCACCTCGGTGCCGACCGTGACCCAGTCCACCGAGGCGGCCGTGGTCACCATCTGCTGCGTGCGCTGGTGCAGATGCCAGAGGTCACCGAAGTAGGAGTTGAGGCGGCTGCGCAGGCTCTTGGCCTTGCCGACGTAGATGACCCGGCCGGTCGGATCGCGGAAGCGGTAGACCCCGGGGGCGTCCGGGATGGTGCCGGGCGCCGGACGGTAGGTGGATGGGTCTGCCACGGCGGCAAGACTAGTCCGTACCCCCGACATGATCCGCCGCGCGCGGACGTCCGGCGCCGTAGGCGTGCGTGACGCGCACGACGCCGGACGATCGCGACGGATCAGGCGAGAACGATGTTGTCGCCCTCGACCTTGACGTCCTTGGCGGGCAGCGGCCTTTTCGCCGGGCCGCCCTTCACGGAGCCGTCCTCGATCGAGAACTTGCTGAAGTGGCAGGTGCAGGTGATCGTGCCCGCGTCGATGCTCGAAACGGGGCAGCCCTGGTGTGTGCAGATGTTGCTGAAGCCCTTGAACTCCCCGGCGGTCGGTTGGGTGACCACGACCCCCTCCTTGGCGAAGATCTTGCCGCCGCCGACCGGAATCTCCCCCTTCTTGGCAAGCGGGGCGGCTCCGGGGTTCGACCCGCCGCCCTGGGGGCTGCCACTGGCGCTCTGGGGGCTGCCGGTGCCGCCGCCGTCACCCAGGTCCTTGTCGTTGCCGGTGCCGCACCCGCCGAGCGCGACGGTCGCGCCGACGGCGCCCGCGCCCAGCAACAGGGCACGGCGGCTCGGCGCGTCGGCCCCGGTCACGGCCTGATCCTCACTCATGCGACGCTCTCCTTTCGGCTGCCGCGGCTGGTCCCGCGACGGCCCACGCCAGTAGACACGGCCCATCCCGAGGCTGGGTTCATCGGCTACTGATATCGCGAAAAAATGTGGTTCGCGTAGCGTTACGATTACCGACCGCGTCGAACGCCCCGCGCCGCGGTCGTGGTGCTCGCCCGATGGGCAAGCACCACGACCTCCGTCAGGTAGCGCCGTCGCAAGAAGCGCGCTAGGCGCCGGCCTTGGCGGCCGTACGGCGGGCACGCGGCTTCGTGACCTCGCCGTTGGCCTTCGTCTCGGCGCTGGGCTTGACCTCGCCGTTGGCCTTGCTCTTGGCGGCGCCGTTGGTCCTCGTCTTCGCGGCGCCGTTGGCCTTCGCGCCGCCATTGGCCTTCGCGGCGCGCGACGTGGCGGCGGTCGCCCCGGCCGCGGCGCCATCCAGCCCGAGCACCGGTCGCAGGAACTGCCCCGTGTGGCTCTCCGGCACCTCCGCCAACTCCTCGGGCGTCCCCGTCGCGACGACCACGCCGCCCCGGTGACCGCCCTCCGGCCCCATGTCGATCAGCCAGTCGGCGGTCTTGATGACGTCGAGGTTGTGCTCGATGGTGATCACCGTGTTGCCCTTGTCGACCAGGCTCTCCAGGACCCTGAGCAGCTTGCGGATGTCCTCGAAGTGCAGGCCGGTGGTGGGCTCGTCGAGCACGTAGACGGTCCGCCCGGTGGAGCGCTTCTGCAACTCGGAGGCGAGCTTGACGCGCTGCGCCTCGCCGCCGGACAGGGTCGGCGCCGACTGGCCCAGCCGGACGTACCCCAGACCGACGTCGACCAGGGTCTTGAGGTGCCGGTGGATCGCCGGGATCGCCTCGAAGAACTCGGCGCCGTCCTCGATCGGCATGTTCAGCACGTCCGAGATGGTCTTGCCCTTGTAGTGGACCTCCAGCGTCTCCCGGTTGTAGCGGGCGCCCTTGCAGACCTCGCAGGGGACGTAGACGTCGGGGAGGAAGTTCATTTCGATCTTGATGGTGCCGTCACCCGTGCAGGCCTCGCAGCGACCACCCTTGACGTTGAACGAGAAGCGGCCGGGACCGTACCCCCGCACCTTCGCCTCGGTGGTCTCCGCGAAGAGCTTGCGGACGTGGTCGAAGACGCCGGTGTAGGTCGCCGGGTTGGAGCGGGGCGTGCGACCGATCGGCGACTGGTCCACCCCGACCACCTTGTCCACGTGTTCGAGGCCGGTGATCCGGGTGTGCCGGCCGGGCACCAGGCGCGCCCGGTTGATCTGGTTGGCGAGCACCGTGTAGAGGATGTCGTTGACCAGCGTCGACTTGCCCGAGCCGCTCACTCCGGTGACCGCGATGAACTGCCCGAGCGGGAACGAGACGGTCAGATTTTTCAGGTTGTGCTCCCGCGCGCCCTGCACGACCAGCTCGCGACCGGGGGTGGGCTTGCGGCGCTGCGCGGGCGTGGGGATCGAACGACGACCGGAGAGGTAGGCGCCGGTGACCGACTCCTTGTTTTTCAGCAGCTCCGGCACCGATCCGCTGTGCACGATCTTTCCGCCGTGCTCGCCCGCGCCGGGACCGATGTCGACGATCCAGTCGGCCATCCGGATCGTGTCCTCGTCGTGCTCCACCACGATCAGGGTGTTACCGAGGTTCCTCAGTCGGACGAGCGTCTCGATGAGCCGGTGGTTGTCGCGTTGGTGCAGCCCGATCGAGGGCTCGTCGAGCACGTAGAGGACGCCGACCAGACCGGATCCGATCTGCGTCGCGAGGCGGATGCGCTGCGCCTCACCGCCGGAGAGCGTGCCCGCGGCCCGGTCCAGGGAGATGTAGTCGAGGCCGACGTCGACCAGGAAGCGCAGCCGCGCGTTGATCTCCTTGAGCACCCGCTCGGCGATCAGTTTCTGCCGGTCGGTGAGGACCATCCCGCCGAGCAGATCGGCGCAATCCCCCACGGACAGGTTGCAGATCTCGGCGATGTTGCGTCCCCCGATGGTCACGCCGAGCACCTCGGGCTTGAGCCGGGCGCCGCCGCACGCCGCGCAGGGCACGTCGCGCATGTAACCCTCGTACTTCTCGCGCGACCAGTCCGACTCGGTGTCCGAGTGGCGCCGCTCGATCCACTGCACCACGCCCTCGAACCCGGTGTAGTAGGAGCGCTCGCGGCCGTACTTGTTGCGGTAGCGGACGTGGACCTGGTCGTCCGAGCCGTGCAGGATCATCTTCTGCGCGCGGGAGGGGAGCTTGCGCCAGGGGGTGTCGAGGTCGAAGTGCTGCGTTTCGCCGAGCGCCTCGAGCAGACGCAGAAAGTATTCGAGGGTGTGGCCACCGGACCAGGGCTGGATCGCGCCCTCGCGCAGCGTGCGCTCGACGTCGGGCACGACCAGCTCGGTGTCGATCTCCTTCTTCGTGCCGAGGCCGGTGCACTCGGGGCAGGCGCCGTAGGGCGCGTTGAAGGAGAACACCCGGGGCTCGAGATCCTCGATCGCGAGGGGGTGGTCGTTGGGGCAGGCGAGATGCTCGGAGAAGCGTCGCTCGCGCTGCGGGTCGTCCTCGGCCAGGTCGACGAAGTCGAGCAGGACGATGCCACCGGCCAGACCCAGGGCCGACTCGACGGAGTCGGTGAGGCGCTGCTTGGCGCTCGTCTTCACGGTGAGCCGGTCGACGACCACCTCGATGGTGTGCTTTTCCTGCTTCTTCAGCTTTGGCGGCTCGGTCAGCGGGTGCACCACGCCGTCGACCCGGGCCCGTGCGTAGCCCTTGGACTGCAGCTCCGCGAAGAGATCGACGTATTCACCCTTGCGACCCCGGACGACGGGGGCGAGCACCATGAACCGGGTGCCCTCCTGCATCGCGAGCACCCGGTCGACGATCTGCTGCGGGCTCTGCTTGGAGATCCGCTCGCCGCAGACCGGGCAGTGCGGCTCGCCGACGCGGGCGAAGAGGAGCCGGAGGTAGTCGTAGACCTCGGTGATGGTGCCGACCGTCGAACGCGGGTTGCGCGAGGTCGACTTCTGGTCGATCGAGACGGCGGGGCTGAGCCCTTCGATGAAGTCCACGTCGGGCTTGTCCATCTGCCCGAGGAACTGCCGGGCGTACGACGACAGCGACTCGACGTAGCGCCGCTGCCCCTCCGCGAAGATCGTGTCGAACGCCAGGCTGGACTTGCCGGACCCGGACAGGCCGGTAAACACGATCATGGCGTCGCGTGGCAGGTCGAGGCTGACGTCACGCAGGTTGTGCTCGCGCGCGCCACGGATGATCAGTCGGTCGGCCACTGTCCGCCCACTCCCGGGAAGAAAAAAGACGATTTGTCGATCTAGTAAAGGCACGAATCGCGCCCCGGCAACTTTAGCCCTGGCGTATGACAGTTGCCCTTGCCGGCACATTCCCCCAGGTCAGCGACGGGACCACGATCACTGCGCCAGTCTTCGGTCGCGCTCCGTCCCCCGCCGCGAGGGTCTCGCCATTCGAGATCGGAAATATGGTTTATGTCCCACATTAGCGGCATAGCTGGCGTAGCGTAAGGTCAGCGATCCGCTCAGGAAGCCGGGCCGGTTCGTCCTATCGGGGGGTGGGACGGACCGGCCCTCCCCCGCCCAACGCCGGCGACGGAGATTCGGTCACATGCAGGAGAAACAGCGCAGCGGATCACCTTCGGCCGCCGATCTTCGGCCGCCCGCAGCGTCGACAACCGCCCCTCGCTGCGCGCGATCGGACGATCCCCGATCGGCGGCGGGGACGGCCGCGCTCCCCGACGAGCAGCCGGACGGGCCCGCGGCGCCGGCGTCGAGCGGACTGCGCGCGCGGCGCCGGTTCCGGATCACCGCACTGATCGTGGGGCTGGTGCTGCTGCTCGTCGTCGGTGGCCTGGGGCTTGGCGGCCGGCTCTACGCCCGGTCGGTCGGGCAGGAAATCGAGCGCGTCGACGCGTTCAGCCACGTGCCGGAGGCGGAGCGGCCGACCAGGGCCGCCTCGAAGGCGCTGAACCTGCTGATCCTGGGCAGCGACTCGCGCGACCCGGACACCAAGGGATCGCGCACCGACACGATCATGGTGCTGCACCTGCCGGCCGCCCGCGACCGGGCCCAGTTGATCTCGATTCCCCGTGACACCTGGGTCACCGTCCCGAAGTCGGCCGACGGCAGGACGGGCGGCGCGAATGCAAAGATCAATACCGCGTACGCCTGGGGCGGCACTTCGCTCATGGTGCGCACCGTGGAGAGCTTCACCGCCGTCCGCATCGATCACGTCCTGCTCATCGACTTCGCCGGCTTCCAACGGATCGTCGACGCCGTCGGCGGCGTCGAGATCGACGTCGACCGGGGATTCACCTCGATCCACCCGCCCCACCGCACCTTCACAGCGGGGCGGCAACGACTCAACGGTGCGGCCGCCCTCGACTACTCCCGGCAGCGCAAGCAGTTCAGCGACGGTGACTTCGCGCGGATCCGTCACCAGCAGCAGGTGATCGCGGCGATCATGGATCAGGCAGCGGCGAAGGGTTTCCTGGCCAACCCGGTCCGGCTCAACAGCTTCCTGCGGGCGACCGCCGACGCCATCACCGCCGACAAGACGCTCTCCGTCTTCGACCTCGCCTGGGAGATGCGCGGCGTACGCAGCAGCGACCTCAGCCGGCTGACCAGCCCCTCCTCCGGCACGGGCACCGAGGGCGACGAGAGCGTCGTCTACACCGACACCGGGCAGGCCCGGCGCCTCTACCAGGCGGTGAAGGACGATGCCATGGAGAAGTGGCTCGCCGACAACCCGCCGAGCTAGCGGCCCCGGTCAGCCACCCGTCCGCTTCGCGGCGCGCTTCCCCGTCGTCCGCTCCCGCGCCGCGAGCCGCGCATCCTTACGCCGCATCTCGAACGCGACCTCGCGCTGCAGCTTCTGCCAACTCTCCCAGCGACGCCCGGTCAACTCACCGGACTCCACCGCCCCGCGCACCGCGCAACCCGGCTCGGCGCCGTGGCCGCAATCGGAGAACCGGCACGCGGCGACGAGTTCGGCGATCTCGGCGAACGCGTTGTCCAGCCCTGCCGCCACGTCGAGCAGACCGACCGCGCGGATGCCGGGCGTGTCCAGCACGGCGCCGCCGCCGGGAATCGGGATCAGCGCGCGGTAGGTCGTCGTGTGCCCCCCCTTGCCGTCCACCCGACGGATCGCCTGCGTGGTCATGACGGTCGCGCCGGCCAGGGCGTTGACCAGGGTGGACTTTCCGGCGCCCGAGGGCCCGAGCAGGGCGAGGGTGCGCCCGGCGGCGATCCGGGGGCGCAACGCCGCCAGCCCGTCCCCGCGCTCGGCGCTGACCGGGACAACCTCGGCGCCGGGTGCGATGTCGGCGACCTGCGCCGCGATCGCCGCCGGGTCGGTGGCGAGATCGCTTTTGGTGAGTACGACCAGCGGCTGCGCGCCGGACTCCCAGACCAGTGCGAGCAGCCGCTCGATGCGCCCCATGTCGGGCGCCGGGTGCATCGGCTCGACGACGGCCGCCGCGTCGATGTTGGCAGCCAGCACCTGCCCCGTGGAGTCCTTGTCGGCGGTGCGCCGCACGATCGCCGTACGGCGCGGCAGCACGGCCTCCGCCGTGACCCGCTGGTCGGGCCAGGAGCGCACGGCCACCCAGTCGCCGGCGCACGGCAGGTTCGCCGGGTCACGCGACGCGCCGGCGAGGATGGATCCGGCGAGGGTGGCGCGTACGGGGCCCTCCGGACGGAGCACGGTGCACACGCCACGGTCGACCCGGATCACCCGTCCGGGCTGGAGATCGGCGGGAAGCGCCCGCAGGGCGACGGTGAAGGGAGCGTCCCATCCGAGGGACGCGAGATCGAACGTCATCTGAACCCTCTGTCAGGTGGGGGCGGTGACGGGCCGGTGGGCCGTCAGACGCCGGACGAGGTGGGAACGAACGCGGGCATCGGCATCCCCACCTCCTCCCAGGTCCTGCGTGACGCGTCTGCACCGACGGTAGATGCCGGTGGCGTACCTCCGAAACCGATTTCCGCCCGGGCCGGACGCGGTCGGACAGCTAGGGTCGAAGGGTGACCGTTGACCCGCTCGGCCTCATGGCCGAGGTCGACCGCGCCACCGACCGACTGCTGCGCACCGTCGCCGGACTCAGCGACGCCGACCTGCCCGTGCCGTCACTGCTGCCCGGCTGGACCCGCGGTCATGTGCTGGCGCACATCGCCCGTAACGCCGACGGCTACGTGACCTTGCTGACCGCCGCGGCCACCGGCAAACGGGTCCCGCAGGACGTGAGCGTGGCGGCACGGGAGGCCGACATCGAGGCGGACGCGGTCCGACCGCTCGCCGACCACCTCGCCGACCTGCGCGGATCCGCGTCCCGGTTCGCCGACGCGGTTACCGTGATGCCGGCGTCGGGCTGGCGGGTCGAGGTGGAGCCCAGCCTGGGGCCGCGGCGGCCCGCGGCGATGCTGATGTGGGGCCGGCTGCGCGAGGTGGAGGTCCACCACGTGGACCTCGGCGCGGGATACACGGCGGCGGACTGGCCGGACGCGTTCAGCCACCGGCTGCTGCACGAGGTGGTGACCGGGTACGGCGGGCGGGGTGACGCGCCACCGCTCGTGCTCTCCCCCGCCGAGGCGGGCCATGCGCTTATGATCGGCGAGGCCGACGGCGCGCCGACGGTTTCCGGCCCCGCGCACAGTCTCGCCGGCTGGCTGACCGGCCGGGGCGACGGCGATGGGCTCACGATCGCGCCCAGCGGGCCACTGCCGATCCCCCCGATCTGGATGTAGAGGTGCCCCCCGCATGGCTTACACCGGCAACGTCGCGACCGGCGGCGCACCCGACGTGCGCGAACTCGATGCCCTGACCATCACGAAGGTGTCGGTGGGGCCGATGGAGAACAACGCCTACCTGCTGCGCTGCCGCGCGACCGGCGACCAACTGCTGATCGACGCGGCCAACGAGGCGCCGCGCTTGCTGGAGCTGGTCGGCGACGGCGGCCTGGCCACCGTGGTGACCACCCACCGGCACATGGACCACTGGGTGGCCCTGGAGGAGGTTGTCGCCAAGACCGGCGCGCGGTCAGTGGTGCACGCCGCCGACGCCGAGGGCCTGCCGATCGACTCGGAGACACTGACCGACGGCGACACGATCCGGCTGGGCGACTGCGCCCTGGAGGTCATCCACATCGTCGGGCACACCCCCGGTTCGGTGGCGCTGCTCTACCGCGACCCGGCCGGTTTCCCGCACCTCTTCACCGGGGATTCGCTCTTCCCCGGCGGGGTCGGCAACACGGAGAAGGACCCGGAGCGTTTCGCGTCGCTGATCGACGATGTCGAGCACAAGCTCTTCGACCGTCTCCCCGACGACACCTGGTTCTACCCCGGCCACGGCAAGGACAGCACGCTCGGCGCGGAGCGGCCGGCGGTCCCGGAGTGGCGCGCCCGCGGCTGGTGACCATCCCGGCCTCCCTCAGTTCGGCCTGAGCAGTCCCGGCCCGTGCCCGCGATCGGGGACGCGGGCTCAGCGCTCGCGGGTCATGACAACGCGCACCGTGACCCGCATCACGGAAAAATGTCTGTATTGCCCACTCTTCTGCGCCGATGGACCGGTGGCGCAGGTCATAGACCATGTGACCCGCGCCCCTGCACCGAGCCGTGTCACGGGTCCGCGCGTCCGCCCGGAGCAGGACCATTCGCACCGGCGTAGACAGGAGCATCATGACGACGACCAGTACGGGCGACCGGCGAGGTGGGCGCCGCTCACTCCGCCAGCGCTACGCGGATACCCGGGTCGGCACAAAGTTCGCCGCGACCGTTGCCGCGCTGGCCTTCAGCGTCATGGCCGTGACCGGCGTCGGCATCTGGGGCTCCTCGCGGCAGGGAACTGCCCGCACCGAGGTCTCGCACCTGAACACCGTGTCGCACCAGATGCAGTTGCTCGAGTGGTACAACCTCGACATCATCGCGTGGCAGGCCTGGTACATCCTGGACGGCTACGCGAAGAGCCCCCGCGAGTCGGTCGACCCGGCCAACGCCAACCGCAAGGGCTACCTCAAGGCCGTTGATGACCTGAAGGTCGTGCTCAACGGAGTGAACGAGCAGTGGATGACCGCGGATGAGCGGGCGACCATGAACGACCTACGCAAACAGTGGGAGGCCGTCTTCGCCACCGACGCGAAGATCGTCGCCACCCTGCAGCAGGGCGCCCCGACCAGCGCCGCCGAGGCCGTGAAGATCCTGAACGGAGACTCGAACGACCTCTTCGGCGCGCTCGGCAAGACCACGAAGACACTCGTCGACTCGGTGGCCAGGCGCTCCGCGCAGGCGAACAGGGACGCGGACGATGTCGCGCGGAACGTCCTGGTCATGACCATCGCCGCGGCGGCGCTCGGACTCACCCTCGGTGGCGCGCTCGCCCTGTGGACCTCCCGCCTGATCGTCTTCCCCGTACGCCGGGTACGGGACCTGCTCGGAAAGATGGCGGACGGCGACCTGACCGAGGCCGTCGAGGTGCGCAGCCGCGACGAGGTCGGCGAGATGGCGGCGGCGCTGGAGCGGATGCGAGTGTCGCTACGCGACGCGGTGGCGAGCATCGTGCAGACGTCCGGTGCCCTCTCCGCCTCCTCTCAGCACCTCACCACGGTCGGCGGCTCCATGGCCGCCTCGGCGCACGAACTGTCGGCGCAGGCGAGTGTGGTGGCGGAGACCGCCGACCAGGTCTCACGCAACGTGCAGACCGTTGCCGCGGGCTCGGAGCAGATGGGGGCCTCGATCAGCGAGATCGCGCACAACGCCAACGAGGCGGTCACGGTCGCCGGGCAGGCCGTGGAGGTCGCCGCCACGACGACCGGCACGATGAGCAAGCTGGGCGAGTCGTCGTCCCAGATCGCCGACGTGGTCAAGGTGATCACCTCGATCGCCGAGCAGACCAACCTGCTCGCGCTCAACGCGACGATCGAGGCGGCCCGGGCCGGCGAGGCCGGCAAGGGCTTCGCCGTCGTGGCCAGCGAGGTCAAGGATCTGGCTCAGGAGACGGCGCGGGCGACCGAGGACATCGCGCACCGGGTCCAGACGATCCAGGGTGACACCGCGGGCGCGGTGGAGGCGATCGGGAAGATCAGCGCCATCATCGGGCGGATCAACGATTACCAGCTCACCATCGCCTCAGCGGTGGAGGAGCAGTCCGCCACGACCGGGGAGATCACCCGCAGCGTGTCGGAGGCGGCCACCGGCAGCACGGACATCGCGTCCACCATCGCCGGTGTGGCCACGGCGGCGTCCGCGACGACCCAGGGCGTCACCGAATCGCAGAACGCGGCGGAGGAGTTGGCCCGGATGAGCAGCGATCTGCAGCAGGTCGTCGGTCACTTCCGCGTCTGACCGCGCGACCCGAGCCGTACGCGGTCGAACGCCGCCGGTGCTGGACGGACCCGAGGTCCGACCGCACCGGCGGCGTTTTCGCGCGCCGTATCCCTGACCGGCGGCCTCATCCGGTCGGGAACCGCCCGATCAGCTGTGTGGCGCTGCCGTCCCAGCCGGCGAGCGCGGCGGCGACCCGGCCGGGCGGCGGGGCCCCGAAGAAGACCGGCTGACCGTCGACGGCGAGGGTCGGCACGCCGTGCACCCCGATGGCGGCGGCTTCGGCGCGCAGCGCCCGCAACCGCGTGTGCAGTGCCGGGTCCCAGGCGGCTGCCACCGCCGCCGACGCGTCCAGCCCGCACTCCCGTGCCATGCGCCGCAGCGCGCGCTCGTCGCTGACGTCGCGTCCCTCCACGAAGAAGCTGCGCTGCGCGGCGGTACGCCATGCGCGTCCCGCGCCCTGCTGGTGCGCCCACAGGCCGGCAGCGAGGACGAGCGTCGAGCGCGGCTGGTGGACCGGCACGTGGATCTCGATCTCGTACGCGAGCGCCAGCGGGTAGACGTGGTCACGCCAGTGGTCGCGGATGTACGTGCCGCGCGGGTCCGGCAGCGGGTCGGGCGCCGGGCGCAGTTCGAAGGGGACCCACTCCACGGGGGTGCCGGCGTCCTCGCCTGCTTCCACCTCCGGCATGAGGAGGTAGCTGTAGGGGCAGACCACGTCGAAGTAGTAGCGCAGCATGCCGCCAACCTTCCCCCGCCGCCGGATCCGACACCTGTGCGGCCGGCACCGGGCCGCCCGCGCGAGGCGCCGGGTCGATCGGCGCATGACGGTCATGACCTGCCGGTATGGTCGCCGCATGGCGATGAACAAGCCCGTTGTTTTCGGCATTCTGGGCGGGCTGGCGTGGTTCGTGGTCGGTCTGCTCGTCGGCCACTACCTCTGGACCTGACCCGCCGGGTTCAACACCGTGGCTGCAGCACGTTCGTCTGGGTGACCTCCAGGTCGGCGAAGGCGTCCACCGGCGGCCCCGGGTAGGTCTCCACCACCTCCAGCCGCCCCTCCGGCAGGTGGAGGCGGCCAGGGTCACCCACGAGCACGCGGGCGCCGCGCGCGACGACGCGCTCCAGGAACACCAGCATCCGCTCGGCGATCGGCCGGCTGTAGAACACGTCTCCGGCGAGGACCAGGTCGGCGTCACCGCCGTCCCCGTCGAGCAGGTCGTCGGTCTGGAGAGTGAGCGTGACGTCGTTGGCCTCCGCGTTCAGGGTGATCGCGGCGAGCGCGTACGGGTCGATGTCGTTGGCGGTGACCGCGGCGGCACCCGCCTTGCAGGCCGCGATCGCCACGAGACCCGATCCGGCGCCGAGGTCGAGCACCCGCCGTCCGGCGGCGGCCTCCGGGTGATCGAGCACATACCGTGCGACGGCCTGACCGCCGGCCCAGGCGGAGGCCCAGAACGGCGGCGGGAGCGTGTCGCCGGCCTCCGCCTCCATTCGCGCCCACCAGACGATGGCGTCCTCCGCCAGGTGCAGGCGAATCTCGGGTACGAAGGGGACCTGGACCAGGCGAATACGGTCCAGACCAGCGGAATCAGGCCCCGAAATCTGTCGCTGAAGGTCGGCCAGCGGGTGCCCCGTCCGACGCGTCACAGGTCCAGCATGACGGACAAATCTCACCCTCGCCGGCATTTCTTCGGCAGAGAGTCGGACCTCCCCGCGCCGAACCACGGGGCGGACCGCTACTGTCGTACCCGTGTGGGCCAATCAACGGGTCGCAGAACCTGCGACCCAGGACCTCGGCGCCCACGCCCGTTAAGGAGATTTGCATGGCAACCGGCACCGTCAAGTGGTTCAACTCGGAAAAGGGCTTCGGCTTCATCGAACAGGACGGCGGAGGGCCCGACGTCTTCGTTCACTACTCCGCGATCGCGTCCAGCGGCTACCGCGAACTCAACGAGGGCCAGAAGGTCGAGTTCGAGGTGACCCAGGGCCAGAAGGGTCCCCAGGCGGAGAACGTCCGGCCCCTCTGATTTCGCCCCCGCAAGGGAGTGGAGACGGCCATCGTCTGTGTGGCGGTGGCCGTCTCCGGCCGGGGCGGGTGCGACCGGGGGTCCGGGTCGGACAGCCGGCGGCGTCTGGGTGGATTGTCGATTAATTCGGCGTTCGCGTCTTCCATCCGGGTCTTTCGCTGTCGACACTGGAGGGGCTACCCGCGCGGGATGCGGGTTTGTGCCCATCTCCGTCCACCCCCATCGGAGGTCGCCTTGACCGTCGTCGCTACCGGCCCGCAACCGGCCCGTTTCCGTTCCCACCGGCTCGTCCGGACACTCGCCGCGCTGACCGCGCTGGTCGTCGCCGCGCTGATCGGGCCGTCGGTAGTCGCTCCGGCACACACCAGTTCCGCGTCCGCCGCCGTCTACGGCTCGTGCACGATGTCGCGGTGCGCGGATGCCCGCAACGCCCGCGCCGGCTGGTCGGGCAAGGGCTTCCCGACCTCACGCGGCTGGTACTCGTGGAGCGGTGGCCTGTCCAACTTCGCCGGCGGCCAGTTCCAGAACCGCGAGGGACAGCTCCCCACGGGCGCCACCTACTACGAATACGACGTCTACCCTCGCGCGCAGGGCGCCGCACGGGACGCCTACCGGATCGTGATCAACCGGAGCAGCGGCGCGACGTGGTTCTCCCCCAACCACTACACCGACTTCTACCGGATCTGACCGGGGCGCCGGGCCGGTGGTTGACACCCGCCCGGCCCAACGGAAGGCATCACATGCCAGACGCCGTGACGCCGACGCCGGCCGGACAACACCTGCCATCGTGGCTGCGGATGTCGACCAGCGCTCCGCCCGCGCACGCCACCGTGGTCGGCGGCCGGGCATCCCGGACCCGGCCCGGCCTCTTCGCCGAATGGGCCGGGACGCTGAGCTTCCCCGACTATTTCGGGCACAACTGGGACGCCCTCGCCGACGTGCTGACCGACCGGGTGCAGGACGGCGGACTGACGATCGTCGTGGACAACGCGGAACACCTGCTCCGCGACGAACCTCCCGCGCAGCTGACCACGTTGCTCGAGCTGCTCGGCGATGTCGCCCGGGGCGACCCGGCCACGCTCTGCGTCATCCTGCGCGCCGGCGCCGTCGAGGAGGACGACCTCCGCGAGCGGGTCATTGCCGCCCTGTCGCCCCGCTGAGCCGGCCCTAGCGGCAAGCCGGGCGCGCCGGGTCCCACCATCTCGTCAATGGACGCCGCGCACCTGAGCGGTGTGCGAGCCTTCTCTGATGCCGATCGATCAGCATCTCGTCGCGGCGTTCGTCGTGACGACCACCATCGCCATGATCACCCCCGGGCCGGACATGCTCTTCGTCCTCGGCTGCGGGATACGGGGCGGACCCCGCGCCGGCCTGCTCGCCACGGCCGGGGTCGCGACGAGCGAAGCGATCCACGTGGCCGTCGCCGCCGCCGGGCTCGCCGCCCTCTTCGCCGCGACGCCGGCCGCGTTCGCGGTCGTAAGGACCGTCGGCGCCGCGTATCTGATCTATCTCGGCGTGCAGGCGATCCGCCATCGCGGGCGGGGCCTGGTCGAGGTGGACACCGCGCCGGCCGGGGTCCCGGACCGCCGCGCCTATCTCAACGGACTGCTGACGAACCTGCTCAACCCGAAGATGGTCACCTTCACCATCGCCTTCCTCCCCCAGTTCATCAATCCGCGGCTGGGGCACGTCTGGGCGCAGTTCGCGCTCCTCGGCACCATCCTGATCACGTTGGAGTTCCTGGTCGACGGCGCGGTCGGCGTGCTCGCCGGACGGATCGGGAGCTGGCTGCGCCGACGTCGCGCCGCGCACCGCCGGCTGGAGGTGGCGACCGGCGGCATCTTCATCGGGCTCGGCGTACGGCTCGCCGTCGAGCGGTGACCGTCCTCAGTCCGCGATCGCAGCGCCCCCCGTGACGCGCAGCCGTCGGCGGGTCCCGAGCAGCACGATCCAGCCGACCACGAGTCCGATCGCCACGGTGACCACCATCGGGAGCGATCCGCCCGGCAGGAGCCCACCGAGCGACCGCGCGGCCGTACCCAGCAGCACATAGAGCCCGGCCCAGAGCGCCGAGCCGAGCGTCGCGCAGGCCAGGAACCGGCGGTACGACATCCGCAGGCCACCCGCGGCCAACGGCACGAGCGCGTTGAGCACCGGCAGGAACGGGGCGACGACGACAATCCGCCCGCCGCCACGGCCGACGGCCCCCTCGGCCGCGCTCCAACGCGTCTCGCCGATCCATCCGCCGACCCGGCTGTGGCGCAGCCGGTCACCGAAGTGCCGGCCGGCGAGGAAACTCAGCGACCAGCCGGCCACACATCCGGCGATCACCGCGAGAAATGCCAGTGCGGAGCTGCCCGGGGCGCCGACACCGGTCGCGGCGAGCACCGCGACATCGCCGGGGACCAGCACGCCGATCAGCGGGATCGCGTCGAGCATCATGACCAGACCGAGCATCCCCACGAGGAGTTCACCCGGTAACTCCCCTACCAGCCCGACCCATTGCGCCATGGCACGAACGCTACGGGCGAAGATCGTTTCCCGGTATCGGGGACCGCCCCGGTATGACGCCGACCGCACCCTGACCCTGCCTCAGGGTGGCCCGTCGATCGCCCCTCGGCGAGAGCCCGCGCCCGAGCCCGAAAGATCATTCATTTAATGCGATCACGCATTTCCTGACGCACGAGGACATGGCATTCTTTTCGTCACGGCCTTTCCGGAAATCACCTCGCTACGAAGTCCCAGCATCCCTGGCCGGCGACAGCACGAGTGAGCCGATTAGGCCGCCATGACCATTTCGGCGATCCGAACGAGTGAGGCTGGTGTGCCCGATGCCACGCCTGGCAATTACTGGTTTTCGGGGCAACGCCGCAGGGTACGGCAGGTGGGTCACATCAGAGCGGCTTTGCGGAAGCAGGCCCGAGAAAAGACCCAGCCGGCATTTCTATCACCCCGATCGGGTGAGCAGATTCGCGTGCCGGAAATGGGGAGTCGAAGGAGAAAAGATGGTGAAGCGCGTAGCGCGGGTCGCTGCGGCGGTCGGAATCGGTTACCTCCTGGGACGCCGTCGGAAGCTGCAATTAGCGCTGACATTGGGGGCCGCCGCGGCGGCCGGGCGGCTCAGCGGCAACTCAGGGGATCTGCTGCGCGGCGCGGGGTCGCTGATCTCCTCGCCCGAGTTGGGAAAACTCGCCGGCCTGGGCCGCCCCCTCGTGGCGGCCGGCAAGGCGGCGGCGATGACCGCCGTGAGCAGCCGGATCGACGCGATCAGCGACCAACTGCAGGATCGGGCCGGGACCCTTCGCGCAGCCCGGACGACCCCACCCGAACCGCGGTCCCGCGCGACGGTGCGCCCCGGGTCCGACGCGGAGACCGACGAGGACGAGTTCGACGACGAGCCGTACGACGACGAGGAGCAGGACGCGCCGCGCACACGGCGTCCGTCCGGTGAGCGGCGGGCCGAGGAGCCCGACGACGACGAGGACGAGTTCGACGACGACGACGACCGGGACGAAGACGCCGACGAGGATGACGACGACGACCAGGACCCGGACGACGACGAGGACGAGGACGAGCCGGCCCCGCCGGCGTCGCGCACCTCGTCGCGTTCCCGGGAAGCGGCCAGGCCGCCGGTGGTCCGTCGGCGCGGGAAGTGAGCGGCATGACGAGGCAATCCACGCAGCGCGGCGGCATCGGCGAGAAGCTCTCCGGCCGGCTCGTTGACGAGCTGCAGAACCTGGCGGGCGCGGCGGGCGAGCGACTGGTGTCCGCCGCGAGCGACCGGCTCGGCTCGGCGACGGAGCGGCTGACGGCGTACGCCGAGCAGGGCGGCGGACCGGGCCTGATCGCGGCCGCGACCGGCGCGCGGCGGCTCGCCGACGGGAAGTCGCCCGTCAGGGCCGCGGTCGGTGCCGGGCTCGCCGGTGGCAAGGCGAAGCTCAAGCAGGCGCTCGGTAAGGGCGGCCCGAAGAACAAAATCAAGGTGACCAACATCGTCGAGACCATCGACGTCGGGGCGCCGGTACGGGTCGTCTACAACCAGTGGACGCAGTTCGGGGACTTCCCGCGGTTCATGAAGAAGGTCGAACACGCCGAGCGGGAATCCGACCGGAAGATCACCTGGAAGGCACAGATCTTCTGGTCGCACCGGAGTTGGGAGTCGACCGTCACCGAGCAGGTGCCGGACGAGCGCATCGTCTGGCGCTCCACGGGCGAGAAGGGCTCCGTCGACGGAGCCGTGAGCTTCCACGAACTCACCCCCGACCTGACCCGCATCGTTCTCGTGCTCGAGTACCACCCGCAGGGGCTGTTCGAGAAGACCGGCAACATCTGGCGCGCTCAGGGCCGTCGGGTGCGGCTGGAACTGAAGCACTTCGTCCGGCACGTCATGACCCACACCGTGCTCCACCCCGACCAGGTGGAGGGCTGGCGCGGCGAGATTCGCGCCGGCCGGGTCGTCCGCGACCACGACTCCGCGGTCGCGGCCGAGAAACGGGAGCAGACCGGAAGCGCCGCCGACGAACGCGGACAGCGGAACGGAAGCGCGGGCGAGGAGCCGGCGAGCGGCGGTCCGGCGCGGAAGCGCCGGGACGTACCGGACGGCGACCCGGACCGGCGCGGCGCCCCGGCGGCCCGGCGGCCGCACCGTGATGACCAGGAGCCGCCCCACCGTGACGGGGAGCGGCCACGCCGCTCCGCGACGCGGCGGATGCGGTCGAGCGAGAGGAGCGGACAGTGACCAGTGCGATCCAGCCTTCGGGCGGCGGAGGGGTCTCCAGGGGCGGCGGCTCATCGTCGGACCTGGCCGAGGTCGTCGGAACCATCCTGGACAAGGGCATCGTGATCGACGCCCACGTCTCCGTCGGCATCGTCGGGATCAAGCTGCTGACGATCGACGCCCGCGTCGTCGTGGCCAGCGTCGACACCTATCTGCGGTTCGCGGAGGCGACCAACCGGCTGGACCTGACCAGCTCGCAGGGGAAGGGACTGCCGGAAATCGTGCAGGGCCCGAAGGGCGCCCTCATGGAGAAGGCCGGGGATGTACTCGGCGAACTGGTGGGCGGCGAAAGTCGCGAACGGGCGCCGCGCCGGCGGCGGCGGGAGGAGGACTGAGATGGCGGAGGCGACGGGTGTCGGCTACTTCATCTACGGGGTGGTGCCGAGCGATGTGGAGCCGACCGAGGACGCGCGCGGCCTGGGCGACCCGGCAGCGCCGGTTACGGTCGTCACCCACGGCGAGGTCGCGGCGCTGGTGAGCGAGATCGGGCTCGACCGGCCGCTCGGCCGCCCGGACGACCTGGTGGCGTACAAGCAACTCCTGGACGGTACGGCCGTCGAGGCGCCGGTGCTGCCGATCCGGTTCGGGACGGTGCTGGAGAGCCGCGACGCGGTCACTGAGCTGCTCAGCGCCGCGCACGACGACTATCTGGCCGCCCTCAACGAGCTGGACGGGCGCGTCGAGTACGTCGTGCGCGGACGCTACGTCGAACAGGCGGTCCTGACCGAGGTGCTGGCGGAGAACCCGGAGGCCGAGGAACTGCGGCAGCAGCTCCGCGGCGCCCCGGAGAACAGCTCGATGGACCTGCGGATGCGGCTCGGCGAACTGATCAACGAGGGCGTCGAAGCCCGGCGCGCGGCCGACACCGATCGACTCGTCGACGCGCTCACCGCCGTGTCGGTGGCGAGCGTGCTGCGCCCGCCGACCCACGAGCAGGACGCGGCGCACGCGGCCTTCCTGGTGGAGACCGAGCGGCGGGCCGAGTTCGAGGAAGCCGTGGAGCGTCTCGCCGACGATGAGTGGTCGGGGCGGGTGAACGTCAAGATGCTCGGCCCGCTCGCGCCGTACGACTTCGCGGCCCGACCGCAGCCGCAGGGGTGAAGGACACGTGCTGGTGACGCTGCTGACCCTGCCGTTCGCACCGGTTCGCGGGCTGACCTCGCTGGTGAAGCTGATCCGCGATCAGGCGGAGCAACAGCTCTACGACCCGGCGACGCTGCAGCGCCAGCTCGAGGAGCTGGACGCCGCGGCGGCCGCCGGCGAGATCTCGCAGGCCGAGCTGGTCGAGGCCCAACAGCAGATCCTCGACCGACTGATGGCCTGAGCGCGCGGCCACGACCAGAGAGCGGAGGTGATCGCGTGCCCGCGAGAAGGCGCGACCGCGAGGAACGCGGCCCGCAACGCCGGAGCGGCGCCGAGCCGAACGAGGAGAACGAGGAACACAAGGACGACGACACGTACGACGACGAGCCGCCCCCGCGGCGGCGGGGCCGGCAGCCGCTGCCGGCCAGCCTGGCGGCACAGGCGGGACTGCGGCACATCGCCGAGCTCTCCGGCCGGACGCCGATCGGGGTGACATCGCTGGAACGCGCCGAGGACGGCTGGCTGATCGGGGTCGAGGTGGTCGAGGACCGGCGGATCCCGTCGTCGACCGACATTCTCGGCGTCTATCAGGTCGAGGTCGACGTGGACGGCGCTCTGGTGGCGTACCGCCGCACCGGGCGCTATCCACGCGGCAAGACCGACAGGGGTGAGATGAGGTGACGAACGCGCCGGCGCGACGCCCGACCGGGGGGCAGGCCTCCGGATACGGCATGCCCGCCAATGATTCGACCAACCTCGGCGACATCCTCGAGCGGGTTCTCGACCGGGGCGTCGTGATCGCCGGGGACATCCGGGTCAGCCTGCTCGACATCGAGCTCCTCACGATCAAGCTGCGGCTGGTGGTGGCCTCCGTCGACACCGCCCGCGAGATGGGCATCGACTGGTGGGAGTACGACCCGTTCCTCACGGCGCGGCCGCGCGCCGCCCTGCCGCGGGAGAGCCGGGAGAACGACGGGAACGGCACGGAGCGCGAAGCCGTGCAGAATCGGGAGGAGCAGCGATGACGGGGAACCACGGTGTCTGGCTGCACCTGGTCGCCCGCGACCTCGACCCACGTCAGATCGTCGGGCTCACCGGGGTGGGCGGGGCGCCGCTGCGCGCCGTGGAGGCCGGCGGGCTGATCGGCGTGGTCGGCACGGTCGACCTCGACGAGTTCGGCGAGGAGCCGCTGCGGCGCAATCTGGAGAACCTGCCGTGGCTGGAGACGGTGGCGCGGGCGCACCACGACGTCGCACAGGCCGTCGGCCGGTTCGGTCCGGTCGCGCCGACCCGGCTGGCGACGGTCTACCACGACGACACCCGCGTCGCCTCCGTGCTGGCACAGCGCCGTACGGCGTTCACGGCCGCGCTGGACCGCGTCGCCGGGCGGACCGAGTGGGGCGTCAAGGCGTATGCCGCGGCGGGGACGGGCGCCGCCGCGGCGCGGCCCGTCCCCGCCGGTGGCGGCGCGAGTCCCGGGATGGCCTACCTGCAGCGGCGGCGGGCGCAGTTGTCGGCGAGCGAGGCGGCACAGCGGGCGGCCGTCAACGGCGCGGACGAGGTGCACACCGCGCTCGAACGGCACGCCGAGGCGGGCCGGCGGCACAAACCGCAGGACGAGCGGCTCACCGGAGCGGCCGGGTGGAACGTGCTCAACGGCGCCTACCTGGTGGATGCCGCGCGGGCCGAGGAGTTCGCGACGCTGGTGCGGCAGCTCGGCGACGCGCATCCGGGCCTGCGGCTGGAGTTGACCGGCCCGTGGCCGCCGTACTCCTTCGCGGTGGTCGAGGACGAGGTCGCCGGTGGCGATGCCGCCGGCGCCGGGAAGGCATGGCCGTGACCGAGATTTCGACT
This sequence comes from Micromonospora sp. NPDC049679, assembly GCF_040659735.1. Lineage (NCBI taxonomy): Bacteria > Bacillati > Actinomycetota > Actinomycetes > Micromonosporales > Micromonosporaceae > Micromonospora > Micromonospora sp. NPDC049679. Next base: position 51,811 of record NZ_JBFANZ010000012.1, read on the forward strand.
CCGGGCACCTACCAGCCGATCGCGCTGGTGGATCTGCTCGACCGGGTTCTGGCGACCGGCGTGGTGATCTCCGGTGAGCTGCTGCTGTCGATCGCCGACGTCGACCTGGTCTACATCTCGCTGCGCGCCCTGATCTCGTCCGTCCGGGCCGACATGGCGCATCCGCCCAGCCAGGAGGAGGCGCCGTGGTAGGCCCGCAGGAGCTCCCGGTGCGGCGTCTGGGGCCGCGCGTCGAGGTCGACCGGGACGGGGTCGAGCGCGGGCTGGCCAGCCTCGTGCTCACGATCATCGAACTGCTGCGGCAGTTGATGGAGCGGCAGGCGCTGCGTCGGGTCGATCAGGGCGACCTCACCGACGAGCAGGTCGAGCGGGTCGGCGCGACGCTGATGGCGCTGGAGGAGCAGATGGTGGAGCTCCGCGAGCATTTCGGGCTCTCCGCCGAGGACCTCAACCTCGATCTCGGCCCGCTCGGCCCGCTGTTGCCGCGCCACTGACCGCGGCCGGTCACGTGTGCGCGGCGCGCGGGCGGGTACCCGACCGCGACCCCACGCGGGAGGTGAGCCGTGAGCGATACCCCGACGCCGACGGGCACGGTGACGTTCGTCGGGACGGCGACGACCGTGCTGCGGATCGGCCCCTTCACCCTGTTGACCGATCCCAACTTCCTGCACTCCGGTCAACGCGCCTATCTCGGTTACGGGCTGTGGAGCCGGCGGCGCACGGAACCCGCGATGACCATCACCCAACTGCCCCCGCTCGACGGGGTCGTCCTGTCACACCTGCACGGCGACCACTTCGACCGGGTAGCGCGCGAGGGTCTGGTCCGCTCGCTGCCGATCCTCACCACCCCGCACGCGGAGCGGCGGCTGCGTCGGTGGGGGTTCCGCGCCGCCGTCGACCTGCCGACGTGGCACAGTCACGAGATGACGCGCGAGGGGTACACCCTGCGGGTCACGGCGCTCCCCGGACGGCACGGACCCGGACTCATCGACTACCTGCTCCCCGACGTGATGGGCAGCATGATCGACTTCGAGGAGAACGGCTCGCGACGACTCCGGTTGTATGTCACCGGAGACACCCTGAACCGGCCGGTGCTCGCCGAGATCCCGCAGCGTTTCCCGGAGATCGACGCGATGCTGATCCACCTCGGCGGGACCCGGATCATGGGAGTTCTCCTCACCATGGACGGCCGGCAGGGCGCCGACCTCGTCGACCTGATCCGGCCCCGACTCACGCTCCCGATCCATTACGACGACTACCGGGTGTTCCGGTCGCCCCTGGGGCAGTTCCTCGACGCGACCCGGCAACGGGGCCTGCTCCCGGGGATCCGGCCGATCATGCGTGGCGAGACGGTCACCCTGCCCGAGCACGCGACCGCCGCCCCGCGGGGCTGAACCGTCAGCGCGGGGCTAAGCGGCCCGCGCGGTCAGCATCGCGTTCAGTTCGCGGCGGGACATGCCGAGGGCGTGCCGTCCGTGCTCTCCCGGCCGATCCGGATCTTCTGCCGTAGCCTGACGTCGGACTGAGGCGGACAGCGAGCTTCCACCGCGTCAACCGCGAGAGGTCCTGTCCGCACTCAGCGACAGCGAGGATGAGGGGGAAGTGTGAGCCAGCAAGTCCGCGGAGTCATCTCGAGGGCCAAGGGCGCGCCCGTGGAGGTCACCACCATCGTTGTGCCGGACCCCGGTCCGGGCGAGGCTGTGGTGCGGGTGCAGGCGTGCGGTGTGTGCCACACCGACCTGCACTACCGGGAGGGCGGCATCAGCGATGAGTACCCGTTCCTGCTCGGACATGAGGCCGCCGGCATCGTCGAGCAGGTCGGCGCGGGCGTCACCGACGTCGCGCCCGGTGATTTCGTCGTGCTCAACTGGCGGGCCGTCTGCGGCCAGTGCCGCGCCTGCCGCCGCGGCCGCCCCTGGTACTGCTTCAACACCCACAACGCGGCGCAGAAGATGACGCTGACCGACGGGACCGTTCTGTCGCCCGCGCTCGGCGTCGGCGCGTTCGCGGAGAAGACGCTGGTGCACGCCGGGCAGTGCACGAAGGTCGACCCGGCGGCGCGGCCGGCCGCGGTGGGGCTGCTGGGCTGCGGGGTGATGGCCGGCCTCGGCGCGGCAATGAACACCGGGCAGGTGACCCGCGGCGACTCGGTCGCGGTGATCGGCTGCGGCGGAGTCGGTGACGGTGCGGTGGCCGGCGCGGCGCTCGCCGGGGCGACGACGATCATCGCGGTCGACACGGATCCCCGGAAGCTGGAGTGGGCGAAGGGCTTCGGCGCCACCCACACCGTCAACGCACGGGAGACCGACGCCGTCGAGGCGATCCGGGAGCTGACCGGCGGGTTCGGCGCCGACGTGGTGATCGACGCGGTCGGGCGGCCGGAGACCTGGAAGCAGGCGTTCTACGCCCGCGATCTGGCCGGCACCGTGGTGCTGGTCGGGGTGCCGACGCCGGACATGGAGATCAAAATGCCGCTGCTCGACGTGTTCGGCCGGGGCGGCGCGCTGAAGTCCAGCTGGTACGGCGACTGCCTGCCGAGCCGCGACTTCCCGATGCTGACCGAGCTCTACCTGCAGGGCCGGCTGGACCTGGACGCCTTCATCACCGAGGAAATCGCGTTGGATCAGGTCGAGGAGGCGTTCGGCAAGATGCACCATGGAGACGTGCTGCGCTCGGTGGTGATCTTCTGATGGCGGCCCGGATCGACCACGCGGTCACGTCGGGCACGTTCTCCCTCGACGGCCAGACCTTCGACGTCGACAACAACGTGTGGGTGGTCGGCGACGACGACGAATGCGTGGTGATCGACGCTCCGCACAATGTGGAGGCGATCCTGCGGGTGGTGAACGGACGCCGGGTCGTCGCGGTCCTCGCGACGCACGCGCATGACGATCACGTCCGCGCGGCGCCGGCGCTGGCCGCGGAGACGAAGAGCCGGGTGCTGCTGCACCCCGACGACCGGGTGCTCTGGGATCTGGTGCACCCCGACGTCGCGCCGCAGGGCATCGTGCGCGACGGGGAGAGCGTGGAGGTCGCCGGGACGACGCTACAGATCCTGCACACCCCGGGACACAGCCCGGGCGCCTGCTGCGTGTACGCGCCCGAACTCGGTGTCGTCTTCACCGGTGACACGCTCTTCGCGGGCGGCCCCGGCGCGACCGGCCGGTCCTACAGCGACTTCGGCACCATCATCGAGTCGATCCGCACCCGGCTGTTCACCCTGCCGCCGGAGACCAGGGTGCACACCGGCCACGGCGACAGCACCACGATCGGCGCGGAGGCCCCGCACCTCGACGAGTGGATCGCGCGCGGCCACTGACCGCCACAGACCGCCGCGCGCCGGCCCGCCCCGGGAACGGCGGCGGAGCGCCGGGGCGAAGGGACAGGATCCGCGTGATCAGGGAACGGGAACGTGACGCGCCGACGACACGTACGAGCTGTTGCCTGATCACGCGGATCATCTCGGGGCCTGCCCGTCGTGACGCTCCTTTGCGGACATTGTCCGGACATCGACAGCCTCACATCCGGCTCCGACACTTTTCCGCGGCGCGGCGCGCCCGGTAGCTTTTGCAACCGCACCGGGACCGGCATCCTGTATGTTCCGGAATCTGATCACGAGGGGAGGCAGCGGCCGGTCCCCCGCGGCGCCACGTCCGCCGGGCCTCCCGGTCGCGCGCCTGATGGCCGACAACGCACCCGCCCAGCCCGCCGCCAGCGCGGCGACGACCGCCGCGACGCGCCGGAACCACGACGCGGACTGGGACGCCTGGCCGGTGCGGGACTACCTGGCGGAGAACTACCGCGAGCTGCACCCGGCCGACGTCGCCGTCATCGACCATCACGCCGGCTTCTACCGCGATCTGGCTCCCGGCAGCATCGACGTCGGGCTGGAGTTGGGCGCCGGCCCCAACCTCTATCCACTGATGTTGGCCACGGCGGTGTGCCGGCGCGTTCACGCGGTGGAGCCGAGCGCGGCGAACCGGGCCTATCTGCGCGCGCAACTCACGTACGCGCCCGATCCCTCCTGGGAGCCCTTCTACGCGCACTGCCGTCGTCAACTGCCCGCGTTACCGTCGACCAGCGCCGCCGCGCTGTCCCGGGTGACCGTTTCCCGCGGTGACGCGCTGAACGTGCCGGCCGGCGGCTACGGGCTGGCCTCGATGCATTTCGTGGCCGAGAGCGTCACCGAGGACGCCGACGAGTTCCGGGCGTTGTGCGGGGCGTACGTGCGCTCCGTGCGCCCGGGCGGTCATCTCGTCGCCGCGTTCATGGAGAACATGGGGCGCTACCGGGTCGGTGCCGGACCCCAATGGCCGGGCTACCCGGTCGACGAGCCGGCCATCCGGTCCGTGTTCGAACCGCTCGTCGACGATCTGGTCCTGGCGCGGATCGACGCGGACCCCACGTTGCCCGCCTGGGGCTACACCGGGATGGTCCTGCTCACCGCTCGGCGCGCGGCCGAGCCGGTCCGGTAACGCCGGCCGGACGGAGGGGGCGGACCGTGGAAGAAGCGTCCTGGTCGCGATCGGATTTCTGGTCGAGTGCCCGGACCGCGGGCCCGTGCCGGAGATCGTCGAGGCGGCGGTGGAACCGGCGCTCACCGAACCGGCCGTGCTCGACGGCGTCCGGATCGCCGGTGAGCTGTGGTTGAGCGACGGGGTACGGGCGGGGACGTTCAACACCCTGAACGGCGACAAGATCTATCCGCTGCCGCCGCGGCGGCGGGCGGCGGGGCCGGTGGAGCTGCGGCTGCGCTACCGGCTCGGTGGCGGGCTGGCGGAGTTCGACGCGCGGTGGGGCGCGGGGACAGAATGATCCAATTTTCGGCCGAAAACACGTCTTTAGGACATAATGATCAGCGCTATCCTCGCGCGATCCGCTTCTTCCCGGGACGACGCGCTCAGGGAGTCCCGGCGGAAGGGGGGCGCATGGACACGCGCAGGTTAATGGGGTGCTACCTCGCCGTCGCGGCCGTCATCAGCGCCGCCTACTACGCCTTCCCCTCCTGGCACCTCGCCACCTGGGGGCTGCTCGGGCTCACGAGCGCCACCGCAGTGCTCGTCGGGGTGCGCCGCAACCGACCACGACGGCGCGCGCCGTGGCTGCTCCTCGCGGCGGCACTGCTCACCTTCACCGCCGGCGACGCCGCCTACAACATCCTGACCGACGTCCTGGGGCGACAGAACCCTTTTCCCTCGTTCGCCGACGTGCTCTACCAACTCTTCTACGGTCTGCTCCTGGCCGGCCTGCTCCTGCTCCCGGACCGCGGGCTGCGTGGGCGCGACCGCCCCAGCCTGCTCGACGCCCTGGCCCTGACCGCGGGGCTCGGCCTGCTCTCGTGGATCTTCCTGATCAGCCCGCACATCCAGGCTCAGCACGTCACGCCGCTGCAGCGCGCCGCGTCAATCTCCCTACCCCTGTGGGATGTGCTGATCCTGGCCGCCGGAGCGCAGCTCATCTCGTCGGCCCGGCGCAATCCGAGCGTGCTGCTGCTCGCCGTCGGCGGCGTGGGGGTGCTCATCTCGGACGTGCTCTACGGGCTCAGCCAACTGCGCGGTTCCTGGGAGATCGGCGGCCCGGTGGACCTCGGCTGGACGGTGTTCTACGTGAGCTGGGGGGCGGCCGCGCTGCACCCGTCGATGGCCGCACTGACCGAACCGCGCACCAGCCGGCCCCGCGAAGCCGGCAACCTGCGTCTGTTGCTGCTCGGGCTCTCCTCCCTCATCCCGCCCGCGGTGCTGCTCGTCGAGGCGACCGCCGGGCACGTCAGCGACGGTGCGGTCATCGCGCTCCTCTCCGCGCTGATGTTCCTGCTCGTCCTGGCCCGACTCGCCGGAGTGATCGCCACCCACCGCCAGGCCGTCGCGCGGGAACGGGGGATCCGCCGGGCCAGCACGGCCCTGGTCTGGGCGACGAGCGCGGAGCAGGTCGCGACCGCCATCCGGGTCGCGCTCGCCGAACTCCTGCCCCGCGGCGTGGATTACCGGGTGGTGCTCGCCGAGGAGCCGACGTCCGGGCCCTGGCCGGCGCCGACGGACGGTGGCCACGTGGCGCGGTTGGTGACGACGGCGAGCCTCGATCGGGCACTCGCCGCGCTGCTCGGTGACTTCGACGCGGCATGGCAGTGTCACATCACGGTGACCGGCCGCCCGGCGGGGAACCCGCACATCGGCACGCTCTACGTCGCGGCGCCCCGTTCCGCGCTGCTCACCGTGCACGAGTCCGTCGAGGCGCTGACGGCCCAGGCGGCGCTGGCGCTGGAACGCATCGCACTCAACCAGGAGATCAACCGACGGAGCAGCGAGGAATACTTCCGCACGCTCGTGCACAACACCGCTGATGTCATCCTGATCGTCGACGGCGAGGACCGGATCCGCTACGACAGTCCCTCGGCGGCGACCGTGTTCGGGCCGGACCCGCTGGCCGGTCGCGCGCTCCCCGAGCTCATCCATCCGCAGGACCGTGCCGATGCCCGCGAGCTGCTGACGCTGATGCGGGCGGGCAGCGGCGACACGGCCGACGCCGACTGGGCGGTGGTCACGGCGACCGGTCGCCGCATCGAGGTCGAGGCCTCCTGTCGCGACCTGCGCGCCGATCCCACCGTCGATGGTCTGGTCATCACCCTGCGCGACGTCACCGAGCGGCGGGAACTGGAACGCGAGCTCACCCACCGCGCCTTCCACGACTCGCTCACCGGCCTGGCGAACCGCGTGCTGTTCCAGGAGCGGGTCCAGCAGGCGGTGACGCGCTCCCGCCACGCCGGCACCGTCGCGGCGGTGCTCTTCATCGACATCGACGACTTCAAGGTGGTCAACGACACGATGGGGCACTCCGCCGGCGACGAACTGCTGATCGCGGTCAGCCGGCGGCTCGCGCGGTGTCTGCGCGCCCATGACACCGCCGCCCGGCTCGGCGGGGACGAGTTCGCGGCGGTCGTCGAGGACGCGGCGGATCCGGCCGAGGTGGAGGAGGTGGCGCAGCGGCTGGTCGCCGCGTTCGCCGAGCCGTTCCGGCTCGCCGACGGCGTGGTCAGCACGACGGCGAGCGTGGGGGTGGCCACGACCGCCGAGACGTGCGAGGGGCAGGATCTGTTGCGCCACGCCGATCTGGCGCTCTATGTGGCCAAGGGCGCGGGGAAGAGCCAGTGGCGCCGCTACCAACCGGCCCTGCACACGGCTGTCCTCGACCGCATGCAACTGCGCACCGAACTCGACCAGGCGCTGGCGAGCCCGGAGTTCGCGGTGCAGTACCAGCCGATCGTCGCGCTGGAGACCGGCCGACCCGTCGGTCTCGAAGCCCTCGTACGCTGGCACCACCCCACCCGCGGCCTGCTCACCCCGGCGCAGTTCATCGACCTCGCCGAGGAGAGCGGCCTGATCGTCCCGATCGGTTACTGGGTGCTGGAGCGGGCGATCACCGACGCGGTCGCGTGGTCGACGGAGCTCGGCCCGGAAGACGCCCCGTACGTCACGGTCAACGTCTCGGTCCGACAGTTCCGCTCCCCCGGCTTCGTCGAGCGGGTCCTCGGTCAACTCGACGAAGCGGGCCTCCCACCCGAGCGACTGGTTCTGGAGATCACCGAGAGCCTGTTGCTCCGCGATGACGAGCGGGTCTGGACGGACCTGGCGGCGCTGCGCGCCGCCGGCGTACGGCTCGCGATCGATGATTTCGGCACCGGCTACTCCTCGCTGAGCTACCTGCGCCAGGTACCCGCCAACCTGCTCAAGATCGAAAAGTCGTTCATCGACACGATCCTGGTCGAACCCGACCAGCGCTCGCTGGTCGAGGGGATCCTCGGGCTCGCGCACACCCTGGGACTCGAGATCATCGCCGAGGGCATTGAAGACCCCGCCGAACGGCGGGTGCTCGCCGAGATCGGCTGCCAGTTCGGCCAGGGCTACCTCTTCGCGAAGTCGATGGACTACGACGACATGATCAAATGGACCCTCGCCGCACGACACGCCATCTGACCAACCGCGAGGTCCCCCGTGACGTCCACCCCGCATCTTGCCGACCTGGCCCGCCTTTCCAGCAGCAGCCCGATCTACGACGCCGTGATCGAGGAGGTCCGAGGGCGGCACATCCGCATCGGCGACCGGTGGTTGGTCGACTTTGCCTCCTGCAACTACCTCGGCTTCGATCTCGACCCCGAGATCATGGCCTCGATCGGCGAGCAGGTCCGCCGCTGGGGCACCCACCCGAGCTGGTCCCGACTCCTGGGCAACCCGCGTCTCTACCCGCGGATCGAGGAACGCCTGGCCGCGCTGCTCGGCGCTCCGGACACGCTCGTCCTGCCCACCGTCACGTTGATCCACATGGCCGTGGTGCCGCTCCTCGCCGACGGAGGCACCGTCTTCCTCGACAGCCGCGCGCACAAGACGATCTACGACGCCGCCCGGTACGCGCAGGGGCTCGGCGCGACGCTCCGGCCGTTCCGCTCCGGCGATCTGCAACAGCTGGACGAGTTGCTGGGCAGCGCCCCCGCGACCGGGCCCCGGCTGGTCTGCATCGACGGCGTCAACAGCATGACCGGCAACCTGCCCGACCTCGAGGGTCACCTGCGGATCTGCCGGCAGCACGGGGCGCTGCTCTACGTGGACGACGCACACGGCTTCGGCGTGATCGGCGAGCGGCGCGAGGACGAGAGCTCCCCGTACGGGAGCCGCGGCAACGCCGTCGTCGCGCATCTCGGACAGAGCTACGACGACCTGATCCTGGTCGGCGGCTTCTCCAAGGCGTACTCGTCGATGCTGGCGTTCCTGGCCCTGCCGACCGCGCTGAAGGAGCAGCTGAAGCTCACCGCGCCCCCGTACCTCTACTCCGGTCCCTCCCCCACCGCGTCGCTCGCCACGGTGCTGGCCGGCTTCGACGTCAACGAGGCCCGCGGCGACGCCCTCCGGGCCCATCTGCACCGCCTCACGGCGCGGGTCCTCGACCACGTCCATGCGAGGGGACTGACCACGCCGAACACGACCGGCACGCCGATCGTCGAGTTGCCGCTCGCGCCCGGGCGCGACCTGGGCGAGATCGCCGACGCGCTCTGGCGACACGGCATCTACGTCACCTTCGCCGCCCATCCCCTGGTGCCTCTCGCCGAGGTGGGCATCCGCCTGCAGTTGACGGCCGCGCACACCGACGCCGACGTCGACCAGCTCGTCGCCGCGCTCGACGGGCTCGCGGAGGAGGAGTTTCTGCGCCGCGTCGGGTGAGATCCGACCGGCGTAGGACGAGTACCAGACCAGGACGCGCGCGACATTCCGCTGGTGATCCTCAGCCGGGACGGAGGCGCCGCTGACTACTGTGGTGGCGTGCAGCCAGAGACCAGCCCGGACAGCGGGCCGCTCGACGCCGTCGAGCAGGAGCTCACGGTGCTGCTCCGACGGGCGCGTGGGGCGTATCACCGCGCGGCCCAGGAATTCGATCCGGACCTCGACCCGGCGGCGTACGGGCTGTTGCTGCGATTGGACGAGGTCGGCAGCTGCCGGGTGACCGACCTCGCCGTCTTCTTCGGGATCGGCAAGCCGACCGTGAGCCGCCAGCTGCAGCTACTCGAACGGGCGGGCATGGTGCATCGCCGGCCGGACGCGGAGGACGCCCGCGCGGTCCGCTTCGCGCTGACCGCGCTGGGGTCCGGACGGCTCGCCGCGGTACGACAGGCGCGCCGCGACCGCCTCCGCGCCGGCCTGTCGGTGTGGCCGGCACACGATATCGAGCTGCTCGGCCGCCTGCTGGCGCGCTTCAACGCGATCGAGTTCTGACTTCCTCCGCAGTAGCCCACCTCTCCACTTATTTGGTTGTCTCAAGCAATGACAGTGATATCGTTGCCTCAGGCAACTACAAGGGAGACGTGATGGGTAGCCGGGAAGCCGCGTGCGCCGCTCTGGCGTCCGAAGTCAACGCGCTCGGATCGGCCCGTCGCGACCTCGTCCGTCACGTCGCCGCCGGCACCGTGAGCATCGGTTGCCTCGCGCCACTCGCCGCCCTCAGCGGGACGGAGGGGCTGCGCATCAGCGAGATCGCCCAGCGGACCCGGGTCGACATCTCGGTCGCCAGCCGGCAGATCACGGCGATGGAGGCCGCCGGGATGGCGCAGCGTTGCGCCGACCCGCACGACCGGCGGTCACACGTCGTCCGCCTGACGGACAAGGGGCAGCGGGAGCTCGACCGCCTCCGGAGCGAGGCCGGCGCCTTCGTCGAGAGCACGCTCGCGGACTGGTCGCTGAATGAGATCGACCAGCTCATCGAAGGGGTACGCCGGCTGCGCCGGACGTGGGAAGAGGCGCTGACGGCGCCGGGCAGCACAAACCGATCGTGAACCGACGGGCCACGCCCCGGTTCGCAAGACACCTGAACCAGCAAAGGAAGTCATGACTGTTTCCACCGAGGCGGCGCCGACCGCGCCACCCAAGGTCCGTCGCGAGGTGCTCGAATCACTGATCGGCCTCATGCTCGGCATGTTCGTCGCGATCCTGTCGAGCTCGGTCGTCTCCAGTTCGCTGCCGAAGATCATCTCTGACCTCAACGGTTCGCAGGCGTCGTACACCTGGGTGGTGACCGCGACGCTGCTGGCGATGACCGTCAGCACGCCGATCTGGGGCAAACTCGCCGACCTGTTCAACCGCAAGCTGCTGGTCCAGCTCTCGTTGATCCTCGTCGTCGTCGGCTCCGGGCTCGCCGGACTCGCGCATTCCACCGAGATGCTCATCGGCTTCCGGGTGGTCCAGGGCCTCGCCGCCGGCGGCCTCACCGCGCTCTCGACCGTGGTGATCTCCGACCTGATCTCGCCGCGGGAACGCGGCCGCTACATGGGCATTCTCGGCGGCGTGATGTCCGTCGGCATGGTCGGTGGCCCGCTCCTGGGCGGCGTCATCACCGACACGTCCTGGCTCGGCTGGCGCTGGAACTTCTACGTGGCGGTTCCCTTCGCCGTGCTGGCGATCATCGTGCTGCAGAAGACGCTGCACCTGCCGAAGCTGCCCCGGCGGGCGGTGCGGATCGACTATCTGGGCGCGACGCTCATCGCGGCCGGGGTCTCGCTGCTGCTGATCTGGGTCACTCTCGCCGGCCAGAAGTACGCGTGGGCGTCCTGGCAGACGGCGGCCATGGTGATCGGCGGAGTGGCGGTGTTGGCCGCTGCGGTCGCCGTCGAGCTGCGCACCGCCGAACCGATCATCCCGATGCGGCTGTTCCGCAACCGCACCGTCGTGCTCGCCATCATCGCCAGCGTCACGGTCGGCGTCGCCATGTTCGGCACCTCGGTCTTCCTGAGCCAGTACATGCAGATCGCGCGGGACAAGACACCGACCCAGTCCGGGCTGCTCACCCTGCCCATGGTGCTCGGCTCGCTCGCCGCGTCCATCGTCGTCGGGCAGATCATCAGCAAGACCGGCCGGTGGAAGCGGTGGATGGTCATCGGTGGTCTGCTGACCATCGCCGGGATCGCCCTCATGGGCACGATCGGGTCACACACCAGCTTCGTGCTGCTCTCGGTCTACATGGCGGTGCTCGGTCTCGGCGTCGGCATGACGATGCAGAACCTGGTGCTGGTCGTGCAGAACTCGATCAACATCCGCGACATGGGCGCGGCGACCGCCACGGTCACCTTCTTCCGCAGCATGGGCGGCGCGATGGGGGTCTCGGCGCTCGGCGCCCTGCTCGGCAACCGGACCGCGACGCTGATCGCCGACGGGTTGACCCGGCTCGGCATCCCGACGCCCGGCGGCTCCGGCGGACACGCCATCCCCAACCTGGCGGCCCTGCCGGGCCCGGTCCGGACGGTCGTCGAGGACGCGTTCGGTCAGGGGGTGGCGGAGCTGTTCCTGGCCGCGATTCCGCTCGCGGTGATCTCGCTCGTCGCGATCCTCCTGCTCAAGGAGGTGCCACTGGGCACGAAGACCGGCGTCGAGCTGGCCCGCGAGGAGCTGGCCAACGAGGCGGCCGGGCAGGCCGGCGTGCCAGCCGACCTGGCGCCGTTGACGTCCGCCCCGACCCGCGCCGCCGACAGCCCCCGCTGAGTTCGCCGATCTTGCAGCTGTGGCCCGCACATATCGCCACGGGACGCCGGATAGAGCCGGCCACGGCTGCAAGATCGCGGGCAGCGGTCGCTACTCCGGTCGCACACCCGCAGCGACCCAGATCGTCAGCGCGGCGAGCAACTCCCCCCGCGCGGCCGCCCCGTCCACCGCCGCGAACCAGCCCTCCCACATCTCGTCGGGCACCATGCCGGCCGGCATCAGAGACCGACGGTCAAACATGGGCAGCACCGCCGCGGCGTCGTCGGGATCGGTGAAGCAGCAGGTGACAGGCTCGGTGATCACGTCGACGAGCCCGGCCCGCACCAGCCGGCGGCGCAACGTGCGCCCCATCGAGCGGTCATGCAGCATGCTCCCGCTGGCCACGTGCCGCCGCAGCGCCACGGTCAGCTCGTCCGGGATGCCGTCGGTGGTCAACGACTCCCAGTCGGTGTCGACCAGACAGACCCGCCCGCCGGGACGCGTGATCCGGACGAGTTCCGCGACCGCCGAGTCGGGATCGTCGAGGTGCTGCAGCACCCGTTCCGAGCGGACCCGGTCGAAGGTCCGGTCGGGAAACCCGAGCGCCGTCATGTCGCCGACGACGTACCGCACCCGGCTCCCGTCGTGGCGCAGCGCGGCGATCGCCACCGTGGCGGCGGAGAAGTCGGCGGCCACGACCTCACCGGTCGGCGCCACCAGCGCGGCGAGCTGCCGAGCCACCTCCCCGGCGCCGCAACCGGCATCGAGCACGCGCTGGCCCGGCAGGGGCAGTAGCGCCGTCTGGGCGGCCCGGCGCACCCGTCGGATCTCCGGCTGGGCGGCCAGCGCGTCGAGGCTGGCGATCAACCCGGCCAGCACCTCGGGCGGCAACTGGTCGAGCTGGGCGAAGGGTGTCCGGGTCGGCGGGTCGTCCCCCATGCCGCCATTCTCGCCACCCGCGCCCGCCGCAGCGGCCCATCCCCGATTACGACGCGGTATTCAGCGGGAGAAAGACCGCCGACGGATGCTCCGGATCATGGAAGATGTCCCGCTCGCCGGCGTACCGGCGGCCCCGGGTCTTCCACCGCTGGCGGCGCAGCCAGTCGAGCGTGTCCATGCCGTCGGCGTGCTCGTGCAGCGCGCGCCACGGTCACGGCCGGCTCCCCTCCCGCGAGGCGTTTCACCGGTTATCCCTGGTGTTCGTCGGGGCGGGTCAGAACGCCAGGCACTCGCACTCGGTCATCAGCGCGCGCACGTTCTCCACGTAGCGGGGATTGGGGATGACGATCCCGTCCTTCTCCGTGTCGACCGCGCCGTAGCCGTAGTTGTAGCTGGCGATGATGGCGTTGAGTAGGCAGGGACTGCGGTGGTCGGCGCAGTCCGCGGCGTCGAGGGTGTAGTCGCCGTCGAAGTAGACGTCGCCGAAATACTTGATCAGCCAGGCGAGGACGTTGGCCCCGAGCGTGGCGTTGTCGCGATAGTCATTGATGTCGTACGACTGACCGAACCGGCCGTTCATCCACTCGGCGGTGTCCGGCATGACCTGCATCAGCCCGACCCCGGTGTCACAGGCGATGATGTTGGACTGCCAGCCACTCTCCTGCCAGGCGGTCGCCTTCACGAGGTTGAGCGGGACCCGGATGCTCGGCGCGGAGGTGGGCCAGTACGTCCTGCCCGCCGCGTCGGTGAGCGCCTTCTTGGCCTCCGCCCGGGAAACCTGGGTACCCACGCGCTTGGGCGTGCAGTTGCTCGCCGCGGGCTTTGGCACCGGAGGCGGGAGCTTGACCTCGGTGGGCGGCTTGCGGCGCGGCGCCGGCTTGGCGGGCGCCTTCGTGGTGCGACTCGGGCGCGGCGTGGGGCTCGCGGTCGCGCTCCGCGTCGGCGCGGCGGTCGTGGGCACCACGGTCGGCTCGGTCGTCGGCGAGGCCGCCGCGACGTCCGACGTGATCGCGACGGGTGACTGCCCTTCGGCTGGGCGATCGTTGCCGCAGCCGGCAACGACCGACGCCAGCATCGTCAACACCACCACCGCCGCGCCGCCGCGTGCACCGCTTCTCATTGACCCTCCCGGGCAATCCGCGCGGCGCTGCGATCCCCACGCGCCGCGACCGCACCCTAACAGCGATGCCCGTCACAGTTGGGGGCCCGCTCGCGCGCCCGGTCTGCGCGCACACGGCCGGCCGAGGCGCGTGGCCTGAGCCCCCGACCCCTGTTTTCCAGGGCGGCGTGGCACGGCCACCCGCCCCGCAACGGCCCCGAACGGCCCGGAACGGCCGAGACGTGACACAGGCCACGGCCCCGCGCGGGTAGCAGGGCACCGCCGCGGCGGGGCACAATGCCGGGTCGCGGCGTACGCTAGGAAGCCGACCAGCAGCAGGGTGGCCGCATCGGGCACCAACAGCCCGACGATCACCGCGCCGCGACGATCAACGCGGCGACGACGGAGACCAGGAGCGACGCCACCACCCTGCAGCAGCGTCATGACCCACGTCGGGCCGCGCCCCCGCGCCGCAGATTCCCACGGAACAGACATTTGTCGGAACATCCTGGGCAACCGCAGGTGACCCGGCGTCAAGCCACGACCTACCGCCACGAGAATGGAACCCATGCAGACCCGCTCCGACCTCCGCAACGTCGCCATCGTGGCGCACGTCGACCACGGCAAGACCACCCTCGTGGACGCCATGCTGCGCCAAGGCGGCCAGTTCCACAGCCGCGCGGAGATGACCGACCGCGTGATGGACTCGATGGACCTGGAGCGGGAAAAGGGCATCACGATCCTGGCCAAGAACACCGCGATCAGCTACGTCCCGGGTGACGGCGAGCCGGTGGTCATCAACATCATCGACACCCCCGGCCACGCCGACTTCGGCGGCGAGGTCGAGCGCGGGCTCACCATGGTCGACGGCGTGGTGCTGCTGGTCGACGCGAGCGAGGGCCCGCTCCCGCAGACCCGCTTCGTGCTGCGCAAGGCGCTCAAGGCGCGGATGCCGATCATTCTCGTGATCAACAAGGTCGACCGTCCCGACGCCCGGATCAAGGAGGTCGTCGACGACACGTACGAGCTCTTCCTCGACCTCGACGCCGACGCCGACCAGATCGACTTTCCGATCGTCTACGCCTGCGCCCGCGACGGCATCGCCTCGATGACGCAGCCCGCCGACGGCACCGTGCCGACCGACAGCGACAGCCTCGAGCCGCTCTTCCGCACCATCCTGGAGACGATCCCGGCGCCCGCTTTCGAGGAGGGCGCGCCGCTGCAGGCGCACGTGACCAACCTTGACGCCTCGCCGTTCCTCGGCCGGCTGGCGCTGTGCCGGGTGCGCGAGGGCATCATCCGCAAGGGCCAGACCGTGACCTGGTGCCGCACGGACGGTTCGATGCAGAAGGTGCGCATCTCCGAACTGCTGATGACCGATGGGCTGGACCGCAAGCCGGCCGAGCAGGCCGGGCCGGGCGACATCATCGCCGTCGCCGGCATCCCGGAAATCATGATCGGCGAGACGCTCGCCGATGCCGACGACCCGCGGCCGCTGCCGCTGATCACCGTCGACGAGCCGGCCATCTCGATGACCATCGGCACCAACACCTCGCCGCTCGTCGGCCGGGTCAAGGGTGCCAAGGTCACCGCACGGATGGTCAAGGACCGGCTGGACAAGGAACTGATCGGTAACGTCTCGCTGCGGGTCCTGCCCACGGAGCGGCCGGACGCCTGGGAGGTGCAGGGCCGTGGCGAACTCGCCCTGGCCATCCTGGTCGAGCAGATGCGCCGCGAGCAGTACGAGCTGACCGTCGGCAAGCCGCAGGTGGTCACCAAGGAGATCGACGGCAAGACCTGCGAGCCGGTGGAGCGACTGACCATCGACTCGCCGGAGGACTTCCTCGGCGCGATCACCCAGCTCCTCGCGACCCGCAAGGGCCGGATGGAGCAGTTGGTCAACCACGGCACCGGCTGGATCCGGATGGAGTGGCTGGTTCCGGCGCGCGGCCTGATCGGCTTCCGGACCGAGTTCCTGACCGAGACCCGCGGCACGGGCATCCTGCACCACGTCTTCGAGAAGTACGAGCCGTGGTTCGGCGAGCTGCGCACCCGCAACAACGGGTCGCTGGTGGCCGACCGCTCCGGCGTGGTCACCCCGTTCGCGATGATGAACCTGCAGGAGCGCGGCACGCTCTTCACCGAGCCGACCACCGAGGTGTACGAGGGCATGATCGTCGGGGAGAACTCCCGCGCCGACGACATGGACGTCAACATCACCAAGGAAAAGAAGCTCACCAACATGCGCGCGGCCAGCTCGGACGAGACCGAGAAGCTGATCCCGCCGCGCAAGCTGTCGCTGGAGCAGGCGCTGGAGTTCTGCCGCGAGGACGAGTGCGTCGAGGTCACCCCGGTGGCCGTGCGTATCCGCAAGGTGGTGCTCGACCAGACCGCCCGCGGTCGCGCCGCCGCTCGACGCAAGCACCAGGGCTGACGGCCGGCTCAGCCGTTACCTCTTCGTCGCCGGTCAAGGGCGTGTTCGTTCGATCTCCGATCGGGTGAGCATGCCCTTGACCGGCGCGAAAGGCCTTGATCCACGCGAAAGTCCTTGATCGCGTAGTCTCCGCGCATGACGTGGGAGAGCCTCGACGCGCGACTCGCCGCCACGCCGGGCACCGTCTCGGTCTACGTCGCCCGGCTCGGGCACGCCCCGGCGTACACCCGGCTGCCCGACGTGCCGCACTACGCCGCGAGCACGATGAAGATCGCCGTCCTCGCCGCGCTCCACCGCGCCGCCGAGGCCGGCACGCTCCACCTCGACACCCCGGTTCCGGTCCGCGACGTGTTCGACTCGGCGGCCCCCGACGCGCCCCGATTCGCCTGCCAGCAGAGCTACGACAACGACGACGCGGTCTGGGCGCGGGTCGGCGGCGAGGCGACGCTGCGATGGCTCGCCCAACGGATGATCATCAAGTCGAGCAACCTCGCCACCAACATCGTCCTCGGACACGTCGGCCTGCCCGCCGTCGCGCGGGTCTGGGACCTGGCGGGCGCCCGGCACAGCGTCACCGGACGCGGCATTGAGGACTTCGCCGCCCGCGACGGCGGCATCACCAACGAGGTCACGGCCGCGGATCTCGCCGCGCTGCTCGGCGCCATCGCCCACAGCGCGCGCCCGGCCGAGGCCGATCCGGGTCAGCGCGACCCGATCGCCGGCCCGCAGGCGTGCCGCGAGATGCTCGACGTCCTCTTCGCGCAGGAACACCGCGAGGACCTGGCCGCCGGGCTGCCCGACGGGACCCGCATCGCCCACAAGAACGGCTGGGTGCACGGGGTGCGCCACGGCGCCGGTGTGGTCTTCCCCGACGACGCTCCCCCGTACGCCGTGGTGGTCTGCACGACCACCGAGTTGGCCGACGGCAGGGCCGCCGAGGGCGGGCACGGCGATGACGAGGCCTGCCGGCTGATCGCCGCGGTGTCGGCCGCGGCGTGGGAACACCGGCAGCGGCTCACTCCAGCAGGTGCGCCCGCAGCGCCGTGATGATCCGGTCATCGAGCCCGAGACCCACTCGCAGGTAGCCGTCGAACGAGCCGTACACCCGCTCCACCTCCGCGTACGCCGCGTCCAGGTACTCCGCCCGCACCTCGAGCACCGGGCGGACCGCGTCGACGTCCAACTCGGCGTGCCGGCGCCGCATCGCCCGCAGGATCGCCTCCTGCGTCCCCGCGCTGAGGTCGTTGCTGCGCAGGTAGTCGGCGCGGATCGCCGCCTCGTCGACGCCGAGCGCGGTCAGCAGGATCACCGCCAGCCATCCCGTGCGGTCCTTGCCGGCGCTGCAGTGGAAGAGCAGTGGCAGGTGCGCCGGGTCGGCCGCGAGCCGCACAGCCCGGGCGAACCCGTCCCGCGCCCCGGCCCCGGTGACGAACCAGCGGTAGATGTCGGCCATCGCGCCCGACGTCCCCTCGGCCGCGAGCGCCGCGTACGCGCCGAGATCGTGGCCGGACAGCACCGCCGACAGATAGGTGAAGACCGGATGCTCCGCGTCGAGCACCGGCAGGTGGACCACCCGCGGATCGCCCGGCAGGCGGTCCGGAGCCCCCACCGAAATCTCCGACACGTCACGCAGATCCAGTACGCACGCCACACCGAGCTTGCCGAGTACGGCCACGTCGTCGTCGCCGAGCCGACCGAGCGCGCCGGTGCGGACCAACATCCCGGTACGCACCCGCCGACCGCCGGCACCGACCAGCCCACCCAGGTCGCGACTGTTCGGCGCGCCCACGAGAGTCCAACCCTGCTCCGCCATTCGCCCCTCCGAGGTGACGATCATCTGGGGATAGGGTGCCTCACATGACGATCGCGGAGGTACGCACCCACCGGCTCAGCGCACCCCTGCACACCCCGTTCGTCACCGCGCTGCGCCGGGCCACCACAGTGGAGACCCTGGTGGTGGAGATCATCGACACCGACGGGCGATCCGGGTTCGGCGAGGCGCCCCAGGTGTGGCAGGTGACCGGGGCGTCGATCGACGGGTCGGCGGCGTGCGTGCGCGAGTTGCTCGGTCCGCTGCTGACCGGCCGCGACCCGGATGATCTGGTGACCCGCTGTCGGGAGGTGCAGCGGGCGGTGGCCGGCAACGAGGCGGCGAAGGGCGCCGTCGACGTGGCGCTGCACGATCTGGCCGCGCGGCGGCTCGGCGTACCCCTGGTCCGGCTGCTCGGCGGCACGGCGCTGCGGGTGCCGACCGACGTGACCCTCTCCGCAGGGGACGCCGACGCGCTCGGCGCGGCGGCGCGCGAACGGGTCGGCGAGGGTTTCGCGATCCTGAAGGTGAAGGTCGGCACGGACGCCGCCGGCGATCTGGCGCGGGTGCAGGCGGTTCGCGACGCGGTCGGGCCGCGGGCACGGATCCGACTCGACGCCAACCAGGGCTGGACGCCGCGCGAGGCGGTCCGGGTGATCCGCGGCATCTCCGACGCCGGCCTCGACATCGAACTCGTCGAGCAGCCGGTGCCGCGCTGGGACCTGGACGGGCTCGCCTGGGTCAGCGACCGGGTGGACGTGCCGATCCTCGCCGACGAAGCGGTTTTCGGCGTACGTGACCTGGTCGAGGTGATCCGACGGCGCGCTGCCGACATGGTCAACGTCAAACTGGCCAAGTGCGGTGGCCTCGCCCCGGCACGCACGCTGCTCGGGCTGGCGGAGGCGCATGAGCTCGGCACCATCGTGGGCTCGATGATGGAGACGCAGATCGGGCTGGGCGCGGCGGCGAGCCTGGTCGCGGCGTACGGCACCACCGCGGTGAGTGACCTGGACGCGGCCTGGTGGCAGGCATCGTCGCCGGTGCGGGGCGGCATGCGGTACGAGGGCGGCGAGGTGGTGCTCCCCGACGCGCCGGGACTCGGCGTCACCGGACTCGGGTGACGACGCGTTGCGGACATTCGTTGACGTACACGATCGTTTCCAGCGGGTCGACTCACCCGCGGAAGGTGAGGGGTGGACCGTGGTTCTGCAGCCGGGCCGGGAGGCCCTTGTCCGGGTCGCGGTCGCGACCCTGTGGGCGCGCCCGGAGGCCGTCCGTCCGATCGACGCTCCCGCGCTCGCGCCGCTGACCGATCTCCCCGCCTGGGTTTCCGGCATGGACGCCGACCAGCAGGTCGGCGACGCCGTGCTCAGCCAGCTTCTGCTCGGCGAACGGGTGCTGGTCGAGGAGGTGCGCCCGGACGGTTGGGCGCGCATCGTGGCGGTCGAGCAGCCCGCGGCGAAGCTCGACCCCCGCGGCTACCCGGGTTGGCTGCTCGCCACCCAGCTGGCGCCCGCGCCGGATCCGACCTCGAAAGACGGAAGCCTGGTGGTCGACGCGACGGTCACCGCTCTGCGTTCCGCGCCGGACGGCGACGTGGTGCTTCCCGGTGTCATTCTCGGCACCCGGCTCACCCCGGACGGGCCGGCGCAGCAACGATGGCGACCGGCGCGGGTGCCCGGGCATCCTGTCCCGCTCTGGGCGCCGACGGAGGACCTGGCGCCGCTACCGGACCGCCCGCCGACGGCCGCCGAGGTCCTCGCGGTCGCCTCCCGGCTGCGCGATGTGATCTACGTCTGGGGCGGCGTCTCCGCGTACGGGATCGACTGCTCGGGCCTGGTCCACCTGGCCTGGCGCCGCTTCGGCGTGCGGTTGCCACGCGACGCCGACGACCAGGCGCGGGCGACGACCCCGCTGGCGCTGGGTGACGAGCGCCCGGGCGATCTCTACTTCTTCGCCCGCCCCGGGAAGAACATCCACCACATCGGGATCGTGACCGCCGAGCCGGACGCGGACGGGCGGCGGATGCTGCACGCCTGCTACACGAGGCGTCGGGTGGTGGAAGAGCGGCTGCCGGAGGACCGCACGGCGACCCTGGTCGGCGCGCACCGCGTCTGACAGCGCAGGGGCCCCGCATCGCGGGGCCCCTGCATCGTGCTGTGGCGATCAGCTCACGCGTCGATCAGCGCGCGCTTCTTGTCCTTGCTCGACTTGATCAGGCTGGCGACCGTGGCCGTGCCGAGCGCCCCGATGATCACGGCGAGCGAGAGCCAGATCGGCACGTGCGGCGCCCACGGGATCGGCTCGCCACCGTTGAGGAACGGCAGGTTGTTGTCGGCGAGGGCTTCCAGCACCAGCTTGACGCCGATGAAGCCGAGTACGGCGGCGAGGCCGATGTTGAGGTAGACCAGTCGGTCGAGGAGGCCGCCGAGCAGGAAGTAGAGCTGGCGGAGCCCCATCAGGGCGAAGACGTTGGCGGTGAAGACCAGGTAGGGCTCCTGGGTGATGCCGAAGATCGCCGGGATGGAGTCGAGCGCGAAGATCAGGTCGGTCGTGCCGATCGCGATCATCACGATGAGCATCGGGGTGAAGAGGCGCCGTCCGGCCGCGTCGGTGGTGGTGATCCGCGCGCCGTCGTAGCTCTTCGACAGCGGCAGGGCGCGGCGGCTCCACCGGATCAGCATGTTTTCCGAGAAGTCATCCGCGTCCGGCTCGCCCTGCTTCAGGAAGTTGATCGCGGTGTAGACAAGGAAGGCGCCGAAGATGTAGAAGACCCACGAGAACTGGGAGATGAGCGCGGCGCCGGCGGCGATGAAACCGCCGCGCATGATCAGCGCCAGCACGATGCCGATGAGCAGCACCTTCTGCTGGTACTGCCGGGGCACCGCGAAGCGGCCCATGATGATCACGAAGACGAAGAGGTTGTCGACCGAGAGGCTGTATTCGGTGAGCCAGCCGGTGTAGAACTCGCCGGCGCGCACGGCTCCGGAGGTGACCCAGATCCCGACACCGAACAGCAGCGCGAGCCCGACGTAGAAAACGACCCAGAGGCCCGATTCGCGCATGCTCGGCTCGTGGGGCCGGCGGCCGATGATCAACAGGTCGACGGCGAGCACTGCGGTCAGCGCGACCAGAGTCGCGATCCACACCCAGGTAGACACGTTCAAGCTTAACCTCCGGCAGACACGCGACACCGCCGAGCGGGCCCGCCCGCGGAAGGACGTGCCTCGATGACGATGTGCATTGGGGTGACTGTCGGAGGTCTCTTCCGCCACCGACCCGCCGGCCGCTCAGGGCCGATGGTGCGGTGACCGACGGCGCCGGGTCGAGACCGGCGAACCGGCCGACGACCGTGCTGACGACGCAGTCGCGGGGGAATACTCCCCTCCTTCACCGCCATTCTCCCTCAGTCCCGCAGGAAAGCGCGAATCGACTCCCCTGCGATCTTTGTGCCGCTGCACACCCCGTACGGCGTCCTAGGAGGCTGGGCTGAAAGGAATGATCGGCTCCGCCAGCGCCCATCCCCCGGCGAGCAGGTCGTCGCAGGCCGCCACCGCCCTGCGCAGCCGCTCCTCGTGCCCGCCGCGCAACTCCAGCACCGGCACCCCGGACGCCGCCAGCACCTCACGGAACCGCCCGGTCATC
Organism: Micromonospora sp. NPDC049679; assembly: GCF_040659735.1. NCBI lineage: Bacteria > Bacillati > Actinomycetota > Actinomycetes > Micromonosporales > Micromonosporaceae > Micromonospora > Micromonospora sp. NPDC049679. Next base: position 73,731 of record NZ_JBFANZ010000012.1, read on the forward strand.
CACGCCCGCAGGTGCTCTCCGTCGCGCAGCCCGTCGTCGGCGAACGGCACGTCTCCGTGATCGGTCAGCAGGTAGAGATCGGGCTGCCGGGCCGCCCCGCGAACCGCGGCCGACGCGGAGCCCAGGTAGCGCTCCTCCCACAACGCCGTCGCCCGCGCATCCGTGTCGCAGAAGAGCAGCGGCCCGCTGCGCCGCGCGGCCGCGTCCTCGGCCGCCTGCTGCTCCCGCACCACCTCGGCGAAGTCGGCCCGGTCCCAGCGCACGTCGAAGACCGTCGCCGCCGGCTCCACCGCGCGCAGCTCCGCCAGCTTGCGCGCGGTCAACTCGCGGCCGTACTCCGGCACCCACACCGTCCGGTAGTGCGCCGCGAGCGCCCCGGCCATCGTCGTGGTCCCCGTGGACTCCGCGCCGACCACCACCACCCGGCGGACGAACCAGGCCCGCACCGGCGCGCTGAGCCACCGCCAGGCCGCGACCGGGTCCGCCCGCACCGCGGTGCCGGAAACCGGCACGGCCACCCGATCAGGATCAACACACACGGGTACGGCCGAGAAGCGACGCGCCAGCTCCTCGCCGTACGCCTCCGACGTGAACACCGCGTCGACCCGTGCGTCGCCCGCGGCCGCCCGGAACAACGCGCAGTGCGCGTCCCACACCGCCGGGTCGGCGTAGTCGACCGGATGGTCGTCGTAGACCCCGACGACCGTGACGTGCGGGCTGCCGCCGTGCACCTCGCGCATCCAGGACACCCGCAGCTCCAGCGGGATCGACTCGCGGCGTGACGGCGCCACGACCACGGTGACCCGGTCACAGCGTGCCGCCGCGGCATCGATCAGCGCGTGGTGCCCCGCGTGCGGCGGGTAGAACTTCCCCACCACCAGCCCGTGGCCGAACCGGCTCATGCGTTGACCGGCGCCGGTCCAGCCGCGGCCGGCCGCGCGTCGGCGACCCGGCCCAGGTCGGCCCGCCAGGCCCGCAGCCCCAGCACGCAGAGCGCCAGGAAGACCACGTAGAGGCCGGCGGTCAGGTAGAGCCCCTTGTAGGCGTAGAGCGGGATGTAGATCAGATCTGCCGTGATCCAGATCCACCAGCTCTCCACCCGCTTGCGCGTCTGCCCGTACGTGGCCAGCAGCGACAGCGCGGTGGTCAGGGTGTCCGCCAACGGGACGGTGGAGTCGGTCACCCGGGTGAGCAGCACCCAGAGCGCCGCGGTGAGCAGCATGCCCGCGACGGTCAGGCCGACCCACTCCCCCCGGCTCGTACGGCTCACCGTCAGCCGGCTCCGCTCCGCGCCGCCGAAGAGCCAGTGCCACCATCCGTACAGGCCGAGCGCGACGTAGACCAGCTGCAGCCCCGCGTCGGCGTAGAGCCCCGCGGTCCAGAACAGCAGCATCAGCAGCAGCACGTTGGCGATCCCGGTGGGCCAGTTCCAGACCTGCTGACGGGCGACGAGCCAGACGTTGACCACGCCGGTGACAAATCCCAGTACCTCCCCCCAGCTCGTCGGCGTGCCGGCCACCGTGAACGCCGCACTGGTCAACCACTCGATCACTGCCCCGCTCCCCTCCCCTAGATCATCTGGCGGCTAACGGTAACCCCGGTCTGTCCACGGCTGGCGCGCCGTGCGAGGCTGCCGGAATGGTGCTTGAGGTTGCGCTGATCGACGTGGTCGCCGGTCAGGAAGACGATTTCGCGGTGGCGTACGCGAAGGGGCATGAGGTGCTCGCCGGCACTCCGGGATGCCGATCGGTGCGGATGACCCGCGGCATCGAGTCGCCGTCACGGTTCGTGCTGCTCGTCGAGTGGGACTCGATCGCCGCCCATGAGGAGAACTTCCGGGCCACGGAACGCTTCACCACGTGGCGTTCCCTGATCGGCCCCTACTTCGCCGGCGCGCCGCGGGTCGAGCACTTCACCGACGTCGCCCCCGACCCGGTTCCGCCAGCCACGCGGTAGCCGCGCGGAGGTGGCATGCGGCTCCTGATCGTCACCGCCGGATCGCGGGGAGATGTCGCGCCGTACACCGGGCTCGGCGTACGGCTGCGCGCGGCCGGCCACGACGTCACGCTCGCCGCCCACGAGTCCTTCGCGAAGATGATCACCGGCGTCGGGTTGGGGTTCCGACCGATGCCCGGCGACCTACGCGCCCTGCAACACACGGCCAGCGGGCAACGGCTGCACCGTGCGGGGCCGACGGCACGGGGACTGATCGAATTCGTCCGGCTCGGGCATCGCCTCATCGACGAACTCGGTGACGGCATCGCGGCGGCCGCCGAACCCGGCGCGGACGCCCTGCTGCTCTCCGCGACCACGGCGCCGCTGGGCTACTCCGTGGCCGAGCGCCACCGCATCCCGACCCTGGGGGTCTTCCTGCAGCCGATCCACCCCACCGGGGCCTTTCCACCGGTCATGATCGCCCGCTCGCTCGGGGGGTGGGGCAACCGGACCGCGGGGCGGCTGCAGTTGGGCGTCGCCCGCACCATCTATGCCGCGCCCTCCCGCCGGCTGCGCGCGCGGTTGGGGCTGCCACCGACCTCCCTCGCCGCCCTGGAACGGCGCTCCGAGGCCGCGCACCACCCCATTCTGCACGGCTTCAGCCCGACGGTCGTTCCGCGCCCCACCGACTGGCACCCTGGGCTGGACGTGGTGGGCTACTGGTGGCCGGCGACCCTCTCCGGCTGGGCCCCGCCGCCGCGGTTGGTTGATTTCATCGCCGCCGGGCCGCCCCCGGTCCTCGTCGGCTTCGGCAGCATGGCCAGCGAGCGCGACGGGCTCAGCGAGCTGATCGTTCGCGCGCTGCACCGCGCCGGCGTACGGGGCCTCATCCAGTCGGGCTGGGCCGGAATCTCGGGAGCCAGCGCCGGCAGCGACACGATCATGACCATCGGCGACGTGCCACACGAGTGGCTTCTCCCGCAGTTGGCGGCCGTGGTCCACCACGCCGGCGGCGGGACGACCGCCGCAGGGCTCCGCGCCGGCCTGCCCGCGGTGCCGGTCCCGATGCTCGCCGACCAGCCCTTCTGGGCGGCGCGGCTCGCCGCGCTCGGCGTGGCCGCGGACACCATCCCCGCCAAGCAACTCAGTGTGGACCGGCTCGCCGCCGCGATCCGCGCCGCCGTGTCGCAGCCGGCCTACGCCGAGCGGGCCCGCGCCCTCGCGGCGACGCTGGCCGCCGAGGACGGGGCGGGCGCGGTCGTCCGGGCCGTCGAGCGCGTCGCGCGATCGCGCGGAGGGTGACTGGTCGGTGAGAGCGGAGCCGGACGGTCCATGGCGTGGAGGACCATCCGCCGTCCGCCGTCCGCCGTCCGCATGCGCCGCAACGCCTGGACCACGAGTGCGGTGCGGATTGCGCGGCGTACCCGGCGGTTTGCTGCGGACGCACTGCGGCCACCGCGACCGGGCCTCCGTCGGCGTGTGCCGCCCCGACCGACCGCGCCCTCGGCGGCGTAGCGGCGCCGGAGGAACGTCTCCGCCGTGGCCATCGGCAGCCCACGGTCGACCGCGAGGCAGCGGGCAGCTCAGGCCGGGGCCGTGGGAGCGGCCCATCGTAGTTCCGTGGCGCGACGGCGGTCAGCGGACCCCGGCGACATCCATCGCGCGCAGTTCCTTCTTCAGCTCCTGCACCTCGTCACGGATCCGCGCCGCGAGCTCGAACTGCAGCTCGCGGGCCGCCCCCAACATCTGGTCGTTGAGCTCCTGGATGAGCTGGGCCAGGTCGGCCCGCGCCATCCCCGCCCGCGATGGTGTCGCCGCGGCCTTACCGCGGCTGCGGGTCTCCGGCACCGGCGCCTTGCCCCGCGAGATCTGCCGGCCCGCCCCGCCGACGATGGCGCCCCCGGCTCCGTGGCCGGCCAGCGCCCCCTCGGTGTCCTCGGACTCACGGTAGATGTCGTCGAGAATGTCGTGGATCTTCTTGCGGAGCGGCTGCGGCGAGAGGCCGTTGGCCTCGTTGTGCGCGACCTGCTTGGCCCGCCGTCGGTTGGTCTCGTCGATCGCGTCCGCCATCGACGGCGTCATCTTGTCGGCGTACATGTGCACCTGGCCGGAGACGTTGCGCGCCGCCCGGCCGATGGTCTGGATCAGCGACCGGCCGCTGCGCAGGAAGCCCTCCTTGTCGGCGTCGAGAATGGCCACCAGCGACACCTCGGGCAGGTCGAGCCCCTCCCGCAGCAGGTTGATGCCGACCAGGACGTCGTAGTCGCCCTTCCGCAGCTCACTCAGCAGCTCGACGCGGCGCAACGTGTCGACCTCGGAGTGCAGGTAGCGGACCCGGATGCCGTGCTCCAGCAGGTAGTCGGTCAGGTCCTCGGACATCTTCTTGGTCAGCGTGGTGACCAGGACCCGCTCGTCGCGCTCGGTGCGCAGCTTGATCTCGTGCATCAGGTCGTCGATCTGGCCCTTGGTGGGCTTGACGATGACCTCGGGGTCGATCAGCCCGGTCGGTCGGATGACCTGCTCGACCACCTCGCCGGCCGCCTGCTCCAGCTCCCATGTGCCGGGCGTCGCGGAGAGGAACACCATCTGACCGACCCGCTCCAGGAACTCGTCGAAGCGCAGCGGGCGGTTGTCCTGCGCGCTCGGCAGCCGGAAACCGTGGTCGATCAGCATCCGCTTGCGCGAGGCGTCGCCCTCGTACATGCCACCGATCTGCGGAATGCTCACGTGGGACTCGTCGATGACCGTGATGTAGTCGTCGGGGAAGTAGTCGAGCAGGCAGTGCGGCGGGCTGCCGAAGTCGCGGCCGTCGATGTGCATCGAGTAGTTTTCGATGCCCGAGCAGAACCCCACCTGCCGCATCATCTCGATGTCGTAGGTGGTACGCATCCGCAGCCGCTGCGCCTCCAGCAGCTTGCCCTGCCGATCCAGCTCGGCGAGCCGGTCCGCCAGCTCCGCCTCGATGTCGCGGATCGCCCGCTCCATCCGCTCGGGGCCCGCCGCGTAGTGCGTGGCGGGGAAGATGAGCAGCTGGTCGACCTCCTTGATGATGTCGCCGGTGAGCGGGTGCAGGTAGTAGAGGCGCTCGATCTCGTCACCGAAGAACTCGATCCGGACCGCCAGCTCCTCGTAGGCCGGGATGATTTCCAGGGTGTCGCCGCGCACCCGGAACGTGCCCCGGTTGAAGGCCAGATCGTTGCGCGCGTACTGGATCTCCACCAGGCGGCGCAGCAGCTTGTCGCGCTCGATCTCCTGACCGACCTTGACCTTCGCCGCCCGGTCCAGGTATTCCTGCGGGGTGCCGAGACCGTAGATCGCCGACACCGTCGCGACGACCACGACGTCGCGGCGGGTGAGCAGCGACACCGTCGCGGAGTGGCGCAGCCGCTCCACCTCCTCGTTGATGGAGGAGTCCTTTTCGATGTAGGTGTCGGTCTGCGGAATGTAGGCCTCGGGCTGGTAGTAGTCGTAGTAGGAGACGAAGTATTCGACCGCGTTGTGCGGCATCAGCTCGCGGAACTCCTTGGCGAGCTGGGCGCAGAGAGTCTTGTTGGGGGCCAGCACGAGGGTGGGGCGCTGCAGCCGCTCGATGAGCCACGCCGTCGTCGCGCTCTTGCCGGTGCCGGTCGCGCCGAGCAGCACGTTGTGCCGCTCGCCGCGACGGACCCGTCGCTCAAGCTCGGTGATGGCCGCGGGCTGGTCGCCCGCGGGCTGGTAGTCACTGACAACCTGGAAGCGGCCGTCGAGTCGCGGAATGTCAAGCGCCATGCCAACAAAGTTACGCCGACCCTGTGACAACCTGGCGCGGACGACGATCCGTGCACGATCAGCTTCGATATGGCCATTGTGTGCTGGAGATCACCGGACTACCGTGCTAGAGGTAGGCCGCTCGCGGCGGCCGACCGGGTTAACGATCGGGCCTCCACACCGGCTGGTCGACCCGGACGCTGTGGTTGCTGCCCCGGCACCTCGCTGGCGTGCGCACCAGACGCGGTCGCGCAGAGGCGCAGATCGGTCGCCGCGAGCGCCCCTGAGGCCACTCCGTTACCTCCCGGTTGATCCCGCAAACGTCACCTTCGACCGATAAAAGCGTTCAACTACGCGTGACGTCCTCGCCCCCGGGCGCAAAGCCGCCGCACGCCGACCGCCGTCGACCGGTGGCTCTCGCCACGCTCCTGTGCCTCGCCGCCGGCGCCGCCGTCGGCCTCGCCGGTGGCCTGCGCTCGTGTGCGCCGACCGCCACACCGGTCGACCAGACCCGCCCGCTCTCCACCGCCGAAGCCCAGCGGCTGGCCACCATGCGGGTGCACAACTACCGCGACGCCCGCGCCGGCCTGCGGGCCACGCTCGGACGGCCCGGCAGTGAGCTCCGCCTCACCGGGTGGGTCGACTGGGGCCGTACCCTGGCCTATTTCGCGGTGAGCGGGCCGGGGGCGCAACAGCAGTACGGCCTACTGCAGGCCGTACCGGGGGTGATCGCGACCCGCGCGGCCGCCCCGACGCCGCAGGCGGGCGCCGCGACCCCGCAGGCTGCGGGCCCCGCCCCCGCGACGCCGCCGCCGGCGCCGCCACGGGACGCGTGGCGGGTACGCCCGGCGAGCGCCGGCACCCCGCACCCCGGCCCGCTCGACTCGTTCATCGCGCTTCTCTTCGCCATCGCCCATACCCGCCCCGACCCGGTAGACCTGCTCGCCCGGAGCGACGCCCGATGGCTCGGGCGGGAACGGACCGGCGGAGCGGCGGTCGATGTGCTGCTGGGGCCCGCGGTTCCGCCCCAGGCAGCACCCGCCACGCCGGCCGGGCCGGGCCGGCAGGCCGCGCCACCGAGCACCGGGACGCCGGCCCACCGCACTCCCGGCCCGACGCCCCCCACCTCCCTCGCGGCGATGGGCGGCGCGGTCCGCTACTGGCTCGACGGGGACGCCCGGCTGCACCGGCTCGAGGCCCTGCTCGCCGACGACATCCCCGTAACGGCGGATTTTGATCGGACGCAGCGCCCGACGCTCACCGCGATCGCCGCCCTCGGCGGACGTCCGGTGACCCCGCGCGCGGTGACCACCGCCGAGGCACGACTCCTGGCCCGCATGCGGCAACGCAACCTCGGCAACGGCGGGGCGCGGGTCGCCCTCGCCGTGCCGACGGTGCCCGACGCCAACCTGCGCGGCACCGGATGGGTCGACTGGCGCGAGCCCACGCTCTACCTCCGGCTGCGCGACCTCGACCGCCCTGCTGAACCGGCGCTGTTGCGCGCGGCCCAGGCCGGCGTGGCGCTCCGCCCGGCGCCGCAGAAGGCACCTACAGGCAACGACGCCATGCCTCCACTTCCCCCACCGGCCGGCGGCTGGACCGTCGTGCCGTGGGAACGGCGCGGCGACGCGCGCGGCGGACTCGACCTCGACCTGCTGGTCAACGAGGCGGTGTCGATGGGAAGCCCGAGTCCGGACGACGCGCAGGCGCTGCGCCGCTCCGCGGCGTGGCTGCGGTCCGACCGCATCGGCTCGACCAGCGTCGCCGTCTTCGAGATCCCGAAGCCGGCCGAAAAAGGGGGTGCGCGTGGGAGCGCACGGCTGCGCTACTGGGTCGACCGTTCCGGGCTGCTACGCCGGCTGGAGCTGCGCACCCGCACCGGCGCCTTCGCGCAGCTCGATCTGACCCCCGCGGAGGTGCCCCGGCTCCGCGCGCTCCCCGCGCCCTGAATGGCGGTGCCGCCTACGGCTGCCAGCCGGTGCTCGCCGCCCAGCGTTCCGCCCGCCCGAACACCTCGTCGAACCATGGTTCCTTCGCGGCCGCGTACGACTCCGCCGAGCCGCCCGCCGCGGCGAGTTCGCGCTTGAGCGCCAGGTATCCCGACCGGGCGCCCTCCTCGGCGCGCAGGTAGTCGCGGAGCAGCAGGGCGTACCGCCACCCGGGCGAGCCGACCACGCGCACGTGCAGGTGGGCCGGTCGGGCGGGGTCCGCGCTGCCGTGCAGCCGCTTCCCCCACGCCGCCGGGTCGGACGCCGACGGCTTCGGCGCGTCCCACCAGTCGCCGGGGCAGGGCGGGAAGCCGGCATCGGCGAGCCGGTCGGCCAACGCGTCCGCCTCGTCCAGCGATTCGACGGTGAGTTGAAGGTCGATGACGTCCTTGGCGGGCAGTCCCGCCACGGCGGTCGAGCCGATGTGGTCGACCCGCCGCGAACCGCCGAGCGCGTGCCGGATCCGGTCGGCGAGCCGGACGAACTCCTGCGGCCAGGTCGGGTCCGAGTCGGCGAGCACCACCAGCGGCGCGCGGCGGGCGGGCCGCCGCGCGCGCAGATTCCGCTCGTACGGGACCAGCCGCTCGTGCCACACCGCGTCGACGGCGGCTTCCAGCTCCGCGAGGGGCCCGTCGTTGCGCAACAGCACGTCCGCGACCGCCCGCCGCTGCGCGTCCCCGGTCTGCGCCTGGATGCGGGCGTACGCCTGTTCCTCGGTCATGCCCCGGTCACCGACGAGCCGGCTGATCCGGATGTCCTGGGCGGCCTCCACCACGATGACCAGGTGATAGCTGGGCGCGAGCCCCACCTCGACGAGGAGCGGCACGTCGTTCACGACGATCGCGTCGGGGCCGGCCGCGGCGGCGAGCTGCTCGGTGCGGGCCCGGACCCGGGGATGGGTGATGGCTTCGAGCCGGCGGCGGGCGGGGTCGTCCCCGAACACCACCGCCGCCAGGGCGGGCCGGTCCAGCGTGCCGTCGGGGGCGAGCACGCCCGGCCCGAAGGCCGCGACGATCTCGCGGAGCCCGTCGCTGCCCGGCGCCACCACCTCGCGGGCGATGCGGTCGGAGTCGACGATCACGGCACCGTTGGCGGCGAACCGCGCGGCCACCGCGCTCTTGCCGGCTCCGATCCCGCCGGTGAGTCCCACCATGAGCATCCGGACAGTCAACCGGATCGCGCGACGCGCCACCGTCGCGGGGTCGATGTTCACCCCCGGCAGACCGGCTTTGCCGCCGCGCTCGCATGATCGCCGTGACCGGGGAGGTGATGACCGGACACGCCGGGGCAATCCCTGATCGCTCGGGTCGCGGGACGGAAAATGGCGGAGGCCCCGCCCGCGACGTGTGTCGCGGGCGGGGCCTCCGCCGTTGTGCGGGCTAGCTCAGCTCTTGCCGCCGGCGAGCTTCTCGCGCAGAGCGGCGAGCGCCTCGTCGGTAGCCAGGGTGCCGGCGGGCTCCTCGGCCTGACGGGCCGGGGCCGGGGTCGACGACGAGGTCGCACCGGCGCTGGGCGCGGGCGGGTTGGCCGCCGCGTCCGCGTCGGCCTCGCGAGCCGTCTGCACCTGCTTGGTGTGGGCCTCCCAGCGGGTACGCGCCTCGGCGTACTGGGTCTCCCACGTCTCGCGCTGCTTGTCGAAGCCCTCGAGCCACTCCCCGGTCTCCGGGTCGAAGCCCTCGGGGTAGATGTAGTTGCCCTCGGGGTCGTAGGTCGCAGCCATGCCGTAGAGGGTCGGGTCGAAGTGCTCCTCGCCCTCGACGAAGCCCTCGTTGGCCTGCTTCAGCGACAGCGAGATCCGACGACGCTCCAGGTCGATGTCGATGACCTTGACCATGACGTCCGAGCCCACCTGGACGACCTGCTCCGGGAGCTCGACGTGCCGCTCGGCCAGCTCGGAGATGTGCACCAGGCCCTCGATGCCGTCGTCGACGCGGACGAACGCACCGAACGGAACGAGCTTGGTGACCTTACCCGGGACGATCTGCGCGATCGCGTGCGTCCGGGCGAACTGACGCCACGGGTCCTCCTGCGTCGCCTTCAGCGACAGCGAGACCCGCTCGCGGTCCAGGTCGACGTCCAGGACCTCGACCTCGACCTCCTGGCCGACCTCGACGACCTCGGACGGGTGGTCGATGTGCTTCCAGGAGAGCTCGGAGACGTGCACGAGGCCGTCCACGCCGCCCAGGTCGACGAACGCGCCGAAGTTGACGATCGAGGACACGACGCCCTTGCGGACCTGGCCCTTCTGCAGCTTGTTGAGGAACTCGGTGCGAACCTCGGACTGCGTCTGCTCCAGCCAGGCACGGCGGGACAGGACCACGTTGTTGCGGTTCTTGTCCAGCTCGATGATCTTGGCTTCGAGCTCGCGGCCGACGTACGGCTGCAGGTCGCGCACGCGGCGCATCTCGACCAGGGACGCGGGCAGGAAGCCCCGCAGCCCGATGTCGAGGATGAGGCCACCCTTGACCACCTCGATGACGGAGCCACGGACGACGCCGTCCTCCTCCTTGATCTTCTCGATCGTGCCCCACGCGCGCTCGTACTGCGCCCGCTTCTTCGAGAGGATCAGACGCCCCTCCTTGTCCTCCTTCGTGAGGACCAGGGCTTCAATGTGGTCACCGACCGACACCACCTCGGCGGGGTCCACGTCGTGCTTGATCGACAACTCGCGCGAGGGGATGACGCCCTCGGTCTTGTAGCCGATGTCGAGCAGGACCTCGTCCCGATCGACCTTGACGACGGTGCCTTCGACAATGTCGCCGTCATTGAAGTACTTGATGGTCTCGTCGATCGCGGCGAGGAAAGCTTCCTCGGAACCGATATCGTCGATGGTGACCCTGGGGGCGCTCGAGGTGGCCTCGATGCTGCTCGTCATGTGGGCGGTTGCTCCGGATCGGATGGGTGTCACAGCTGGCTTGGGTGTCGTCGCAGTGACCTGTTTGCGCCAGCGGATCTGTCGCCGGGCCCAGCACGTGAATCACCGAAGGAATCTTGTGCTGTGTCCGTCGACCGCGGACCTGCTCCCTGCCGAGGCACACGATCCGCGAGCGCATCGACTAGCTTACCGTGCGCATTACCACAGCGTGCAAGGCCTCCCAGCTTGTCACGGAAGAGCGTTTCCAGATCGCAGGAAAACGCCCTGACTGGGCGGTATGACTGTCGCCGGCATCACACTCCACGGCCGCGCGCGGGCACCCCGCACCCCGGCCGTAGCGTGCTCGTCGTGAGTGACGACGGAGCGCAGCGCGCCGACGGACCGGGCGTGGAGCGGCGGGAGGTGAGCGACGCGCAGAGCCGCGTCGCGAGCCGGCGCTGGTGGGACCAGGACGCGGACGACTACCAGGCCGAACACGGTTCCTTCCTGGGCGAGGTCGACTTCGTGTGGTGCCCGGAGGGGCTCCGCGAGGCCGACGTCCGACTCCTGGGCGACGTGCGGGGGCAACGGGTGCTGGAGCTGGGGTGCGGGGCCGCGGCGGCCGCGCGGTGGCTGGCCCGCGAGGGTGCCGCCGTGGTCGCGCTGGATCTCTCCGCCGGCATGTTGCGGCACGCCGCCACGGCGGCACAGGCCTCCGGCGTACGGGTGCCGCTGGTCCAGGCCGACGCCCTCACCCTCCCCTTCCCCGACGCGGCGTTCGACACCGTCTGCACGGCTTTCGGCGCGGTGCCGTTCGTGTCCGATTCGGCGGCCGTGATGCGCGAGGTGTTCCGGGTGCTGCGCCCCGGCGGACGGTGGGTCTTCTCGGTCACGCACCCGATGCGCTGGATCTTCCTCGACGACCCGGGCGAGGGAGGCCTGGTCGCCGTGCACTCGTACTTCGACCGCCGGCCCTACGTCGAGTACGACGCCCACGGCGTCCCCACCTACGTGGAGCAGCACCGGACGCTCGGCGACCGGATCCGGGAGATCGTGGGAGCCGGCTTCACGCTGCGCGACGTGATCGAGCCGGAGTGGCCGGAGGGACACGACCAGATCTGGGGGCAGTGGAGCCCGCTGCGCGGCCGGCTCTTCCCCGGCACGGCGATTTTCGTGGCCGACAAACCGGATCGGGATGCGTAGGCTGACCGGGTGAGCGCCGAACCGATCGCTGACGAACTGCCCGCGCCGTGGCAGCCGGACCCCGTGCGGCAGCGGCTCGCCGACTACACCCTCGAAGACCTGCTCAACCTCCCCCCGGACGCCCCCCGCGTCGAGCTTGTCGACGGAGTCATCCACGTGGTCCCCTCCCCCACCGAAGACCATCAGGACATCACCGGTCTGCTCTGGTCGTGGCTGCGCACCCACGCGCCCCGCGAATACAAGGCCGTCATGGCGGTCGGCGTCGCGGTCACCGCGCGGGACACCCGCGAGCCCGACGTCCTGTTGCGGCACGCCGGCGGCGAGACGAGCCGGCACTTCTTCACCCCCGAGCAGGTGGTGCTCGCCGTCGAGGTGGTCTCGACCAGCACCCGGCGAACGGACCGGCTGATCAAGCCCGTCGAGTACGCCGCCGCCGGCATCCCGTTCTACTGGCGCGTCGAGCAGGACCCGGTGCACGTCTTCGCCTACCGGCTCTCGGCGCAGCCGGGTCTGAGCGGGCGGCGCGAGTACGAGTTGGTCGCCGAGAGCGCGCAGCTGCTGGAGTTGCCGCAGCCTTTTCCGCTCGCACTGCCGATCGCGGAGATCACCCCGTAGGCGCCACCGCACTCCGCCACACTCCGTGACGACCACCCGGCAAATCCGTAATGGATCCGTGGTTGGTGCCATCCGGCCCGGGTATTCGATGGGCGAAGGCAGGTAGTCATCACGGAGGAGGGCACAGTGACTGACAGGAACGCTCGTTCGGTGCGGACCGGTGAAGTTCAGCAGCGCGCCCGTGAGGCCGGGATCCAGGACGTCGAGGCGAAGAACAAGCGGCAACTCCTGGACGAGATGAGTGCCCGGCAGGGCGCTGGAGCCAGCCGTGGTGGTGGCCGTGGTGGTGGCGGTGGCGGGCGCCGCCGATAACGCCGAGTGATGCGGTGGCCGGCCGGCGCCGCGTGGACAGCGGACCATCAGACCGGCCACGAACCACAGCGGCGGGCGCATCGGCTACGGCCGGCGCGCCCGCCGCCATTGTGGCGTGGATCAGTGGTCGGCGCTGTTCCAGTCGCGGCCCAGTCCCACCGACACCTCCAGCGGCACCGAGAGCGGATAGGCGCCCCCCATCTCCCGACGCACCAACGCCTCCAACGCCTCGGTCTCGCCGGGCGCCACCTCGAAGATGAGTTCGTCGTGGACCTGGAGCAGCATCCGCGAGCGCAGGTCGGACGCGCGCAGCGCGGTGTCGACGTGCAGCATGGCGACCTTGATGATGTCGGCGGCCGAACCCTGGATAGGCGCGTTGAGCGCCATCCGCTCGGCCATCTCCCGCCGCTGCCGGTTGTCGCTGACCAGGTCCGGCAGGTAACGCCGACGACCGAGGATCGTCTGCGTGTAGCCGTCGCGGCGCGCCTGCTCGACGACCGCCTCCAGATAGTCGCGGATCCCGCCGAACCGACCGAAGTAGTCGCCCATCAGCCCGCGGGCCTCGTCGGCGGAGATGTTGAGCTGCTGGGAGAGGCCGAAGGCGCTCAGGCCGTAGGCCAGGCCGTAGTTCATCGCCTTGATCCGGCGACGCTGCTCCCCGGTGACCTCGTCCACCCCCACCCCGAAGACCGACGAGGCCGTGGTGGCGTGGAAGTCCGCGCCCGAGTTGAACGCCTCGATCAGCGCCTCGTCCTTGGACAGGTGCGCCATGATGCGCATCTCGATCTGGCTGTAGTCGGCGGTCAGCAGGCACTCGTAGCCCTCGCCCACCACGAACGCGCGCCGGATGCGACGCCCCTCCTCGGTGCGGATCGGGATGTTCTGCAGGTTGGGGTCGGTCGACGACAGCCGGCCGGTGGCCGCCACGGTCTGGTTGAACGTGGTGTGGATGCGCGCGTCGTCGGAGACCGACTTGAGTAGGCCGTCCACCGTGGACTTGAGCTTGGCGACATCGCGGTGCCGCAGCAGGTGTGCCAGGACCGGGTGCGGGTTCTGCGCGTAGAGCCACTGCAGGGCGTCGGCGTCCGTCGTGTAGCCCGTCTTGATCTTCTTGGTCTTGGGGAGCCCCAGCTCGGTGAAAAGGATCTCCTGCAACTGCTTGGGCGAGCCGAGGTTGAACTCCCGCCCCACCACCTCGTACGCCGACTGGGCCGCCGCCTTGACCTCGGCGGCGAAGTGCGCCTCCAACTCCGACAGGTAGTGCGTGTCCGCGGCGATGCCGACCCACTCCAGCCCGGCCAGCACGTCCACCAGCGGGAGCTCCACCTCGGCGAGCAGCCGTCCGGACTGCTCGCCGTCGCGGGACAGCTCCGCGTCGATCGCGTCGGCCAGGTCCAGGGTCGCCCGGGCCCGCAGCATCAGGTTCTGCTCGGCCTCGCCGTCGTCCCCCAGTCCGTCGAGGGTGAGCTGACCGCTCTCCGGCAGGTCCACCCGCAGCTCACGGTGGAGATAGCGCAGCGCCAGGTCGACGAGGTCGTAGGAGCGCTGGTCGGGACGCGCCAGGTAGGCCGCGAGCGCGGTGTCGCGGACCACCCCCCGCAGAGTCCAACCGTGCGCCGAGAACGCCAGCAGCGCCGGCTTGCTGTCGTGCAGCACCTTGGGGCGCTCGCGGTCGCCGAGCCATTGCGCCACCGCGACCTCGTCGGCGGCGTCCAGCCCGGCCGGGTCGAACGACGCGGCCGTCCCGTCGGCGGTCGCCAGCGCGATCCCGGTCAGCGATCCGGTGCCCCGGCCGAAAGCGCCGGCCACCGCGACCCCGACCGAAACGCCCGGGCGGGCGTGCGCGGCCAACCACGGCGCCACCGCGCCGGTGGCCAGGATCTCCCCGGACAGCTCGAAGCCGGCTTCGGCCTCGGGCTCCACCGACTCCAGGTACTGGTAGAGCCGGTCGCGCAGGATCCGGAACTGCAACGCGTCGAAGACCTGGTGGACGGCCTCACGGTCCCAGCCGGGCCAGTGCGCCTCCGCCGGCCGCACCGGCAGCTCGAGATCGGAGACGAGACAGTTGATCTCGAAGTTGCGGATCACGTCGGCCAGCCGCTCGCGCAGGCTGTCCCCCGCCTTGCCCTTGATCTCGTCGGCGTGCGCGATGACCCCGTCGAGGCCGCCGTACAGGTTGATCCACTTAGCGGCCGTCTTCGGTCCCACACCCGGCACGCCGGGCAGGTTGTCACTGGACTCCCCGACGAGCGCCGCCAGATGACGGTAGTGGTCGGGGCCGACACCGTATTTTTCGGTGATCGCGGCGGGGTCCATCCGCGCGAGGTCGGAGACGCCCTTGCGGGGGTAGAGCACGGTGACCCGGTCGCCGACCAACTGGAAGGCGTCGCGGTCGCCGCTGCAGATCAGCACCTCCATGCCGGCGTCGCGCCCCTGACAGGCGAGCGTCGCGATCACGTCGTCAGCCTCGTAACCCGGCATCTCCACCGCCGGGATCCGCAACGCCGTGAGGACCTCCTTCACCAGGCTGACCTGGCCGGCGAAGTCGGCCGGGCTCTCCGCGCGCCCCGCCTTGTATTCGGCGTAGCGCTCCGTGCGGAACGAGCGGCGGGAGACGTCGAAGGCGACCACGATGTGCGTGGGCCGCTCATCGCGGAGCACATTGATCAGCATCGAGGTGAAGCCGTAGACCGCGTTGGTCGGCTGCCCCGTCGAGGTGGAGAAGTTCTCCACCGGCAGGGCGAAGAACGCCCGGTAGGCCAGCGAGTGGCCGTCGAGAAGGAGCAGGCGGGGAACGTTGTCGGTCACGTCAGACGACTCTAGTCGGGGACTCCGACGAAACGACGCCGCGCCCCGCGCTCCGAGCGCGGGGCGCGGCGTCGACGCGTGAGCTAGAGCACCTTGCCGAGAAACGCCTTGGTGCGATCGTGCTGCGGATTCGCGATCACGTCCCGCGGCGCGCCGGCCTCGACCACCACGCCGTCGTCCATGAAGATCAACGAATCCCCGACCTCGCGGGCGAAGCCGATCTCGTGGGTGACCACGACCATCGTCATCCCCTCCTGCGCGAGGTCCTTCATCACGTCCAGGACCTCACCGACCAGCTCGGGGTCGAGCGCGCTGGTCGGCTCGTCGAAGAGCATCAGCTTCGGGCGCATCGCCAGCGCCCGGGCGATCGCCACCCGCTGCTGCTGCCCGCCGGAGAGCTGACCCGGATAGGTGCCGACCTTGTCACCCAGGCCGACCCGCGCCAGCAACGCGGTCGCCCGCTCGCGGACCTCGGCCTTCGACTCCCGCCGGACCCGCAGCGGCGCCTCCATGACATTTTCCAGCGCCGTCATGTGCGGAAAGAGGTTGAACCGCTGGAACACCATGCCGATCGACTGGCGTTGCGCGGCGACCTCCTTCTCGCGCAGCTCGTGCAGCTTGCCGCCGCGCTCGCGGTAGCCCACGAGGTCACCGTCGACCCAGATCCGGCCGCCGTTGATCTTCTCCAGGTGGTTGATGCAGCGCAGGAAGGTCGACTTGCCGGAGCCGGACGGGCCGATCACGCAGCAGACCTCGCCCGGCCGGACCGCCAGGTCGATCCCCTTGAGCACCTCGAGCGGGCCGAAGGACTTGTGCACGTTCTCCGCCCGGACCATCAGGTCCGCTGTCGATTCCGTCATGCCTCCCCCATCCGACCGCCGGTCTCCGCGGTGATATTGCGCAGCCGCATCCGGGCCCGCTGGCTCTGGCCGTAGCCCCGCGAGAAGTGCCGCTCCAGGAAGTACTGCCCGACGAGCAGGACGCTGGTGAGCAGGAGGTACCAGAGGCAGGCCGCGACATACATCGGGAAGGGCAGGAAGGTGCGGTTTCCGATCGCGTCGAGCTGGAAGAACAGCTCGATGGAGTACGGCACCGCCATCAACAGCGACGTGTCCTTGAGCATGGCGATGGTCTCGTTGCCGGTGGGTGGGATGATCACCCGCATCGCCTGCGGCAGCACGACCCGGCGCAGCGTCTGCCCCCGGCTCATGCCCAGTGCCGTCGCCGCCTCGCCCTGCCCCTCGTCGACCGACTGGATGCCGGCCCGCACGATCTCGGCCATGTACGCCGCTTCGGAGAGCGCGAGCCCGAGAAGCCCCGCCATGAAGCCGGT
This sequence comes from Micromonospora sp. NPDC049679, assembly GCF_040659735.1. Classification (NCBI taxonomy): domain Bacteria; kingdom Bacillati; phylum Actinomycetota; class Actinomycetes; order Micromonosporales; family Micromonosporaceae; genus Micromonospora; species Micromonospora sp. NPDC049679. The sequence goes on from NZ_JBFANZ010000012.1 coordinate 90,526, forward strand.
CAGCAGGTCACGGGAGGTGAACCCGAAGGCCCGGAGTTCCAGGTTGTCGATGCCGAACAGCTTGCCGATCTGGGTGTCGAACGGCACCCCGAACTCGATACGGCTCCACAGGATGCCCAGGTTGCCGAAGACCGCCAGCAGCACCAACCGGGGCACCGCCCGGAAGAACCAGGTGAACAGCCACGCCACCACGCGCAGGATCGGGTTGGTGGACAACCGCATGACCGCGACAATGACGCCCAGGATCACCCCGAGGGTCATCGCAGTGACCGTCATCAGGATGGTGCCCTGGACCAGCCCCTGGATAACCGGCGGCCGGAACATGTTGTCGACCATGAACGACCATTGGAAGGCGTCGTTCGTGAGCAGTACGTGCACGAACATCGCGGCCAGTACGGCCAGCACGGCGACCGCGGCCCATCGGCCGGGATGCCGCACGGGCACGGCCTTGATGGGTTCAGGCCGTGCCCGCTCGGGTGTCACTTGCGTCATCGTCATGACAGTGAAATCAGGGGTTGATCGCCGGATCGGTGATCGCGCCGCCCTGAACCTTCCATTTCTCGAGGATCGTCTTGTAGGAGCCGTCGGAGATCAGGGCCTTCACCGCGTCGCGGACGGCCTCGGCGAACGCCGTCTGGTCCTTGCCGACCACGTACCCGTACGGCGCGGCCTCGTAGGGGTCGCCCAGCAGGTCCAGCTGCCCGTTGGACTGCGTCACCGCGTAGACCCCGACCGGGTAGTCGGCGAGCATCGCGTCGTCCTTACCGGACACGACCGCGGTGGTCGCCTGGTCCTGGCCCGCGTACTGGTCGATCGTGATCGCCGGCTTGCCGGCATCGGTGCACGCCTTGGACCGCTTGGTGATGTCCTCGACCTGCACGGTGTCCTTCTGGACGGCGATCTTCTTGCCGCACGCGTTGTCGATCGCGACGCCGGCGGCGTTGCCCTTCTTGGTCGCCCACTGGGTGCCGACCTGGAAGTAGCTCACCATCTGCGCCGTCGCCTTGCGCTCCGGGTTGACCGTGAACGACGAGACACCGATCTCGTACTTTCCGCTGCCGACACCCGGGATGATGTCGCCGAAGGTCGACGGCACGAACTCCGCCTGCAGCCCGAGCTTGCCGGCGACGGCCTTGAACAGGTCGACGTCGAAGCCGATGACGGTCTTGCCGTCGGTGTCCATGAACTCGGCCGGGGCGTAGGTGGCGTCCGTGCCCACCAGGATCTTGCCGTCCGACTTGATGGCGTCCGGCACCTTGGCGGCGAGGGCCGCGTCGACGGACGTCGCGACACTGGGTCCGCCGCCCGGCTGGCTCGTGCTCTCCTTCTCACCGCACGCGGTGAGCGAGAAGGCGAGCGCGGCGGCGCCGGCGAGACCCACCGCGGCACGGCGGCCGCGGCTATTTGTGATGAACATTCATTTCCTCCACGAGTTGCCAAACGTACCCGACGACCTACGCGACGCCCAGGTACGCCTCTTTCACGGCCGGGTCGTGCAGCAGTTCCTGGCCGCTGCCGCTCTTCACGATCCGCCCTGTTTCCAGGACGTACGCGCGGTGCGCCCGGGAGAGCGCCTGCTGGGCGTTCTGCTCGACGAGCAGCACGGTCGTGCCCTGCTGGTTGATCTCCGTGATGATGGAGAAGATCTGCTGGATCAGCATCGGCGCGAGCCCCATGGAGGGCTCGTCGAGCAGCAGCAGCTTCGGCCGGCTCATCAGCGCGCGACCGACGGCGAGCATCTGCTGTTCGCCACCCGACAGCGTGCCGCCCGCCTGCTTGCGCCGCTCGGCCAGCCGCGGGAAGAGCTCCAGCACCCGGTCGAGGTCGGCCGCGATGCCGGCCCGGTCCCGCCGCGTGTAGGCCCCCATGTCGAGGTTCTCCAGCACGGTCATGCCGGGGAAGATCCCCCGCCCCTCGGGCGCCTGGCAGAGCCCGCGCCGCACCCGCAGGTCGGCGCGGAGCTTCGAGATGTCCTCTCCCTCGAAGCGGATGCTCCCCCCGGCGATCGGCCGGATCCCGGAGATCGCCCGCATGGTGGTGGACTTACCGGCGCCGTTCGCGCCGATCAGGGCCACCACCTCGCCCTCGTTGACCGTCAGGCTGATGCCGTGCAGCGCCTGGATCCGCCCGTAGAGCAGGCTGACGTTCTCGATCTCAAGCAGCATCGTCCGGCACTCCCAGGTAGGCCGCGATCACCTTCGGGTCCTCCCGCACCTCGGCGGGGAGCCCTTCGGCGATCTTCTTTCCGAACTCCAGCACCACGATCCGGTCCGTCACGCCCATCACCAGCCGCATGTCGTGCTCGATGAGCAGCACGGTCACGCCCCGGTCCCGGATCTGCCGGATGAGCTGGAGCAACTCCTCCTTCTCCGCCGGGTTGAATCCGGCGGCCGGCTCGTCCAGGCAGAGCAGCACGGGATCGGTGGCGAGCGCCCGGGCGATCTCCAGGCGCCGCTGCTCGCCGTACGACAGGTTGCGCGCGGTCTCGTGCATCCGGTGGGCGATGCCGACGAACTCCAGCAACTGCCGCGCCTTCTCCAGCCCTTCGCGCTCCTCGCGCCAGTGCCGCGGCAGCCGCAGCAGCGCGGAGATCACGCTGGTCTTGTGATGCGCGTCCGCGCCGACCTGCACGTTCTCCAGGGCGGTCATCTCGGGGAAGAGCCGGATGTTCTGGAACGTCCGGGCCATCCCCATCTTGGTGATGTGGTGGCGCTTCTTGCCGGCCAGCCGCTCGCCGCGGAACCGGATCTCGCCCTCGGTGGGCTGGTAGATGCCGGTCATCGCGTTGAAGCAGGTGGTCTTCCCCGCGCCGTTGGGACCGATCAGCCCGAGGATCTCTCCCTTGTAGAGGGTGAAGTCCACGTTGTTCAGCGCCACGACGCCGCCGAAGCGCAGCGTCACGTTGTCGACCTCGAGCAGGGGCTCGCGCCCGCTCTCGGCCGCGGCCGCCACGCTCTCGCTCTGCGGGGCGTCGGTCTGCACGGTGTCACTCACCGACGGTCACCTCCTTGCGGCGATCCTTGAACTCCGCCGCGCGTCGTCGGTTCGGGATCAGCCCCTGCGGCCGGAAGATCATCATAATGATCAGGACGAGGCCGAAGAACAGGAACCGGTACTCGTAGAGTTCGATCCCGAGAAGCTCGATGTCGCGGAACCGCTCGATCAGGTAATAGGCGAGGCCGCCACCGACGATCGCGCCGACGAGGTTGCCGGACCCACCCAGGATCACCGCCGCCAGAATGATGATCGAGTTTTCCAGGGCGAAGGGTTGCGAGTTGACGAAGTTCTGCTTTCCGGCGTAGAGCGCGCCGGCCAGACCAGCGATCGCCGCGCCCGAGGCGAACGCCCAGAGCTTGAACTTGAAGGTCGGCACGCCCATCAGCTGGGCCGCGTCCTCGTCCTCGCGGATCGACACCCAGGCCCGACCGACCCGGCTGTGGGTCAGGTTCCGCACGCCGATCACCACCAGGATGATGATGGTGAGGACCAGCCAGTAGTAGGGACGGGCGTCCAGCACGCCGAAGACCGGCTTGCCGTCGGCGTACGTGCCGGGCGGATGCGGAATCTGGTTGAGGCCGCGCTGTCCCTTCAGGAACTCGGAACTGGTCGCCGCGATCCGGATCATCTCCGCGAAGCCCAGGGTCACGATCGCCAGGTAGTCACCACGCAGTCGCAGCGTGGGGGCCCCCAGCGTCACCCCGGAGATCATCGTGGCGGCAATGGCGAACGGCACCACGAGCAGCCACGGCCAGAGCGTCTTGATGTCACTACTCGGCGAGGTCAGCACGGCGACCGTGTAGGCGCCGACCGCGTAGAACCCGAAATACCCCAGGTCGAGCAGGCCGGCGAAGCCGACCACGATGTTGAGCCCGACCGCCAGCAGCACGTAGATGGAGACCATGAACAGCACCTGGCCGAAGTTGGAACCCGTCGTCGGGATCGGCCCCAGATACTGGTAGAACTCCCTGTTCGGCAGGGCGTAGAAAAACGCGATCACCGCCGCCAGGACGGCCCAGCGCACCCAGCGCGGCGACCCGCGCCACCGCTCGCCGGCGGCCTCACGCCCCGCGCGCATCTTGTCCACGATGGCCGTCATGCCCGCGCCCTCCCCAGAGACTCGCCGAGCAGACCGGTCGGCCGGAACATCAGCAGCACGACCAGGACCGCGAAGGCGGTGAACTCCCGCCAAGCGCTCCCGAAGAGCGAGGAGGCGTAGTTCTCGGTCAGCCCCAGCAACAGACCGCCGAGGAGCGCGCCGCGCAGGTTGCCGATGCCGCCCAGTACGGCCGCGGTGAAGGCCTTGAGCCCGAGCAGGAAGCCGGCGCTGGAGGCGAGCACCCCGATCCGGACGTTGTAGAGCATGCCGGCAACCCCGGCCATCAAACCGCCGACGATGAACACGATCATGATGATGCGGTCCTTGTTGACCCCCATCAGCGCCGCCGTGTTGGGGTCCTGGGCCACCGCCCGGACGCCCCGGCCCAGCCGGCTGCGGTTGATGAAGACGTCCAGGCCGATCATCATCACCAGCGCGGCGCCGACGGTCAGCACCTGCACCGGGTAGATCGGCACGCCGGCGATGCTGAAGAGTTCCTTATTGCTCACCAGTTCCGGCACGCCCTGCGGCAGCCGGCGGGTGTGGATGCCGAACGCCTCGGCGATGACGAACGAGGCGCCGATGGCGGTGATCAGGAAGGCCAGCGGCGGCGCGTTGCGCTTACGCAGCGGCCGGTAGGCGACCCGCTCGACGACCGTCGCGGTCGCGGCCGAGGCCAGTGCCGCGGCGAGCATCGCGACCAGCAGATAGAGAACGATCGTACCGAACCCGCTGACTGTCGAGTTCTGGTCGAGGCCGAACGCGCTCCACGTCCACAGCGCGGCGAACGCACCGGCGATGAAGACCTCGGAGTGGGCGAAGTTGATGAGTCTCAGCACGCCGTAGACCAGCGTGTAACCCAGCGCGACGAGGGCGTAGATCGCGCCCTGCGTCAGGCCGTTCGTGGTGAGTTCTCCGAAGTTGGAGAACAATCCGTTGAAGTCCAAGGAGGGTGCTCCATCAGGCTTGGAAAAGACAATCGGGTGCGGCCGGGAGTGCTCCCGGCCGCACCCGCGATCAGAGCATGACTGCGGCAGAAAGCCGGTCAGTTACTCCTTCGGAATCTCCTGGTCCGGCACGACCTGGCCGCCCTTGACCTTGAACGCCCAGACCTTGACCTCCGCCGGGTCCAGCTCGCCGGTCTCGGTGAACTTGTACTTCGCCGCGACCCCCTCGCCGGTGTACGACTTCACGTAGTCCAGCATCGCGGAACGGGTGTTCTTCCCCGCCTTGATACCGCTGAGCAGGATGTTCGCCGCGTCGTAGGCGGTGTCGCTGTAGGTGCCCGGGTCGGTGCCGTGCAGCGCCTTGTAGTCCGCGGCGAACGTGCCGCGGGCCTCGGCGGCCGGCGCGCACGGACAGGTCAGGATCGTGCCCTCGGCGGCCGCCTGGCCGGCCGACTTGATGTAGGAGGGGTCGTTGGTGCCGTCGCCGGCGACCAGAACGGCGGTCACGCCGGCAGCGGTGAGCTGCTTGCGGATGATGCCGGCCTCCTGGTAGTAGCCACCGTAGAAGATGGCCGTGGCACCGGAGGCCTTCACCTTGGTGACCGTCGCGGAGAACTCGGTCTGCTTGCCCTCGCCCTGGACCTTGTCCGTGCCGACGACCGCCGGGCCGAGCACCTTCTTGACCTCGTCGGCGAGACCGGCGCCGTAGGCGGACTGGTCGTCGATGACGAAGACCTTCTCAGCCTTCATCACGTTCTTGATGTACCGGCCGGCCGCCGGGCCCTGGCTCAGGTCGTTGCCGACCGCGCGGAAGAAGGTCTTCCACTTCTGGTTGGCGAGGCTCGGCCGCGTCGCGGACGCGGTGATGTGCACCAGACCGGCCTCGGAGAAGAGCGGGTTGGCGGCTTCCGACTCACCGGAGTAGGCCGGCCCGACGATGCCGAGGATCTTCTCGTCGTCGATCGCCTTCTGCGCCAACTGCGGCGCCTGGTCCGGGCTGCCCTGCGAGTCCAGGGGCACCAGTTCGACCTTGCAGTCCGCGTTCTCCTTGTTGTACTTGTCGACCGCGAGCTTCACGCCGTTGTTCTCGTTGATGCCGAGCGCCGCCGAGCTACCGGTCAGCGCCCCAAAGAAAGCGATCTTGCTGCCACAAGATTCGCCACCAGCCGTATCGTTGCCGCCCCCGCTGTTGCAGGCGGCGACTCCGGTGACGAGCGCCAGAACGGCGACGCCCCCGAGCACGCGTGCGAGCTTCTGCCTCAAGGCTCGAACCCCTCCTCGTCCAGTGCCCCGTGCCACCCACCGCCGATTGGCTCTTGCGGGTGTGACGAAGCTGACCATCAACCGGTCTTGGGCCGGGACGTTATCCCACCAGCGAGGTTGGCCGTAAGGTCTAGGCGTCGGCGTTGGCTAAACCGTTACGTAGTGTGCCCGTATCGACGTGATCCTTGTAATACGCATCTACTGTTGTGGCTGGCCAGAGCCGCTCGGCGTCTCCGTCAAGATCCGTTCGGCTACTTCGCGCATGGTCATGCGGTGATCCATCGCCATCCGCTGGATCCACTTGAACGCCTGCGGCTCCGTCATGCCGTAACTGGTCATCAACGCGCCCTTGGCCCGCTCCACCGCCTTGCGGGTCTCCAGACGGTCACTCAACCCGGCGACCTCGGACTCGAGCGTGGCGATCTCCGCGTAGCGGGAAAGCGCGATCTCGATCGCCGGGACCAGGTCGCTCTTCTGGAAGGGCTTCACCAGGTACGCCATCGCGCCCGCCGCCCGCGCCCGCTCAACCAGGTCACGCTGGCTGAACGCGGTCAGAATGATGACCGGGGCGATACGCGCGGCGGCGATCCGCTCGGCGGCCGCGAGCCCGTCCATGATCGGCATCTTGATGTCGAGGATGACCAGGTCCGGCTTCACCTCCTCGGCGAGGCGTACGGCGGTCTCACCGTCGCCCGCCTCCCCCACGACGTCGTAGCCCTCCTCGACGAGCATCTCCGCGAGATCGAGGCGGATGAGCGCCTCGTCCTCCGCGATCAGCACCCGCCTGCGCTCGGCACCCGCCTGCGTCTCGGCCACGAACCCCTACCCCCAACAACATGTGTCCCCGACACCACCGCACCGGGTGTCGCCACCCATAGCGTAGTGGGTAGGCTTATGGAGGCCATCGCACAGACCGGCCGGAAAGTCCCCGTACTCCAACGGCAGAGAGACGGAGCTCAAACCTCCGACAGTGTGGGTTCAAATCCCACCGGGGGCACCGAAGAAGCATCGAACACGCGTTCGACTATAAGCATCTGGATCGAGCACCGCCGAGCACTGGCCGTGCCTGTTCCCACAGCCCGGCCCCGGAAAGAAGCACGAGCGACCGATTGTCCTGACCGACTGGCAACGGGAGTTTGTCACCACCCATCCCGGGCATTCTGTGCAAGGGTTCATCCATTCCGACGGCTGCCGGATCGCCAACCGCATCGTCAAGCGCGACAAGGTCTACGTCTGTCCGCGCTACCTGTTCACCAACGAGTCCCGCGACATCATGGGGCTCTGTCAGTACGCCGCCGTCGCCGCGCTCGACCGGCATGTCGGGGCGAAACCGTGATGACCTGGAACAAACACCGTCCGAACCGGGTTGGAGGAACGTGTGATCGACGTACCCCTCTCTGTTCTTGACCTCGCACCCGTCGCCGCCGGCACCAGCGCCGGCGACGCCCTGCGCCACACCACCGAACTGGCCCGCCGCACCGAGCAGTTGGGCTACCACCGCTTCTGGGTGGCCGAGCACCACAACATGCCGGCCATCGCGAGCTCCGCGCCGGCGGTCCTGCTCGCGCACCTCGCCGCCGCGACCTCGACGATCCGGGTCGGATCCGGTGGGGTGATGCTGCCCAACCACGCGCCGCTCGTGGTCGCCGAACAGTTCGGCACGCTGGAGGCGTTGCATCCCGGCCGCATCGACTTGGGCATCGGGCGGGCGCCCGGCACCGACCAGGGCACCGCGCTCGCGCTGCGGCGGACGATGGAAGGGCTGTCGGCGGAGGGTTTCCCGCAGGAGCTGGGAGACCTGATCGGCTACTTCGCCGGTGACCCGCGGCAGCGCATCATCGCGACGCCGGGACGCGGCGACATGCCGACGATCTGGCTGCTCGGTTCGAGCGGCTTCAGCGCGCAGCTCGCCGGGATGCTCGGGTTGCCGTTCTCGTTCGCGCACCACTTCAGCGCGCAGAACACGCTGCCGGCGTTGGCGCTCTACCGCGAGCACTTCCGGCCGTCACAGTGGCTCGATCGGCCGTACGCGATGGTGGCGGTGAACGCGATCTGCGCGGAGACCGACGAGCGCGCGGAGTGGCTGGCCGGGCCGAGCGCGCTGTCGTTCCTGCGCCTGCGGGCGGGGCGGCCGGAGCCGTTGGCGACGCCGGACGAGGCCGCCGCCTACCCGTACACGGACGTCGAGCGGGAGTTCGTGCTCGACCGCCGGGAGGGGCAGGCGACCGGGTCGCCGGAGACCGTCGAGCGGCAGCTGTCCGAGCTGCTGGAACGCACCAAGGCGGACGAGCTGATGCTGACCGCGATGGTCTACGACATCGACGACCGGGTCCGGTCGTTCGAGCTGATCGCCGAGAAGGTGGCGGGCGGTCTCACCCGCCGCGGATGAGTCGACGCTGAGCAGGGCGCCCCTTCCCGTACGGAAGGGGCGCTTCGGTTTACGAGATGGCGAAGCGCCTGCCGGGGCGCGGCCGGTGCGACGCCGCCCGGCGGACGGCAGGGATCAGACGGGGCGGGCGGTGATGGGAGGAGCGGCTCCCCTGCGCGAGTCCGGCGATAGCAGCGACCGGCCGGCATCCAGGAGCGTCCACTTCCGAGCGCATACGCCCCGCGGCTTTGCGGGTCGCCGATCGCGCTCCGCTCCGGCGGTGCGACGACGGACACGACCGGGCGCGGGATGCCCGGCAAGGCACCCGATGCGACCACGGCAGCACCATCCGTGTCCGGTCTGCGGCGCCGCAGGCGCTACCGTGGGCTGTCTGACGTTCGTCGATGGGATGGCCCCCGTCACCAGGGGCCGGGCGACCGTGGTGACGGACGCGGCGGGGCCGGCCACGACCGGCCCGGGCTGAGGATGGAGGCGCCCAGTGTCCGACGCATCGTCCGCGCGCACCACGGGGGAACCGACCGGACAGCCGGGCGCCCACCCACAACCGCCCCGCCAACCCGCCAAGCGCGCCGACATGGTCACCATCGCCGACGTGGCCCGGCACGCCGGAGTGGCGGTGAGCACGGTGTCCTATGTGCTCAGCGGTAAGCGGGCGATCTCCGCCATCACACGGCAACGGGTGCTGGCCAGCATCCGCACCCTGGGTTACCACCCGAACGCGGGGGCACGAGCGCTCGCGAGCAAGCGCGCGAACGTGATCGCACTGGTGCTCCCGCTGCGCTCGGCCATGCACCTGCCCGTACTCATGCAGTTCGCGACCGCGGTGGTGACCACCGCCCGGCAGTTCGATCACGACGTGCTGCTGGTGACGGCGGACGAGGGGCCGGCGGGGCTGCGCCGCATCGCGGCCAGCGCGATGGTCGACGGCGTCGTCGTGATGGACGTGGAGATGCGCGACCCACGGGTGCCGTTGCTGCGCACGCTGGAGCGGCCGAGCGTACTGATCGGCTTTCCCGCCGACGCGGCCGGCTTGACCTGCGTCGACCTGGACTTCTACCGGGCCGGTCAAGCCTGCGTCGAGCATCTCGCCGCGCTCGGCCACCGCCACATCGCGCTGCTCGGCGCGCCGCCCGTGGTTTACGAGCGGAACACCGGCTTCGCGCACCGCACGCGCGCCGGGGTGACCGAGACCGCCTTGCGGCACGGCGTCGCGGCGGTGACGCAGCCGTGCGAGGAGCACGTGGACGCCGTGCGGCACGAGCTCGCAGGACTGCTGCATCGGCATCCGGAGCTGACCGGCCTGGTGGTGCACAACGAGGCGGCGGTCGGTCACGTGCTGACGGCGCTGCCGGCCCTGGGGCGCGCCGTGCCGCGCGACGTGTCGGTAGTGGCGATCTGCCCCGACGAGGTCGCGGAGCGCACCACGCCGGCGCTGTCGTCGGTGCTGATCCCGGCGGAGGAGGTGGGGCGTCAGGCCGTTTCGATGCTCATGCGCAAGCTGGCGGGCGAGGCGGTGCCCCCCGCGACCCTGCTCCAACCCCGGCTGACGGTTCGGGCCAGCACCCGCCTACGCCTGCCCGGACAGCGCCAGCCGCAGGCGGGGTGAGCGGGCCGTCGTTGCCGCTGCCGCCACCCGACGTAACCACCCGCTGCGGACCGGCGCGCTGCGCGGACCGGGCCGACGACGGTGTCGCCGCAGGTCACAGTGTTTCGTTTCGCCGATTCAGGCAACAGAGGACGGTAGGCGGGGGCGGTTGCCGTCAGCGACCGGCGGACCGACGGTTAGCCGGCCGCGGTTCCGGGAGCTTCGGCGCCGGAGCCGGAGAACGCCGCGGCGGTCCGTGATGCGAGCTCCGGACCGTCGTGGCCCATCGCGCCGTCCCCGCTCCCTGCTGTGCCACGTCGCCACGTCGCCACGTCGCCGCGCCACGCCCCCCGGCCGGTCCCCCATGACGCCCGCCGATCAAGGACTTCCCCGTCGATCAAGGGCGTATTCACACCATTAGAGATCATTCCGTGCGCATCTGCCCTTGATCGACCGTAGAGAGGGGTGGGGCGGGGTGGGGTGGGTGGGGCGGGGTGGGTGGGCGATCAGACGGGGAGGGGCTCGTGGGTCGGCTCGGCGGCGGTGGCCGCGGCCGCCGCCTCGCGGCGGGTGCGGAGCAGGGCACGGACAGCGAGTGTGGTCGCGAGGATCCAGCCGGCCACGATCGTCACGTAGACCACGGGGCGGGCGCCGGGGGCCACGTCGAAGGCGCGCATCAGGGTGCGCGCGTTGGTCAGCACGATCATGCCGCCGACCACGGCGCCGAGCAGTTGGGCGGGGACGATGCGGACCAGCCAGGCCGCGATCGGCGCGGCGATGAGGCCGCCGATCAGCAACGCCGCGACGGTCGGCAGGACGAAACCCTGCGTGCCGAGCCCGATCAGGAAACCCAGGCTGGCCGCGCCGGCGACGAGAACCTCGGAGGTGTCCACCGAGCCGATCACCTTGCGTGGCTCCATCCTGCCCGAAACGAGCAGTGACGGGGTGGCGACGGGTCCCCAGCCGCCCCCACCGGTGGCGTCGACGAAGCCCGCGACCAGGCCGAGCGGGGCCAGGAAACGGGCGCGCAGCGGCCGACGGGACCGGGACTGCCGGAGCGGCCGGGAGAAGCGCACGAGCAGGTAGGTGCCGAGGGCGAGCAGGATTCCCGCCATCCAGGGCGCCGCGGCTTCCGTGGAGATGGAGCTGAGGAAGGTGGCGCCGGCGAAGGCGCCGACCGCACCGGGGACGGCCATCCGGGTGACGACCCGCCAGTCGACGTTGCCGAACCGCCAGTGCGCCACCCCGGACGCGAGCGTGGTGCCGATTTCGGCGAGGTGCACGGAGGCCGAGGCGGAGGCCGGTGCGACGCCGGCGAGCAGCAGCAGGGTCGAGGACGTGACTCCGTATGCCATGCCGAGTGCGCCGTCGACCAGTTGCGCGGCGAGCCCCACCAGCGCCAGGACCAGCAGCTTGCGCACGGCCCACCCCCCTTAGCCATCTTTCCTATCGACTTAGTGGAGAATGCCGCAGGGAGGGATCCCCGTCAAGCCCTTGTCCGGCTGATGAGAGCGGCGAATCAGAGCGCCCGACGGGGGCTGCTCAGCTCCAGGCGCTGGGGTCGGCGACCAGATCGCGCACCCGGTCGGGCAGCTTGCCCGTGGCCACGTCGGCGACGGTGACCAGTTCCAGAATCTCCCGTTCGCTGGCCCGCAGGGCGATCCAGACCTCCTGCAGCGCGCTCGCCGCCCCGCGGTAGCCGAGGTCCTCCGGGCGATGCCCGCGTACGTGGGCCAGGGGTCCGTCGATGATCCGGATCACCTGGGCGAGCGAGATCTCCGCGGCCGGACGCGCCAGCCAGTAGCCGCCTTCGGGGCCACGCTGGGCGTGCACGATGCCACCCCGCCGCAGCTGCAGCAGGATGCTCTCCAGGAACTTCGGTGGGATCTCCTGCGCCCGCGCGATCTGCTCCGCGGTGACAGGGGTGCGGGGGCGGTCGGCAGAGGCGTCCGCGGCCGCGGCCAGTTCGGCGACGGCCCGTAGCGCGTAATCGACCCGGGCGGAGAGACGCATACCCGCAAGGCTATCGGGGACGGGTCGGTGACGGCGAAAGCGCCCTATTCGCCGACCCGGCGCAGCAGTCCCTCCTGGACCACGGTGGCGATGTTGCGTCCGTCGACGGTGAACATGCGGCCGGTGGCGAGGCCGCGGGCGCCGGAGGCGGACGGGCTCCAGCAGTCGTAGAGGAACCACTCGTCGGCGCGGAACGGCCGGTGGAACCAGAGCGCGTGATCGAGGCTCGCGCCGACCACACCGCCGGGACCCCAGACCTCGCCGTGCACCGAGAGGACCGAGTCGAGCAGGGTCAGATCCGAGGCGTACGTCAGGGCGCAGGCATGCAGCAGCGGGTCGTCGGGGAGTTTGCCGTCGATGCGCATCCAGACCCGCTGGTAGGGATCGGCCGGCCGGTCACCGGGGCGGACCCAGCCGGGCTCGCCGACATAGCGCACGTCCATGGGGCGCGGAATGATCGACCAGATGCCGAGCCGCTCGGGATAGCGCGAAAGCCGGTCGGCCATCGTCGGCACCTCGTCGGGCCCCGGCACGTCCGGCGGCTGCGGCGCCTGATGTTCGAGCCCCTCCTCGAGCCGCTGGAACGAGGCGGACATGAAGAAGATCGGCTTGCCGTGCTGCAGGGCGACGGACCGGCGTACCGAGAAGGAGCGCCCGTCCCGGACGTTCTCCACCTGGTATTCGATCGGCTCGACGGGGTCGCCCGGACGCACGAAGTAGCCGTGCAGCGAGTGGACCAGGCGCTCGGGGTCGACGGTGCGGCCGGCGGCGACCAGGGCCTGGCCGGCGACCTGCCCACCGTAGACCCGTTGCGGTCCGACCGGCGGGCTCATCCCCCGGAACGTCGCCGCGTCGAGCTTTTCCAGGTCGAGCACGTCGAGCAGCTGGTCGACGGCGGCCTGCCCGACGATCGGCGCGTCGCCCATCACTGGATCGCCCGCACCGCGGCCGCCGCGTCGACCAGCGAACCGAGCTGGTGCACGCGCAGGGTGTTGGTGGAGCCGGGGGTGCCGGGCGGGCTGCCCGCGACGATCACCACGTAGTCGCCGGGGTTGGCCCGGCCGAGACCGAGCAGGGCCTGGTCGACCTGGCGGAACATCTCATCGGTGTGCTGCACGAACGGCATCAGGAACGTCTCGACACCCCAGGACAGGGCCAGCTGGCACCGGACCTCCGACACCGGGGTGAACGCGAGCAGCGGCAGTTCGCAGTGCAGCCGCGAGAGGCGCCGCACGGTGTCGCCGGTCTGCGAGAAGGCGACCAACGCCTTGGCGCCGATGTTGCGGGCGATCTGCGAGGCCGCGACGGTCAGCGCGCCTCCGTGGGTGCGCGGGTCGTGCTGCAGCCGGGGCACGCCGATCGAGCCGGATTCCGTGGTCGTGATGATCTTCGCCATCGTGCTGACCGTGAGGACCGGGAACTTTCCGACGCTCGTCTCGCCCGAGAGCATCACCGCGTCGGCGCCGTCGAGCACCGCGTTGGCGACGTCCGAGGCCTCGGCGCGGGTGGGTCGCGAGTTTTCGATCATCGAGTCGAGCATCTGGGTCGCCACGATGACCGGCTTCGCGCTCTCCCGCGAAAGCTGCACCGCGCGCTTCTGCACCAGCGGCACCTGGTCGAGCGGGAGTTCGACGCCGAGGTCGCCGCGGGCGACCATGATGCCGTCGAAGGCGTCCACGATCGCTTCGAGGTGGGTCACCGCCTCCGGCTTCTCCACCTTGGCCAGGACCGGCCGGCGTACGCCCACCTCGTCCATGATCGAGTGCACGAGCTTGATGTCCTCGGGCGAGCGCACGAAGGAGAGCGCGACCAGGTCGACGCCGAGCCGCAACGCGAAGCGCAGGTCCTCGCCGTCCTTGTCCGACATGGCCGGCACACTCACCGCGACGTTGGGCAGCGAGACGCCCTTGTTGTTGGAGACCGGGCCGCCCTCGATCACCAGACAGCGGATGTCGCTGCCGTTGACCGCGCTGACCTCCACCGCGACCTTGCCGTCGTCGATGAGCAGCCGGTCGCCCGGCTTCACCTCCTGCGGCAGCTTCGCGTAGGTGCAGGAGACCCGGTCACGGGTGCCGACGATGTCGTCGCTGGTGATCACGACGGAGTCACCGGTGCGCCACTCGTGCGGCCCGTCGGCGAAGCGGCCGAGCCGGATCTTCGGACCCTGCAGGTCGGCCAGGACCGCCACGGCCCGCCCGGAAACCTCGGCGGCCTGACGTACGAGCCGGTAGACCTGCTCGTGGTCGCCGTGCGTGCCGTGGCTGAAGTTGAGTCGGGCCACGTCCATGCCCGCCTCGACCAAGCCTCGGATTCGCTCGGGCGATGAGGTGGCGGGGCCAAGTGTGCAGACGATTTTCGCGCGGCGTGTCACGCCCATCAGGCTAGTCTCTCCCCTGGGTCGGCCCCCCGGCCGACCCCCCGTCGGATATCCGAACAGTTACCCAACGTCGCGTGATTTCTGCCTGACGCGGCGCGCGGCGGCGATCCGCAAACGGTGGCGGCGGGCATCGACGACCGCGCCGACAGCTTACCGACCCACCGACGGGGCGGACAGGCAGCGTCGACCGGCGTGGCGCGCCCGAAACGCCATCGCCCGCGGCACCGACCGCCGGTTCCGCCGACGATCCGGCGTGCCGCACGCTCCGGACGGGGAAAGATGACTCTCGCTGCACGGGAGACGCCCCAGCAAACGGAGTGAGCATGCGCGACGTGACGGACCTGATCCTCGACGACCACACGGAGATGCGCCGGCAGTTCGCCGACCTCGACGACGCGGCGACGCCCGAGCAGCAGCGCAACATCTGGGCGAGCCTCTCGGTTCTGCTGGACCTGCACGCGGCCACCGAGGAGGCGGTGTTCTATCCGCACCTGCTGCGGCACGGCAAGGAGGCGACCGAGGAGACCGACGACGCGATCCGGGACCACAATTCGATCCGTGACGCCGTACAGGCGGCGGCGCGCGCCGAGGTCGGCAGCGACGAGTGGTGGCGGGCGGTGCGCAAGGCCCGGGAGGAGAACGACGAACACATGGCCGAGGAGGAGCACGACGCGCTCCCGGACTTCCGTCGCAACGCCCCTGATGACCTGCGTCAGGAACTCGGCACCCGCTTCCTGGCCTACAAGGCGGATCACCCGGGCGGGCAGGGCGCGGACACCGGCGACAAGGACCCCGAGCGCTACATCGCGGACAACACGTAGCGGGACGGCGCCGGCAGGCGCCGTCCCGCGTGTGCTCCAGCGTCAGAGACCCGCGGAGTTGAGTGCGGCGAGGTAGCCGTACCGGTAGCCGTTGGCGTTGGGGTGGTAGGCGCTGGAGTTCAGGGTCAGGCCGTTGAGCCACGGGCTGGACGCGCAGACCCCGTGCCCGGCGAAGGCGGAGCGGACGTCGACGTACGTCGCGCCCGCCGCGCCGGCCCGGCCCGCGATCACGGCGGCGAGGTGGTCGGCGCCCTGGTTGATCACCGTGCGCTTGTAGAGGCTCATGCCGAACAGCCCGCAGCTCGAGCTGAGCTCGAAGATCCGCGGATAGCCGAGCACGATCAGCCGGGCGTTGGGGGCGCGGCCGCGGATCGCGGCGTACGTCTGGTCCAGCCGCGCCGGCAGCTGATTGGTCGCGAAGGTCTTGCCGTTGTTGACCGCGGTGGCGCAGGCGGAGTCGCTGCCCAACTGGCAGGTGGTCAGCACGCTGGCGAAGCCGGCGTCGTTGCCGCCGATCGTGATGGTGACCCGGTTGACGGTCGCGTCGAGGCCGGAGAGCTGGTTGTTACGGACGTCCGCGGTCACCGCGCCACTGCAGGCGGCGAAGCGGAAGCTGGTGACGCCGTTGGCCGCGGCCCAGAGCGGCCCGTACGCCTTCTGGCTGCGCTCGCAGCCGGAGGAGTCGTACGGCGGGGCTCCGGTCCCGGAGGAGTAGGAGTCGCCGAGCGCGGCGTAGGTCAGGGCGGGGGCGGCCTGAGCCGGGGCGGCGACGAAGACGGCGGTGAAGGCGAGGGTCAGCGCCAGAACGGCGCGGACCAGCGGCGGACGGAGTCGCATGGACGTACCTCCACGAGGGCTGGGTGGTGCCTCGTGGCCGCGCGCGTGGCCGGTAAGTAACAGTTGTTACTTGGCGGTAATGATATCGAAACATATCGTTGTCGGGAAGACACGAACGAGGGACATGTCCGCGACATGTCCCTCGTTCAGGGGAGCCAGGTTCAGGAGCGCTTGACGCTGCGCACAAATGCCCGCCACGACGTCGGGTCGAAGGTCAGCGCGGGCCCGGTCCGGTCCTTGCTGTCCCGCACGCCGACCACGCCGGGCAGGTTGTCGGCGACCTCGACGCAGTTGCCGCCGTTTCCGCTGCTCCGGGAACTCTTGAGCCACAGGGCGCCGCTCAGGTCCATGTCCGCGTCGCCTCCGTGATCAGGTCCATCGTCTGCCCGTGGGACAGCGCCTCCGCCCGCACAGACTCCCACGTCTGTCGAACCGACAACACGTCCGCCGCCCGGTCCACGACCTGACCCTGGAGCTGGTTGTCCAGATAGGCGACGTCGTCACCGTCGGGTGGGGTCGCGACCACGAAGGCTCCGTTGAGGCCGGCGTAGGCGCCGACGCCGGCAGGGACGACGTGCAGGTGCACGCGGCACCGCCGGCCCACCTCGGCCAGGTGGCGGAGCTGGTCGGCCATCACGGCCGGCCCGCCCACCGGGCGGCGCAGCACGTATTCGTCCAGCACGACGACGAGCTGCGGCGGATGGTCTCGGGTCAGCACGGCCTGCCGCTCCATCCGGGCGGCCACCTGCGGCTCGATCTCGTCCTCGGTGAACCGGCTCGCGCCGTCGAGCAACGCCCGCGCGTAGCCCTCCGTCTGCAGCAGACCCGGCACTACCAACGGCTCATACGACCGCAGCGTGGTCGCCTCGCGCTCGATCGCCAGCCACTCCCGGAACCAGGGCAGGACGGTGTCGCTGAGCGTGTCGTGGATGCGGGAGAGCAGGCCGCCGGTGTCCAGGGCCGCGTCGCAGCGCTGGGCGAAGTCACGACCGGGCCGCCGCTCGGAGAGCTCGATCTTCGCCACCAGGGACGCCGAATAGTTGATCTGGTGGCTCAGCGCGTCCTGCGACATCCCCGCCGCCGCCCGGGCGCGACGCAACTCGTCGGCGAAGAGGTGCAACGTCGTTGGCTGACCCACGGACAACTCCCTACGCCGAGCGGCGCACGCCATTACCGTCCGTCGATCCTAGTGCCGCCCTGACCGGGCTGTCAGCACGCAATTCCGTGATCGTGAAGGATCCGTGGGGCGTTAACCCCACGGAACGTTCGCGATCATCGCGCCCGCTCGCCACTGGCTGACGCGCCCGTGACATTGCTCTGCTTCCGCCGACCACACATGGCAACGGGGGACATGTCAGGTCGACATGTCCCCCGCGCCAAAAAACGATCAGTGTACGGCGAGCGGCTGCTGTGCGGCCGTCACCGGCGCGGGGAGCTCCCCCGCCCCACCCAGGTAGGAGTGGATGGCCGCGGCGGCCGACCGCCCCTCGGCGATCGCCCAGACGATCAGCGACGCGCCCCGGTGCATGTCCCCGGCGACGAAGACCCCCGCCGCGTCGGTCTGCCAGTCGCCGGCGGCGTCGATCGCGCCGCGCGCGTTGCGGGCCAGGCCGAGCTGGTCGAGGAGCGGCTGCTCCTCGGTGCCCTCGAATCCGATCGCCAGCAGCACCAGATCGGCGGGAAGCTCCCGCTCCGAACCGGGGGTGATGGTGACGATCCGCTGGCCGTCCCGGCGCTCCACGGTGACCTCCGCGATCCGGATCGCGCGCAGCGCGCCCGTGGAGTCGGCGACGAACTCCTGCACCGCGACGGCGAAGACGCGCTCGCCGCCCTCCTCGTGCGCCGGGTAGTTGCGCACCACCCAGGGCCACGTCGGCCACGGGTCGCGCGTCTCGTCCCGGTCGGTCGGCGGCAGCGGGTACTGGTCGAGCTGGGTGACGCTCGCCGCGCCCTGCCGGTGGGCGACGCCCAGGCAGTCCGCGGCGGTGTCGCCGCCACCGATGATGATCACGTGCTTGCCGGCGGCGTCGATCGGCGTCGCCGCGGCCCTGCCGCCCACCACCCGGTTGGCCGCCACGAGGTGGTCCATCGCGAGGTGAACGCCGCGCGCCGCCCGCCCCGGGGTCTGCGGCGTGTCCCGGCCGGTGAGCGCACCGCAGGCCAACAGCACCGCGTCGTGCTCCGCCCGCAACTGCTCCGCGGTCACGTCCACGCCGACGTTCACCCCGGTCCGGAAGAGCACGCCCTCGGCAGAGAGCTGCGCCAGCCGCCGGTCGATGTGTTCCTTCTCCAGCTTGAAGTCCGGGATCCCGTAGCGCAGCAGACCGCCGACCGCGTCGTCGCGCTCGTAGACGGTCACCGCGTGTCCGGCCCGGGCGAGCTGCTGGGCGGCGGCGAGCCCCGCCGGCCCGGAGCCGACCACGGCGACCCGCTTGCCGGAGGGCTCCGGCACCGCCTGCGGCGTCACCAGCCCGGCGTCGAACGCCCGGTTGATGATCTCCACCTCGACCTGCTTGATGGTCACCGGCTGCCCGCCGCCGATGCCGAGCACACAGGCCGCCTCGCACGGCGCCGGGCAGAGCCGCCCGGTGAACTCGGGGAAGTTGTTGGTCGCGTGCAGCGACTCGATCGCCGAGGCCCAGCCGCCGGTGCGCACCAGGTCGTTCCAGTCCGGGATCCGGTTGCCCAGCGGGCAGCCGTCGTGGCAGAAGGGAATGCCACAGTCCATGCAGCGGGTGGCCTGCTCGCGGATCAGCTCGTCGCTGGCCGGCGGGTAGACCTCCCGCCAGTCGGAGATCCGCACCGGCACCGGTCGGCGGGCGGGCAGCCGGCGGTCGTACCGCAGGAAACCGTTCGGGTCAGGCACGAGCAACCTCCATGACGGCCTGGTCGACGTCACGGCCGGCGGCTTCGGCGGTCCGCATCGCGTCCATCACACGCTTGTAGTCGCGCGGCACGACGACGGTGAACTCGTCGACCGCCTCCGGCCAGCGCTTGAGCAGAGCTTCGGCCACCGCCGAATCGGTCTCCGCGAAGTGCCGCTCGACCAGGTCGCGCAGGCTCACCGCGCCCTCGGCCGAGACCGGCTCCAGCTCGACCAGCTCCCGGTTGACCAGCGACGGGTCCAACCGCCACAGGTACGCGGCGCCGCCGGACATGCCGGCGGCGAAGTTGCGCCCGGTCGGGCCGAGCACCACCACGGTGCCCCCGGTCATGTACTCGCAGCCGTGGTCGCCGACCCCCTCGACCACCGCCGTCGCGCCGGAGTTGCGCACCGCGAAGCGCTCCCCCACCCGGCCACGCAGGAACAGCTCGCCGCCGGTCGCCCCGTACACGATGGTGTTGCCGGCGATGATCTGGTCCCCGCCGCCGGCGTCCTCGCTGAGGTACGGCGCGGCCCGGTGCGGACGCACGATCAGCCGGCCGCCGGAGAGGCCCTTGCCGACGTAGTCGTTGGCGTCGCCGAAGAGGCGCAGCGTGACTCCGCGCGGCAGGAACGCGCCGAACGACTGCCCGGCCGTCCCCTCCAGCGTGATCTCGATGGTGTCGTCGGGCAGCCCCTTGCCGCCGAACCGGCGGGTGACCTCCCCGCCGAGCATCGCGCCGACGCTGCGGTGCTCGTTGCGGACCGGGACCAGCGCCCGCACCGGCGAGCCGTCGGCGAGCGCCGGGGCCGCCAGCGCGATCAGCTCGTTGTCCAGCGCCTGCTCCAGCCCGTGGTCCTGGGCCCGGATGCCGCGGCGGGCGGCCCCCTCGGGCAGTTCGGGCACGTGCAGCACCGGGGTGAGGTCCAGCCCGCCGGCCTTCCAGTGCGCCACCGCGGGCGCGGTGTCGAGCAGCTCGGCCTGGCCGATCGCCTCCTCCAGCGAGCGGAAGCCCAGCTCGGCGAGGTAGCCCCGGACCTCCTCGGCGAGGAAGAGGAAGAAGTTCTCCACGAACTCCGGGCGGCCGGTGAAACGCTCCCGCAGCACCGGGTTCTGGGTCGCGATCCCGACCGGGCAGGTGTCGAGGTGGCAGACCCGCATCATGATGCAGCCCGACACGATCAGGGGTGCGGTGGCGAAACCGAACTCCTCCGCGCCGAGCAGCGCCGCCACCATCACGTCGCGGCCGGTCTTGAGCTGCCCGTCGACCTGGACGGTGACCCGGTCGCGCAGCTTGTTGAGCAGCAGCGTCTGCTGCGCCTCGGCCAGCCCCAGCTCCCACGGGGTGCCGGCGTGCTTGAGCGAGTTCAGCGGGGAGGCGCCGGTGCCGCCGTCGTGGCCGGAGATCAGGATGACGTCGGCCTTGAGCTTGGCGACGCCGGCCGCGACCGTGCCGACCCCGACCTCGGAGACCAGCTTGACGTGCACCCGGGCCGCCGGATTGACGCACTTGAGGTCGTGCACCAGCTGGGCGAGGTCCTCGATGGAGTAGATGTCGTGGTGCGGCGGCGGAGAGATCAAGCCGACTCCCGGAGTGGCGTGCCGGGTCTTGGCGATCCACGGCCAGACCTTGTTGCCGGGCAGTTGGCCACCCTCGCCGGGCTTCGCGCCCTGCGCCATCTTGATCTGCAGGTCGTCCGCGTTGACCAGGTATTCGCTGGTCACTCCGAAGCGGCCGCTGGCGATCTGCTTGACCGACGAGCGGCGGGCCGGGTCGTAGAGGCGGTCGACGTCCTCGCCGCCCTCGCCGGTGTTGGAGCGACCGCCGAGACGGTTCATCGCGACCGCGAGGGTCTCGTGCGACTCGGCGGAGATCGAGCCGTACGACATCGCGCCGGTCGCGAACCGCTTGACGATCTCCGAGACGGGCTCGACCTCGTCGAGCGGCACCGGCGGCCGTACCCCGGTCCGGAACGTGAACAGCCCGCGCAGCGAGCCGGCCTGCGCGGCCAACTCGTCGACCTTCGCCGTGTAGCGCCGGAACACGTCGTACTGACGGGTGCGGGTGGCGTGCTGCAGCAGGAAGACCGTTTCGGGGTTGAACAGGTGCAGCTCCCCCTCGCGGCGCCACTGGTACTCGCCGCCGACCTCCAGCCGCCGGTGCGTGCGCTCCGCGGAGTTGGCCGGGTAGGCGCGGGCGTGCCGCGCGGCGATCTCCGCGTGCAGCTCGGCCAGGCCCGCTCCGCCGAGCTTGCCCGGGGTGCCGGCGAAGTAGCGCTGGACCAGCTTGGCGTCGAGGCCGACGGCCTCGAAGACCTGCGCGCCGCAGTACGACGACACCGTCGAGATGCCCATCTTCGACATGATCTTCAGTACGCCCTTGCCGAGCGCCTTGACGTAGTTGCGCACCGCCTTCGTCGGCTCGATGCCGGTGAGCCCGCCCGTGGCGATCAGGTCCTCGACGGATTCGAACGCGAGGTACGGGTTGACCGCCGCCGCGCCGTAGCCGATCAGCACCGCCGCGTGGTGCACCTCGCGGCAGTCGCCCGACTCGACGACGAGCGCGACCTGGGTGCGGGTCTGCTCGCGGACCAGGTGCTGGTGCACCGCGGCGGTGAGCAGCAGCGACGGGATCGGTGCGAGATCGACGGTGGAGTCCCGGTCGGAGAGGACGAAGATCCGTACGCCGTCCTCGATCGCCTCGGAGACGTGCCGGCAGATCTCGGTCAGTCGCGCCTTCAGCCCGGCGCTGCCGTCGCGCAGCGGGTAGAGGCCGGAGACGCGGACGGCCTTGAAGCCGGGGAGGTCACCGTCCTCGTCAATGGAGAGGAGCTTCGCCAGCTCGTCGTTGTCGATCACCGGGTGGGGCAGCACGATCTGACGGCAGCTCGCCGGGCCGGGGTCCAGCAGGTTTCCCTCCGGCCCGATCGTGGACTGCAGGCTGGTCACCATCTCCTCGCGGATCGCGTCCAGCGGGGGGTTGGTCACCTGGGCGAAGAGCTGGTGGAAGTAGTCGTAGAGCAACCGGGGCCGGGTCGACAGGGGCGCGATGGGGGTGTCGGTGCCCATCGAGCCGAGCGGCTCGGCGCCGCTGCGGGCCATCGGCGCCAGCAGGATCTTCAGCTCCTCCTCGGTGTAACCGAAGGTCTGCTGCCGACGCTGGACCGAGTCGTGGGTGTAGACGATGTGCTCGCGGGGCGGGAGCTCCTCGAGGTGGATCTGGCCCGCGTGCAGCCACTCGTCGTACGGCTGCGCCGCGGCGAGCTCCGCCTTGATCTCGTCGTCCTGCACGATCCGGCCGGCCACGGTGTCGACCAGGAACATCCGGCCCGGCTGGAGCCGGCCCTTGGCGACGACCGTCGCCGGGTCCAGGTCGATCACGCCCGCCTCGGAGCCGAGCACCACCAACCCGTCCTCGGTGCGCCACCACCGGCCGGGGCGCAGGCCGTTGCGGTCGAGCACCGCGCCGACGATCTCGCCGTCGGTGAAGGCGACCGCCGCCGGCCCGTCCCACGGCTCCATCAGGCTCGCGTGGAAGCGGTAGAACGCCCGCTTCGCCGGATCCATCTCCGGGTCGTTCTCCCACGCCTCGGGGATCATCATCAGCACGGCGTGCGGCAGGGTGCGGCCGGCCAGGTGCAGCAGCTCCAGCACCTCGTCGAAGTTGGCCGAGTCGGAGGCGCCCGGGGTGCAGACCGGGAAGACGCGCTTGATGTTGCCGGGCAGCTGCGGGCTGGCCAGCAGCGCCTCGCGCGCGTTCATCCAGTTCTTGTTGCCGCGGATCGTGTTGATCTCGCCGTTGTGCGCGATCAAACGGTAGGGGTGCGCGAGCGGCCACGACGGGAACGTGTTGGTGGAGAAGCGGGAGTGCACCAGCGCGATCGCGCTGGTGACACGCGCGTCGGTCAGGTCCGGGAAGAACGCCGGCAACTGGTCGGGGGTGAGCATTCCCTTGTAGACCATCGTCCGCGACGACAGCGACGGGAAGTAGGCCGGCACGCCGCGCTCGGCGCTCTCCCGCTCGGCCTGCTTGCGCACGCAGAACGCCACCCGGTCGAGGTCGAGGCCGGTCAGGGCGGCGCCCGCGGGCCCGGCGGGCGACCCGGTGAGCCGGCGCGCGGCGAGGAAGACCTGCCGGATCCGGGGGCGGGCGGCGAGCGCGGTCTCACCGAGGTCGTCGGCGTTGACGGGCACGTCGCGCCAGCCGAGGATCTCCGCCCCCTCCACCAGGGCGTACTTCTCCACCACGGTGCGGGCGCGCAGCTCGTCGGCGTCGCCGGTGGGGAGGAAGACGAGGCCGGTGGCGTAGTGCCCCGCGGGCGGCAGCGGAAAGTCGACGACCGCGCGCAGGAACCCGTCGGGGACCTGCAGCATGATCCCGGCGCCGTCGCCGGTGTTCTGCTCCGCGCCCCGGGCGCCGCGATGGTCCAGCCGGCACAGGGCGGAGAGGCCCTTGCCGACCACGTCGTGCGACCGGCGGCCGTTGAGATCCGCGACGAAGGCCACACCGCAGGCATCGTGCTCGTACGCCGGGTCGTAGAGCCCCTCGCCCGGGCGGGTCTGCCACGGGGAGCGGTGCGGTCCCTGGGGATGCGGAAGAGCCACCGGGCCTCCTGTCGTCACGTGCGGTGTTCAAGGTCGGGACGACGTCGGCCCTAGCTGGGTTCTTGAGTCTACGTTAGGGTCCGGTGCACTTCACCAGTGCGAATAGATCACAGGTCCACGATCTGGGACGTGTAGTCTCGCCCGGTGGCGCTCCGTGACAGCGAACTGTTCGACCGGTTGGACCGCTTCTACGACGCCGTGCCGCGCGACCTGGCGCGGGCGGAGCAGATCGGCGGGCTGGTGCTCTTCGTCCGCGACGGTGCGGGTCGGCCGTTCTACGCCCGGCCCCGGCGGGACGC
Source organism: Micromonospora sp. NPDC049679 (assembly GCF_040659735.1). Classification (NCBI taxonomy): domain Bacteria; kingdom Bacillati; phylum Actinomycetota; class Actinomycetes; order Micromonosporales; family Micromonosporaceae; genus Micromonospora; species Micromonospora sp. NPDC049679. Next base: position 114,622 of record NZ_JBFANZ010000012.1, read on the forward strand.
CGATCAACCGCCGTCCGCCGCCGACATTACCTCCGCCCGGGCGCGGCAACGCGATCTGGACGTGCCCGAGTCGTTCGAGTGGATCCACGAGAACCATCCCGACCTACTCGCCGTGGCCCGCTCGGCCGGGCTCTCCGTGCTCGAAGCCCCGCTGATGGTGCTCGACCCCGACGCCCTGCCGGCCGCTGACGCGCTCGCTGACCTACCGGTGCGGCTGGTCGATCCGGCGGCGGCGGACTTCGACCACGACATCGCGCTGGCCGCGGCGGTGGCCGGCATCGGGTTCGGCGCGCCGGGCACCGCCACGGGTCAGGCCGGCCCGACGGAACGGGACGCCGCGCTGCGGCACCCCGACACCGCGCAGGCGACCCGGGAGCGGGAACGCGCCGCCGCCGGCCGGAAGATCACGGTGCTGGCCGGGTCCCCGACCGAGGGGGTGCTGGCCAGCGGCGCGGCACAGCGGGTCGGCGATGTGGCCGAGATCGTCGCCGTGGCGACCCTGCCGTCCGCGCGGCGCCGCGGTCTCGGCGCGGCCGTCACCGCCGCGCTGGCCCGACGCCTGCGGGACACCGGGACCGACCTGATCTTTCTCTCCGCCGACAACGACGAGGTCGCCCGGGTCTACCTCCGGGTCGGGTTCCGTCGGGTCGGCACCGCCTGCATCGCGGAACCCACCCCCGCGCCCCTCTGACGGGGGCCCGCGCCCTCCGCCCGTTACCTGATCGCCGCGTCAGGCCGGCGGGTTCCACTGGGCGGCCGCGGTGGCCGCGCTCCCCATCAACCGGGGATTGATCGTGCCGAGCGCCGCGTCGCGGGCGCGCAGCGCCAACCGGCCCCGCGTCTGCAGCACGGCCGACATCCGCCGGGTCTGCCGCACGACGGTCACCGTCCGCGGCCGGCGCAACCGGCTGTACGCCTCCACCGCCTCCTGCAGCGGACGACCCGGAACCGCCTCGCGGACCACCGAGCGCAGCGTCGCGGCATCCTCGAACGCCAGGCAGGCGCCCTGGCCGAGGTGGTGCGGCATCGCGTGGGCGGCGTCCCCGAGCAGCACCACGCCACCGGTGCCGGCGGCGAAGCCGTACGCCCGGGGCAGTGGTCGCAGCTCGCGCACCTCCTGCTGGACCAGATCGTCGGGCTCGGTCGCCGCGAGCAGGTCACCGATCGGGGCGGGCCAGTGGGCGAACCAGCGGCGCAGCAGCGCGAGCTGGGTGGCGGGCGGCTCCGGCCGCGGCGCGCCGGCAGCGGTCGCCACCCAGTAGATGCCGCCCCGACTGGAACCGCCTGACGAGCCACGCTCCCCCAGGGAGGCGGCCACGAAACGGTAGCCGGCACCGAGCGTCTCTCCGCTCACCGGCCGGTCCTCGGGCAGCCGCGGCGCCCGGTACCAGGGGATGACGGCCCGCCAGGCAGCGCAGCCCGAACTCACCACAGTGGACTCCGGCGCCATCCGCCGACGCACCGCGCTGTCGATGCCGTCCGCGGCGACCACCAGGTCGGCCTCGACGGTGAGTCGGCCGTCGCTGACCGCCGGACGCGCGCCGGAACCCACCCGTACGCTGCGCACCGAGACGCCCGTGTGGATCTCGACCTGGTCGCCCAGCCCGGCGACCAGGGCGTCGTGCAGGTCCTCCCGGTGCACCACCACCGGCGTCCGGTCCCCCGCCGCTGGCCGGGGCTGCACCAGCCAGTGACCGTCGGGCCGCCGCACCCCCATGTCGGGCAGGGCCGTCGCGATGGCGTCCAGCCCGTCACCGAGCCCGAGGGCACGCAACGCGCGGATGCCGTTGGGCCAGAGGACCAGCGCCGTCCGGCCGGCGCGCACCCGGTCGTCGCGCTCCAGCAGCGTCACCTGCCATCCGGTGCGGGCCAGGGCCCCCGCTGCGGCGAGACCGCCGATCCCCGCGCCTACCACCACGGCCGTACGCATGGGCGCCGTCCCCTCGCTCCGAGCTCTGGTCAGCGGTCCTCGACGCCGCGCGCCGCGGGACGCTGCGACCCCTCGCCGGCCGCCGACGTCTTCGCCGCGCGCGCCCGGTCGACCTCGTCGGCCTCCACCGCCGGCTCGTCGAGCTCGTCGTCGTCCGGCTCGTCGTCGGCGAAGTCGTCGAGGAGCTCACCGTCGTCGGTCAGGCCGGCGTCGTCATCGTCATCGTCGTCGGGCAGCTCACCGGTCTGCTCGTAGTGCCGGTACGTCTTCTCGTCGACCGCCCGGTAGCCCTGTGGCGCCGGGTTCGCCGCCGGGCGGGCGGCCGCCGAGACGTCGACCTGGGACACACCGCTGGCCGGGGCGTCGCCGGACGCCGGCAGGGCAACGTGCCCGCCACCGACCGGCACGAGGAACTCCTGCGGGCCGCGGACCCGCACGAAGTAGGCCAGGGCACCGAGGAAGACCAGCACCGACGTCCAGACGTTGACCCGCAACCCGAGGATCAGGTTGGCCTCGTCGGTGCGCATCAGCTCGATCCAGAACCGGCCGGCGGTGTAGCCCATCACGTACAGCGCGAAGGCACGACCGCGGCCCAGCTTGAACCGCCGGTCGAGGGCGAACACCAGCAGCGCCACGCCCACGTTCCAGAGCGCCTCGTAGGCGAAGGTCGGATGGTAGAGCCCCGGCTCGGTGATCGGGTTGCCGTTGAGGTCGCGCTCCGCGTGCCCCGCCGCCATCCGGTGCACCTCGAGCCCCCACGGCAGCGTCGTGGGACCGCCGAAGAGCTCGTTGTTGAACCAGTTGCCGAAGCGGCCGATCGCCTGCGCCAGCGGCAGCCCCGGCGCGAGGGCGTCGGCGACGACCGTCAACGGGATGCCGAGCTGCCGGGCCGCGAGCCAGGCGCCGACCGCCCCGCCGGCGACCGCGCCCCAGATCCCGAGGCCACCCTCCCAGATTTTGAACGCGGCGAGCGGGTTGCCGTCCGCGCCGAAGTAATGCTGCGGCGAGGTGATGACGTGGTAGATCCGCGCGCCGATGATGCCGAAGGGGACCGCCCAGACGGCGATGTCGAGCACCGCCCAGGGCGGTGCGCCCCGGCGACGCAGCCGGGCCTCGGTCACCAGGCAGGCGACCACGATGCCGAGCACGATGCAGAGCGCGTACGCACGGATCGGGACGGGACCGAGCTGCCACACCGAGGTGGTCGGGCTGGGGATCGCAGCGACTGTCACGGGTGCACACGCTACCGCCGCGACCGGCCCTTCCGGCACCCCGGTCCGGTCGGCATTGCACCATGGCTGACTTCGGGTTTACGCAGTCGTAGGCTTTTTGTCTATGAACTCGCTCACCTCCGCGGTCGCCGCGATCGTCTCCGACGACGCCGGCCGCGTGCTGCTCTGCCAGCAGACCCAGGGACACCGTCGGTGGGGGCTCCCCGGCGGCAGGATCCGCCCCACCGAGAGCCCCGTGCACGCCGCGGTCCGCGACATCCGCCAAGAAACCGGCATGGAGACACAGATCGTGGACCTGGTCGGCATCTACCACCTGACCGGGGAGGCCGGCGGCGACGGGCTGCCCGACGTGCTCGTCCACGTGTTCCGGGCCAGGCTGCACGGCGGGGAGGCGACCGTCAACGCGCCCGGCCGGATCTGCCGCCTCTCCTGGCACGAACCGGCCGCGTTGCCCCAGCCGATGACGCCGGTGACCCGCACCGCGCTCGCCGACGCGGCCGCCGGCCGGTCCGGCGTGCTCCGCGACGTGCGTCGCGACGCCGAGCCGGAACTGCCGGACGCGACCGAGGCCGAGACCGCGGAGATGGCCGTGCCGAGCACGGTCCGCGCGTGGACGGAGAACCCGGTGACCGCCTGAGGCGGCGGACCCGCGCAGGTCAGCGACGGACCGCGCGCACGCCCTCGGCGAGTTCGGCGCTGAGCGCCCGCAGGGCGTCCAGCCCGGCCGCCTGGTCCGGCGCGTCCAGCAGGCAGCGGATCAGGGCGCTGCCCACGATCACGCCGTCGGCGAACGAGCCGACCTCGGCCGCCTGGGCGCCGTTGCCCACGCCGAGCCCCACCCCGACCGGCAGGTCGGTGACGGCGCGGACCCGGCTGACCAGCGCCGGCGCGGCGTTGGAGGTCTGCTTACGCGCACCCGTGACGCCCATCAGCGCCGTCGCGTAGACGAAGCCGCGGCAGTGCGCCACCGTCATCGCGATCCGGGCGTCGGTGGAGGAGGGCGAGACCAGGAACGTGCGGTCCAGGTCGTACGTGTCCGAGGCGGCGAGCCACTCCTCGGCCTCGTCCGGGATCAGGTCGGGGGTGATCAGTCCGGTGCCGCCGGCGGCCGCGAGGTCGCGGGCGAAGGCGTCGACGCCGTATTTCTGGATCGGGTTCCAGTACGTCATCGTGACCACCGGGGCGCCGGTGGCGGCGACCGCCTCGATGACGCGCAGCCCGTCCGCGAGGCGCACCCCGCCGGCGAGCGCGATGTCGCTGGCCTTCTGGATGACCGGTCCGTCCATGACCGGGTCGGAGTAGGGCAGTTCGACCTCGATCACGTCGACCCCGGCCTCGACCATCGCGCGCATCGCGGCGATGCTCCCGTCGACCGTCGGGAAACCGGCCGGCATGCAGCCCACCAGCACCGCGCGCCCCTCGGCGCGGGCCTTCTCGAACGCCACCGCGATGCTCACCGGATCGCCCTTCCGTCCGCGGTGGCCGGGGTCGTCGCCCCGCTCACCCGTCCTGCCCGTCGAGGATGCCGAAGTAGGTGCCGGCCGTGTGGACGTCCTTGTCCCCGCGGCCGGAGAGGTTGACCACGATCGTGGGCTGCCGGCCGAGCTCCTCGGTCAGCGCCGGGATGATCTTCAGAGTGCCGGCGAGCGCGTGTGCGCTCTCGATCGCCGGGATGATCCCCTCGGTGCGGCACAGCAACTGGAACGCGTCCATCGCCTCCGCGTCGGTCACCGGCGCGTACGTCGCCCGCCCCGCGTCGGCGAGCCAGGCGTGCTCCGGCCCGACCGCGGGGTAGTCGAGACCCGCCGAGATGGAGTGCGAGTCGAGCGTCTGACCGTCGGAGTCCTGCAGCAGGTAGGTGCGCGCGCCGTGCAGCACGCCCAGGGAGCCACCGGTGATGCTGGCCGCGTGCCGACCGGTCTCGACCCCCTCGCCGCCGGCCTCGAAGCCGTAGAGCCGCACGTCGGGGTCGCCGATGAACGCGTGGAAGATGCCGATGGCGTTGGAGCCGCCGCCCACGCACGCGGTGATCGCGTCGGGCAGCCGCCCGAGCTTGTCGAGGCACTGCGCGCGCGCCTCGACGCCGATCCCGCGAACGAAATCACGGACCATCGACGGGAAGGGGTGCGGACCGGACGCGGTGCCGAGCAGGTAGTGCGTGTGCTCCACGTTGGCGACCCAGTCCCGCAGCGCCTCGTTGCACGCGTCCTTGAGGGTGCGCGAGCCGGTGGTCACCGGGATCACGGTCGCGCCCAGCATGCGCATGCGCGCCACGTTGAGCGCCTGACGCTCGGTGTCCACCTCGCCCATGTAGACCACGCACTCGAGGTCGAGGTAGGCGGCCGCGGTGGCGCTCGCCACGCCGTGCTGCCCCGCCCCGGTCTCGGCGATCACCCGGCGCTTGCCCATCCGCTTGGCGAGCAGCGCCTGACCGAGCACGTTGCGTACCTTGTGCGCGCCGGTGTGGTTGAGGTCCTCCCGCTTGAGCAGCACCTCCGCGCCGACCCGCGCGGAGAGCCGCTCGGCGCGGTAGAGCAGCGACGGAGTGCCGGCGTAGTCGCGCAGCAGCCCCCCGAACTCGGCCTGGAACGCCTCGTCGGCCATCGCGTGCCGGTATGCGGCGTCGAGCTCGTCGAGCGCCGCCACCAGCGCCTCCGGAACGAATCGGCCTCCGTAGTGGCCGAAGTGACCGTTGGCGTCGGGCAGCAGGCCGGCCGCGCTGGCCAGGGCCGTGGCACTCATCGAAGCTCCTTCGTCGTTGACGCTCGGTCACCGGACCGCACGCAGCAATGGCGCGCGGCTGACGGGACCGAGCGGATCACCGGACCGAGCGGGTCACCGGACCGGCCTGGGCGTCGCCGGGTGGTTACCGGCGTTGACCAGTTCGGCCACCGCGTCGCGCGGGCTCTTCTGGGTCACCAGACCCTCCCCGACCAGGACGGCGTCGGCGCCGGCCGAGGCGTAGCGGATCAGGTCGTGTGGACCGCGGACACCGGACTCGGCGATCTTGACGATGCCGTTGGGCAGCCCGGGCGCGATCCGCTCGAACACCGACCGGTCCACTTCCAGGGTACGAAGGTTACGCGCGTTCACGCCGATGACCCGCGCCCCGGCCTCCAGCGCGCGGTCGGCCTCCTCCTCGTCGTGGACCTCGACCAGTGCGGTCATGCCCAGCGACTCGATCCGCTCCAGGAGCCCGACGAGCACGTTCTGCTCCAGCGCCGCGACGATCAGCAGGACGAGGTCGGCGCCGTGCGCCCGCGCCTCGTGCACCTGATAGCTGGAGACGACGAAGTCCTTGCGCAGGACCGGGATGTCGACCGCGGCGCGTACCGCGGCGAGGTCCTCGATCGACCCGCCGAACCAGCGTCCCTCGGTGAGCACGCTGATGCAGCGGGCGCCACCGGAGGCGTATTCGGAGGCGAGGTCGGCCGGATTGGGGATCTCGGCGAGCTGCCCCTTGGACGGCGAGGAGCGCTTGACCTCGGCGATCACCGCGACACCGGGGCGGCGCAGCGCCGCGTAGGCGTCGCGTGCCGGCGGGGCGGCAGCGGCGAGTTCACGGATCCGCTCCAGCGGGATCCGCTGCTGTCGCAGCGCGACATCCTCGCGCACTCCGGCGATGATCTCGTCGAGCACACTCCCCGACCCCGCCGATCGGGCGTGGTCGTCTTCCGCGTGCGCAGGCTCAGTCACCAACGGACTCCCCTTTCCGGGTGTCATGCGCCGATGCTAGGTGGCGCCACGGGGCAGACCAAGTCGGGGGTATGGCGCGCCTCACTGTATGGGCTGGTGCATAATCCCAAACCTCCCGTGAGGGTAAGATCACCGACCGTAGGCCTCCGACCGCTCCGCTCATACCCCTGATGAGAACACAGGTATCAATGGCGCGGCATCTCGCCCGCCGCCCAGGTGTGACGGGGATCAAGGAAGAACATCGACGACAGCGACGTTGACCGGTCGCGGAACGCGGGCTCGGCTCGTTGACCACGGTGACGCGACGGAACTGTTAACGCGGGGGTGACCACCGTCGAAACACGCCGCCGGCAGCATCGGTTTCGGGCACACTGGTCGGCGGCACGCGCCGGTCGAACAGATCATCGGGGTAGGGACACCATGAGCACTGCGCAGCGTGACGCGGGCATCGACTTCACCGACATCCCCCGCGCCGTTCTCTCCATCGCCGCCGAAGTCGTCCACACCGTCGAACGGGCCGTCGTCGGCGACGCGCGGGTGCGGACCGCACGCGGCAACGCCTGGGAGGCGGTCTGCGCGGACCGCGCCCGCGCCCACCAGCGCGACGAGATCCGCCGGATCGTCTCGGCGCTCGCCGCGACCCGGATCGACACGCCGGCGCGCGAACCGGTCAGCTGACCGTCGGATCCTCGCCGCGGTCCAGCGCGTCCCACGCCTGCCTGGTTCCGGCGCCCTCGACCCGGCCCGACGTCTCCACCGGCCCATCCGCGACGCCGTCGCGCCGCGCCGGCGGGCGCTCGTACCGTGCCCCCATGCTCGGCCAGTGCTGCCCGCGCAGCGCGGTCACCAGCCCGCCCCCGGCGAGCAGCAGCCCACCGACCGCGCAGAGCGTCGGCCATGCCGCGGCGCCAGCGCCCGCGCCACCGGGATCGACGGCGAGCACGCCGTAGCCACCGCCCGCCGTCAGCCCGACGCCGATCAGCAGCAGCAGCATCCCGACCAGCCGACGCGTCAGCCCACGGGTCGCGATCACCGCGCCGGCTCCGGCCAGGCCGACGACCGCCAGCGCCGGCAACCACGGCAACAACGACCCGCCGGTCCGCGCGGTACGCAGACCGGGCAGCGGCGCCGGCCGCACGGTCACCTCCACCGCCCAGGTCCGGGTCGCCGCGTAGAGCGCGAGGCCCGCGCCGGCGAGGCAGAACAGCAACGCGTACGTCAGGGCTCGCCGACTCATCGCGCCGGCCGCAACGTCTCGGCCGCGGCGATCGCGGCGAGTACGGCCGCCGCCTTGCTCCGCGTCTCCCGCTCCTCGGCCGCCGGGTCGGAGTCGGCCACGATCCCCGCGCCGGCCTGCACGTAGGCACGTCCCTGCCGGATCAGGGCGGTGCGGATGGCGATCGCCATGTCCATGTCGCCACCGAAGCCGAAGTACCCGACCGTTCCGCCGTACAGGCCCCGCCGGGTCGGCTCGAGCCCCTCGATGATCTCCATGGCGCGCACCTTGGGAGCTCCGGAGAGCGTGCCGGCCGGGAACGTCGCGGCGAGCGCGTCGAAGGCCGTCTGTTCGGGACGCAGCTCCCCCACCACCGTCGACACGATGTGCATGACATGGCTGTAGCGCTCGATCGTGGCGAACTCCGGCACCTCGACCGTCCCCGGCCGGCAGACCCGGCCCAGGTCGTTGCGGCCGAGGTCGACGAGCATCACGTGCTCGGAGCGCTCCTTCGGATCGGCGAGCAGCTCGGCGGCGAGCGCCGCGTCATGTTCCGCGGTGACGCCCCGCGGTCGGGTGCCGGCGATCGGATGCAGCATCGCCCGCCGGACGCCGCGCTCGCCGACCGTCACCTTGAGGTGCGCCTCCGGGGAGGACCCGACCACGTCGAAGCCGTCGAAGCGGAGCAGATACATGTAGGGGCTGGGATTGGTGGTGCGCAGCACGCGGTAGACGTCGAGCGGATCCGCCGTGGTCTCCCGCTCGAAACGCTGGGCCACCACGATCTGGAAGCACTCGCCGGCCCGGATCGCCTCCTTCGCCGCCTCCACCGCCTCGGGGTAGGCGCCCGCCGGCGTGCGACTGATCACCTCGCCGACGGGCGCGGTGGTCACCGTCGAGATCATCGGCGGGATCGGCCGGGACAGCGCGGTGGTCATCGCGTCCAACCGGCCCACCGCGTGGTGGTAGGCCGCCGCGACCGTCGCCGCCCGATCGGGGTCGTCCTCCTCGGCCGGGAGCACGGCGTTGGCCACCAGGATCGCCGAGCCGTCGAAGTGGTCGAGGACCACCAGATCCGTCGCGAGCATCATGCCGAGCTCCGGCACGCCCAGGTCGTCCTCGGCGTGGGAGGGCAGCCGCTCGAAGCGGCGGACCAGGTCGTAGCTCAGGTAGCCGACCATGCCGCCGGTCAGCGGCGGCAGCGCGTCGTCCGCGCCACCGTCGGGCGGTTCCGCCTCGGCGAGCGCCGCGACCGTCTCCCGCAGCACCCGGACCGGATCGCCACCGGTGGGCACGCCCGGCGGGGGCGTGCCCAGCCACAGCGCCGCGCCGTCCCGCTCCACCAGCGTGGCGCTGCTGCGGACCCCGATGAAGGAGTAACGCGACCAGGCGCTGCCCGCCGCGCCGGCACCCTGCTCGGCGGATTCGAGCAGGAAGGTCCCCGGCCCGCCGGCGAGCTTGCGGTAGACGCCGACCGGTGTCTCCGCGTCGGCGAGCAGCCGCCGGGTCACCGGAATGACCCGCCGGGTCCGGACCAGCTCGCGGAAGGTCGCCTCGTCCGGGCTCACCGCACCCGTGGTCATGAGCGCTCCCCCGCCGGCTCGTCGCCGGTGACCGGCAGGACGTCGAAGAAGCAACTGCGGCTGCCGGTGTGGCAGGCGGGCCCCACCTGCTCGACGCTCACCAGCAGCGCGTCGCCGTCGCAGTCCAGCGCCACCGACTTCACGTACTGGTGATTGCCGGAGGTGGCCCCCTTCACCCAGTACTCCCGACGGCTGCGGGACCAGTAGGTGGCGCGGCCGGTGGTCAGGGTGCGGTGCAACGCCTCATCGTCCATCCAGGCGACCATCAGAACCTCGCCCGAGTCGTGCTGGCGGACCACCGCGGCCACCAGGCCCTCGGCGGTACGGCGCAACCGCGCCGCGATCGCCGGATCGAGGGCAGAGGGGCGCGCGCGGCCGGCCGCCGCCGCCGCGCTCGCTGGGGTGTCGGCTACTGGCACATCAGGTACGGGCACAGTGCCCGATTGTTCCGTACCGCGCCGCGCCACCGGCAAGGCGGCCCACGACGGTGTTCCCCGGGTCTCCCCCAGTCGCGGCGTTGGGGGGTGTGCGGACGGGGTCGGAGCGGTACCGTGGCTGTGCGCCGGCACCGACCTCTCGCACGGCGCTCCCTCAGCCTCCTCATCCGGTCCGGCGCACCCGGACGGTTCCGTGCCATCCATCGGACGCCGGTGGATCCGTGGGAGCGTCGGCCGGGCGTCCGGAGGGCAGCGGGGGCGGCGGGTCCACGGGACGAGCGCATGGGCAGACCTGGCAGGGGCTCCCCGGGTCGCCCCCGAGCGGACGGAGGACCACGCCATGCAGCCCATGCCGACTTCCCAGTCACCGGACCAGACGGAGCCCTCGGCGGCGTTCCCGCCGCTGGGCCTCCCCGTGCCGGCTTCCCGGGTGTCCACCGACAATTCAACGGCACACGAGGCGACGAACGAGTTCCCGGTGATCGTCCGCGACGATCCTCGCCCGTCGGAGCCGGCCGACGCGCCGGACGGTGCAGCCGACTCCGAGACGGCGTCCGATGGCGCGGTGGAGCCGATCGCGGCGGAGGCGTCCGCGACCACGGTCGCGAATACGACGGTCGCGAATACCGAGCCCGGTGTCGACCCGGACGCGCATCCGGAGACGGTGGTCGAACCGGACAGCGCGCCGGAGCCGGAGAGCGGGCCGGAGCCCGCGGTGGAGGCGGAGCCGGCTCCGGTCGACGCACCCCAGGGCGATCAGGAGGAGGCGGTGCACGCCACGCCGGGCCGGACGGATCCCGACGCGGACGGGGCGGACGGGGCGGACGGCCCGCGGTCGGCGGGCGACCTCGACGACGAGGACGACGCGGGCGAGGACGACGGGGGCGGAGTCACGGCGCACGGCGACGCCGGCGACCTGTTCGACAGCGCGGAGGAGTTGGACGAGGAGGACCAGCCGGACGAGGAGTTCGACGACGAGGAGCCGGAGAGCGACGTCGAGAGCGAGGATGTCCAGGAGACGGCGCACGACGACGCGCTCTCCGCAACGGGGGCCGCGGCCGGGGCGGCGGTCGGGGCGATGCCGGCAACGGGCCTGCGCCCCGGCGACGTCGCGGAGAGCCCGATCGCGGTGTGGAGCGAGGAGCGCGCGCAGTCCTACCGCGACCAGTGGCACGACGTGAAGGCGATCTTCGTGGACGCGCCGGAGGAGGCGGTGGCCCAGGCCCAGGCGCTGGTCGCCGACGCGGTGCACGCCCTGGCCGAGACCCTGTTGGCCGAGCAGATGAACCTCGACCCGCGCCGGCAGAGCCTGTCGCCGGACACGGAGACGTTGCGCATGGCGATGCGCCGCTACCGCGATTTCCTGGACCGGGTGCTCGCGCTCTAGCACCGGTGATCCGCCGAGGGTCGCGGTGGCGACAACCCCCGCCACCCTTGGCGGATCACCGCGCTCAGTGCCCGAGCGCCCGCATCGCCGCCTCCGGATAACGCTCGCCGGCCACGCCGCCCGGCGGCACCGCCGCGGAGAGCCGGGCCACCTGGTCCGGGGTGAGCGTCAGGTCGGCGGCGGCCGCGTTCTCCTCGACGTACCGGACCCGCTTGGTGCCGGGAATCGGCAGAATGTCCTCGCCCTGGGCGAGCAGCCAGGCGAGCGCGGCCTGCGCCGGGGTGCAGCCGATCTCGTCGGCGACCGCCCGCACGGCGGCGACGAGGTCGAGGTTGGCCGCCAGGTTCTCCTCGGCGAAGCGGGGCGCGCGGGCCCGGAAGTCGTCCGCCGCGAGCTGCTCGCGGGAGGTGATCGCGCCGGTGAGGATGCCCCGGCCGACCGGCGAGTAGGCCACGACGGAAACCCCGAGTTCGCGGCAGGTCTCGAGCATCGCGCCTTCGACCGCGTCCCGGGTGAAGAGCGAGTACTCCATCTGCACCGCGGCGATCGGGTGGATCTCCTGCGCCGCGCGCAGCGTGGCCGGGCTGATCTCGGAGAGGCCGATCAGCCGCACCTTCCCGGCGGCGACGAGCTCCGCCATCGCCCCGACCGTCTCCTCGATCGGCGTTTCCGGATTGCGGCGGTGCAGGTAGTAGAGGTCGATCGTGTCGACGCCGAGCCGCCGCAGCGACGCGTCACAGGCCTCACGCGCCCACCCGCCGCTGCTGTCCACGTACGCGCCGGGCATGCCGGTCGCGGTCCCCTCGCCGCTGAACCGGTTGCCGAACTTCGTCGCCAGGAACACCTCGTCGCGACGGGCCCGCACCACCGGACCGAGCAGTTCCTCGTTGTCACCCCGCCCGTACATGTCGGCGGTGTCGAGGTGGTTGACCCCGAGGTCGATGGCGCGGTGCAGGGCACGCGTGGACTCCGCGTCGTCGCGGTCCCCGTACGCGAAGCTCATGCCCATGCAGCCGAGCCCGACCGCGGAGACCAGCGGCCCGTCGACGCCCACCCGACGCTGCTTCATCGATCGCCCTTCCCGTACATCTCGATCTTGTGGTTGAGGACCGTCAGGTCCTCCTGGAGCTCGGCCATCCGGGCCAGCACCCGGTCACGGTGCCTCTCGAACAGGGCGCGGCGCGCGGCGCGGGTGGCCTCGCCCTGGCGGGCCAGTTCCGCGTAGCGGCGCATGTCCCGCACCGGCATCCCGGTGCGGCGCAGCCGGGTGAGCAGAACCAGCCAGTTCAGGTCCTCGGCGGTGTAACGCCGCCGCCCGGCGGAGTCCCGACCGACCGGCGCGACCAGCCCTTCCTGTTCGTACCACCGCAGCGTGTACGTGGTGAGCCCCACCCGCTCGGCCGCCTCACCCACCGTCATCGTCTCGTCCATGCGGATGTTCACGGAGTCAGGCTTTCAGTTGGAGCGCACTCGAAGTCAAGACGCACGGCGAAACCGGCCCGGGTGCCAGCCCGGGTTCGACTCCCGACGGGCTACCGGATCAGCACTTGAGCTCCACGCCGCGCGCCTTCATCCACGGCTGCGGATCGACCTGCTTCCACAGCGCGCCGAGATGCACCTCGAAGTGCAGGTGCGGGCCGGTCGAGTCGCCGGTCGCGCCCTCGTACCCGATGAGGTCACCCGCCCCGACCGTCTGTCCCTTGGTGACGGCGGTCTTGTTCATGTGCGCGTAGTGGGTCAGCACGCCGTCGCCGTGGTCGATCAGCACCGAGTTGCCGTACCCGGTGTAGAGCCAGCCGGCGTTCAGCACGGTGCCCGCCCCGGCGGCCTGGATCGGGGTGTCCTCCGCCAGCGCGAGGTCGACGCCGGCGTGCAGGGCGCCCCATCTCATGCCGAAGCACGAGGTGGTCTGGGCGCCGGGCATCGGGCTGACCCAGGCCGGTTTCGGCGGAGCGGACTCCCGCTCCGCGCGGTCGGCGCGCGCTGCCACGTCGGCGCGCGGCTGCCGCTCCTCGGCGGTAGGTGTGGGGGTGGGAGTGTGCCGTGCACGCCGCTGGGGCTGCTGGTTGCCGGTGATGACGGCGGCGCCGCCGGCGCCGAAGGCGACGAGAGCCGCGATCACCACCGCGATGCGCCAACGCCGGCCGGTCGCGGACACCCCGATCAGCCGGCGCACGAACCGGGTGGCCGTCGCGCGGTGTCCGGCGGGATTGTCGGGCGATGTGTTCTCCTGCACGACGGAACCTCCGCGTGTAAGGGCGATGACCGACACGGTCGGGGTGACGTGTGCCAGTGCACGCGGCTACATCGCCGGCAGCGCGCGCCTCGGGGGGCGGCATGGCTCAGCTGTGGCGGGCCGGAGTACGTGCGCGCCGCGCGACTCCGCACAGCTCCAATGTGGACCTGAGTGGACTCGGCCACGGCGGGGAGAAATTGCCGCCGGTGACCGGAGCACGTCCCGCCCGGGGACCGCTCCGGCCATGGCTGCCGGGATGTACAGCGGCTGCCGTCGCCCATGATGCCATCCGGCCAGGTGTCGTGGCTCACATCCGCGCAGACCCGCCGCGCCTCGCCGACGCCGCTCCGACCAGCGCTCGTGCCGGATCCGTCAACCGCGGGCGGCAGGGCAGGCAGCACCGGCGTCTTGCCGGCGTCGCCGAAGTCATCTAGCGTTGAGTTCAACGGGTGATGACTTCTTACCCCCTGCGGAGGACCAATCATGGAAACCGCGATCGAGGTCCGCGACCTCGTGGTCGAGCGCGGCAGGCGGCGGGTGCTCGACGGCATCTCCTGCGCCATCCCGCGCGGCAGCGTGACCGGGCTGCTCGGCCCGAGCGGCAGCGGGAAAACGACCCTGATGCGCGCCATCGTCGGGGTGCAGATCATCCGGTCCGGCACGGTGACCGTGCTGGGGCACCCGGCCGGCACCGCACCCCTGCGCCGCACGCTCGGCTACCTCACCCAGGCGCCGAGCGTCTACGCCGACCTGACCGTGCGGGAGAACGCCCGCTACTTCGCGGCGCTCTCCGGCCTGCCCGGCACCGACGCCGACCAGGCGGTCGCGGACGTCGGCCTCGCCGCCGCCGCGCGCCAGATCGTCGGCACGCTCTCCGGCGGCCAGCGCAGCCGCGCCTCGCTCGCCTGCGCCATCGTCGGCAAACCCGCGCTGCTCGTCCTCGACGAGCCGACGGTCGGCCAGGACCCGGTGCTCCGGGCCGACCTGTGGGAGAGATTCCACGCGCTCGCGGCGGGCGGCACCACGCTGCTCGTCTCGAGCCACGTGATGGACGAGGCGGGCCGCTGCGACCGCCTCCTGCTCATCCGGGAAGGACGGCTCGTCGCCGACGACACGCCCGGCGCCGTACGGGCCGCGGCCGGCACCGACGATCTGGACGAGGCGTTCCTGCGCCTCATCCGGGACCAGGACAAGGCCGAGGCCCAGCCGGCCGTCGGCGAGGAAGGGAAGGCGCCCCGATGAACGCACGGATCCTGGCCGCCACGACCCTGCGCATCCTGCGCCAGCTGCGGCACGACCGGCGTACGGTCGCGCTGCTGCTCGCCGTGCCGGCCCTGCTGCTGACCCTGCTCTACTTCATGTTCGCCGACCTGCCGACTCCGCCGGGGCAACCGTCCACGTTCGACCGGATCGCACTGGTCATGCTGGGGGTCTTCCCCTTCGTGATCATGTTCCTGGTCACCAGCATCGCGATGCTCCGCGAGCGCACCAGCGGCACGCTCGAACGGCTCCTCACCACCCCGCTGGGCCGGCTCGACCTGCTCTTCGGCTACGGCATCGCGTTCGGCGCGGCCGCCGCGGTCCAGGCGTCCGTCGCCGCCGCGGTCGCATACTGGATCTTCGGTCTCGAGACCGCCGGCAACACCGGGCTGGTCATTCTCATCGCGGTGATCAACGCCGTGCTCGGCGTGGCCCTCGGGCTCTTCTGCAGCGCCTTCGCCCGCACCGAATTCCAGGCCGTACAGTTCATGCCGGTCGTGGTGATCCCCCAGATCCTGCTCTGCGGTCTCTTCGTCGCGCGCGAGCAGATGGCGGGATGGCTGCAGGCGATCAGCGACGTGCTCCCCCTGTCGTACGCCGTCGAGGCGCTGCAGGAGGTCGGCACGCACAGCGAACCGACCGGCACGATGTGGCGGGACGTCGCGGTGGTCGCGGGGTCCGTGCTCGTCGCGCTGGTGCTGGCCGCGGCCACGCTGCGACGCCGCACCGGCTGACAGCACGCGGCACGGGGGCAGAGCGACGCGCGGCGACGCGCGCACAACCAGAGGGACACGGATGGCACGACGCACGGGCCGGCGGCCGGGAAACCCGGACACCCGGGAGGCGATCCTCGCCGCCGCCCGCGAGGCGTTCGCCGAGCGGGGTTTCGACGCGGCCTCGATCCGCGCGATCGCGGCGGGGGCCGGGGTTGACCCGGCGCTGGTCCATCACTACTTCGGCACCAAGGACCAGCTCTTTCTCGCCGCGATGAACTCGCCGATCGACCCGCAGCAGCTGATCCCCCAGGTCTGGGCGGGCGATCGGGACCAACTCGGCGAGCGGCTGGTCCGGGTCTTCCTCGGCATCTGGGACTCGCCGGCGGGCGCCGCGGCGGTCGCGCTGCTGCGCTCGGCCGTGAGCAACGAGTGGACGGCGCGACTGATGCGCGAATTCGTGCTCACCCAGGTGCTGCGCCAGGTGGTCAAGGCCGCCGGGATCGAGCCGGAGGAGGCGCGCATCCGGGTGCCCCTGGTCGGCTCGCAGCTGGTCGGTCTGGCGATGGTCCGCTACATCATCAAGATCGAGCCGTTCGCCTCCACCCCGACCGAGGCCCTGGTGGCGGCCGTGGGCCCCACGGTCCAGCGCTATCTCACCGACGAGCTTCCGGGCGTTTTCGACCACCTCGCCTGACCCACCCACGGCGGACGGCCGGGTGGCCGGTCAGCCACGGGCGGATCCACCGGCTCGGCCGGGACCGAGCACCGGGTGCAGCAACCGGACCAGCTCCGCGCGGTCGCGAACCGGATGCGGGAAGGGGATCCGGGCCCGGTACGGCGCGTGCGCGGGTCCCAGGAAGGCGAGGAATCCGTACCGGTCCAGCCGCACCACCCGCGGTGACCCGCCCTGGTCACGGCCGGCGCCGCGCAGCCGTCGCCGGACGTACTCCGCCATCTCGGGCCCGTGGTGCTCCGCGAGATCGGTCAGCAGCTCCGCCTCGATCGCGTGCAGCGGATCCGGTTCGGCGGCGAGGTACTCGTCCGGGTCGACGTCGATCATCGTGCGGCCCCGCTCGAGCCGCACCTCCGCGATCTCGACCCGGTGCAGCGCGAATCCGCGCCCCACGTCGAGCAGATCGCCCGCCGGGTCGACCTCAACGTACTGCAGCGCGGCCTCGCGGGCCGCTGTCCCCTCGAGCGCGGTGGCCCACCCGGAGACCCACGCCCGCCCGAGCGACGGGGCGCCCGGCACCGGGGGCACATCCGGGACATCCAGCACCACCGCCACGTCGTCCGCGCCCGGCGCGGGACGCAACGCCCGGGCCGGCGCGCTCTCCGACGGGGTGAGCAGGAGCACCCGACCGAGTGGGTCGGTGACGTGCCGGACCGGGTGCGGGCCGGGCCGGAACGCGACATGAGCGGTGCCGGGCAGCCGGCCGGCGGCGAGCGTCCGGGCGACCTCGGCTGGGGTGGGTGGCATAAGACGGACCTCCCGCTGGTTGTGTAAGGTAGCCTAACCTAAGTAGAAGAGGATCGCATGAACCAGTCCCGACCCAAGGTGCGGATCTCCCGTGCCCTCGGCATCCCCCTGACCCGTAAGTGCACACGCTACTTCGAGCGGCGCCCCTTCCCGCCCGGCGTCCACGGCCGGCAGCGCCGCAAGACCTCCGACTACCAGGTGCGACTGCTCGAGAAGCAGCGCCTGCGCCACCAGTACAACATCAGCGAGACGCAGCTGCGCCGCGCCTTCGACGACGCGGTCCGGCACACCGGCAAGACCGGCGAGAACCTCGTCGTGCTCCTCGAACGCCGACTCGACGCGGTCGTGCACCGCGCCGGCCTGGCCCGCACGATCTACCACGCCCGCCAGCTCGTCGCGCACGGCCACTTCTCGGTCGACGGTGTCAAGGTCGACCGGCCGTCGTACCGGCTGCGCCCCGGGCAGCTCGTGCAGGTGCGCGAGAAGAGCCGGCAGAAGCCGCCGTTCCAGGTGGCGGCCGCCGGAGCGCACCTCGGCGACGGCCCGACCGCGCCGTACCTCTCGGTCAGCCTCACGGACCTCTCCGCGACACTGGTCCGCGAGCCGGTGCGCAGCGAGATCCCGGTCACCTGCGACGAGCAACTGGTAGTCGAGTTCTACTCCCGCTGACCCCGCCGCACCGCGCGCCCCCGCGCCGCGCTGCCCGTCGCCCGTCGCCCGTCGCCCGTCGCCCGTCGCGAATCTCCTTGATCGGCGGGCGTCCCGGGCGTCCCCTAGATTGGATCGATGGAAGGCTCACCCTCGCTGCCGTTCGACCGCGTCGCGGACCGCTACGACGAGACCCGCGGCGGCGAGCCACGCGGCCGGCTCTTCGCCGCCGGCATCGCACCCTGGCTGCTCCCCGGCCGCGTCCTGGAGATCGGGGTCGGCACCGGACTGATCGCGGCGCCCCTGCGGGAGCAGGGGTACGCCGTGTGCGGCGTCGACCTCTCGCCGGCCATGCTCGCCCGCGCGCGTGCCCGGCTCGGTCCCCGGATCGCGCTGGGCGACGCGCTGGCCCTCCCCGTCGCCACGGCATCGGTCGACAGCGTCGCCTTCGTCGCCGCGCTGCACGCGATCGGCGACGTGACCGGCGCTCTGCACGAGGCCGCCCGGGTACTCCGCCCCGGCGGCCGACTCGTGGCCCTGCACGCGCCGGGCAGCGTGGCGACCGACAGCGGGGCGGCCGACGGCGGGGCACCCGACCCGGCCCCGCCGGTCGACGTCTCGCCGCTGCTGGACCGTGTCCGGAACGACCGGCCCGACACGCCGCACCGCGTCGCCGCGGCCGCGCGGGCCGCCGGCCTGACGACGGTCACGACCCGCACGCTCACCGTCGGCACCCGCCGCCAGACCCCGAACGAACTGGCCGACGCCATCGCGGAGCGGATCTGGTCCAACCTGTGGCGCCTCGACGACGCCACCTGGCAGGCGGTCGTCGTGCCGGTCATCGACGGCCTGCGGGCCCTACCCGAGCCGGACCGGCCCCGGCTGCGACCGCACACCTTCCGACTCGCGGTCTTCGAGCGTTAACGACGGCCCCGGACGCTCATCGCGCTGCGGGGCGTCACCGGGTCTGCTCCAGCCAGGAGGCGAAGAGCCTGCCGTAGACCGACGACGAGTCGCGGACCAGCTCGTCGTGCCGACCGCGCTGCACCACCCGACCCCGGTCGACGACGATCACCTCGTCGGCGGACTGCGCGGTCGAGAGCCGGTGCGCGATCGCCACGGTCGTCCGCCCGC
This sequence comes from Micromonospora sp. NPDC049679, assembly GCF_040659735.1. Lineage (NCBI taxonomy): Bacteria > Bacillati > Actinomycetota > Actinomycetes > Micromonosporales > Micromonosporaceae > Micromonospora > Micromonospora sp. NPDC049679. The sequence continues at coordinate 133,577 of NZ_JBFANZ010000012.1, forward strand.
GGGTCACCGCGTCGAGAGTGCGCTGCAGCCGCACCTCGGTCGCCGGGTCCACGGCGCTGGTCGCCTCGTCGAGCACGAGCAGATCGGGATCGGCCACGTACGCCCGCGCCAGCGCGACGAGCTGGCGTTCGCCCACGCTCAGCGCCTCGCCCCGCTCCCCGACCTCGGTGTCGAGCCCGGCGGGCAACCCGTCCACCCAGTCGCCGAGTCCGAGTTCGCCGAAGGCGAGCGTCAGTTCCTCGTCAGTGAGCGACGGCCGGCCGAACCGGACGTTCTCCGCGACGGTGGTGTCGAAGAGGAAACCGTCCTGGGGCACCATCACCACGCGGGCGCGCAGCGAACCGAAGCGGACCCGGTCGAGCGGCACCCCGGAGAGCAGCACCGCCCCGGAGCTGGGATCCATCAGCCGGGTCAGCAGCTTGGCGAAGGTCGTCTTGCCGCTGCCGGTCTCGCCCACCACCGCGACCCGGGTCTTCGCCGCGATGTCCACGGTGACGTCGGTGAGGACCTGCGGCCCGCCGGGATAGGCGAAGCAGACGTCGGCGAAGCTGACGTCGAGCGGTCCGGGCGGCAGGTCGCTTCCCTGTTCGGCCGGATCGGCCACGTCCGGGGAGACGTCGAGCACGTCGAGCACCCGGCGCCAGCCGGCGATGGCGTTCTGCGCCTCGTTGAGCACCTCGGTGGCGATCTGGACCGGCTGGATGAAGAGCGTCACCAGGAACAGGAAGGCGGTGAGCTGGCCGATGGTCAGCGACCCGTCGACGCCGAGCCGTACGCCGAGCACGACGACGGCGGCGAGCGCCAGGCCGGCGGCGATCTCTCCGGTGGAGAAGCTGATCACGCTGGTCCGCAGCGCCCGCTGCTGGGCCCGGCGCTGCCCCTCGATCGCCTCGTCGAGGCGCTTCGCGGTGCGCCCGGAGACGCCGTACGCCCGGATGACCGCCGCGCCGACCACGCTCTCCGCGATCGCGGCGAGCAGTGCGCCCATGCGCTCCCGGACCGTGGCGTACGCGCCGGCGAGCCGCTTCTGGAACGCCCGGATGACCAGCAGCGCGGGCACGAACGCGGCCAGCACGACGAGCGTGAGCTGCCACGAGTAGACGGACATGACGATGGCGGTGACCACCAGCTGGCCGGTGCTGATCAGCAGGAGCACGCCGCCCCACTGGAGGAACTGGGTGATCTGGTCGACGTCGCTGGTGACCCGGGAGACCAGGGAGCCGCGCCGCTCCCCCTGCTGGTGCAGCATGGAGAGGTCGTGCACGTGCCGGAAGGCGCGGGTGCGCACGCCGGCGAGCGCGGTCTCGCTGACCGTGAAGAGGCGGCGCATCATCAGATAGCCGCAGAGCGTGGTGACCACCAGCACCGCGGCGGTGACGGCCACGATGGCGCCGACCACGCCGAGGTCGGGGCCGCCGGCCGCGCGCAGGCCACGGTCGATCCCCTGTTGCACCGCGACCGGTACGGCGGCCCGCCCGATCATCGACACCAGCGCGAGCGCGAGGGTGCCGGCCAGCCCGGCGCGCAGTTCGGGCGAGAGCGCGAGCCCCCGCCGCATCGTCCGCCAGGTGGATTCCGAAGACTCACTCATGCCTGCACCTCGGCATCCAGATTGGCTTCCTCGTACGCCTTCTCCCGCTCACGCTCGGCCTCGGCCTTCTCGTACGCGGTCACCAGGTCGACGTAGCCCGGGCTGCGTTCCAGCAGCTCGGCGTGGGTGCCGGTGGCGATCACCCGGCCGTGCTCGACGTAGACGACCTCGTCGGCGAGCGCGATCGTGGCCCGCCGGTAGGCGACCACCAGGATCGAGGTGGCGGTGTCGGCGCCGCGCAGCGCGGCGAGGATGGCCGCCTCGACGCGCGGGTCGACGGCGCTGGTGGCGTCGTCGAGGACCAGCAGGCGGGGGCGGCCGGCAAGGGCGCGGGCGAGGGTCAGTCGCTGACGCTGCCCGCCGGAGAGGGTGGTGCCGCGTTCGCCGACCATGGCGTCCAGACCGTCGGGGAGGCGCGCCACGAAACCGTCGGCCTCGGCGAGGCGCAGCGCCGCCCACACCTCGTCGTCGGTGACTCCGGCGCGGTCGAGCGCGATGTTGGCCCGGACCGTGTCGTCGAAGACGAACGGCACCTGCGCCACCAGCGCGGCGCAGGAGGCCAGCGACGACGCGGTGAGCGATCGGACGTCGGCGCCGTCGACGCTGACCTGGCCGGACTGCGGGTCGACGAGGCGGACGGCGAGGGCGGCGATGGTCGACTTTCCCGAGCCGGTGGGACCGACGAGGGCGACGGTCCGGCCGGCCGGCACGGTGAAGGTGATGTCGTGCAGCACCGGCTGGCGGGCCTCGTGCGGGTCGGCCGGTTCGTAGCCGAACGAGACCCGGTCGAAGGCGAGGGTCGCCGGGGTTCCGGCGGCGGCGTGGAGTTCGCGGGCGCCGTACGGCATGTCGCCGGTGGCGGCGAGCACGTGCTGGACCCGATCCCAGCCGGCGACGCTGCGCGGCAGCTCGGCGAGGACCCAGCCGATGGCCCGGACCGGGAAGGCCAGCACGGTGAAGAGGAACGCGACGCTGACCAGTTCGGTGACGGTGACCGCGCCCTGGCGCATTCGCCAGGCGCCGATCAGCAGCACGGCGAGGGTGCCGATGCTGGGGAGCGTCTCCAGCATCGGGTCGAAGACGCCGCGGAGCCGGCCGACGGAGATCAGCGCGTCGCGGAGCTCGCCGGCGCGCGCGGCGAACCGGGTGGTCTCCTGCGCCTCCCGGCCCATGGTCTTGACCACGAGCGCACCGTCGAAGCTCTCGTGGGCGATCGCGCTGACCTCGCCGCGCAGCTGCTGGGCCCGGGCCTGGCGGGGAGCCATCCGGCGGGAGTAGACGACGTTGAGCGCGAAGAGCGCGGGGAAGATCGCCACGCCGATGAGGGCGAGCACCCAGTCGGTGGCGAAGAGGGAGCCGAAGGCGGTGACGAGCATCACGACCGTGCCGACCGCGAAGGGCAGCGGGGCGATCGGGAACCAGGTCGCTTCGACGTCGGAGTTGGCGTTGGAGAGCAGGGTGCCGGTGGCGTGGCGCTGGTGCCAGGAGAGCGGGAGGTCCAGGTAGCGGCGGGTGACCTTGCGCCGGTAGGCGGCCTGGAGCCGGAACTGCATGTAGCCGGCGCCGAGCCGGCGGCCGAAGATGCCGACGACCTTGAGCAGACTGACCGCGATCAGGGCCGCGGCGCCGAGCGCGAGCAGGCCGTTGTCGGCCCGGCCGGCGGTGAGGGCGGGCACGGCGACGTTGCCCACGATCGCCCCGACGACGTAGGCGCTGCCGATGGTCAGCAGCCCGAACAGCACGCTGCCGCCGACGGCGAGGGTGAAGATCCGCGGCTCCTCCCGGATCGCGCGGCCGAGGACGCGGAGCCCCCGGACGAGTACGTCCCGACTCGTTTTACTCGCCACGCTCTCCCCCGCCGTAAGCCTTGGTCGTCATCCTTATCCTTACCGATCCGCGTCGTGGGTGACGACCGGATACGCCGTGTGTCCACCGTCACACCCCGCCGGGGCGTCCCACCGGCATCCACGCACCGCTCCCGATGTCGCCGCCCGGCCGGTACACCTAGGATCGACGTATGGCGCGGTACGCACAGACCGAACGTCAATCGCTCGCCGACTTGTTCCTCGCCGTCGGCCCCGACGCGCCCACGCTCAACGAGGGTTGGACGACCCGGGATCTCGCCGCCCATCTGGTGGTCCGCGAGCGCCGACCCGACGCGCTCCCCGGGGTCCGTCTCCCCGCGCTGCGCGGATATTCCGAGCGCGTCACGCGCGCGGTGGCCACGCAACCCTATCCGCGCCTCATCGACCAGGTCCGGCGGCCGCCGTGGTGGAGCCCGCTCAGCAACCCGGTGACCGACGCTCTCGCCAACACGCTCGAATTCTTCGTCCACCACGAGGACGTCCGCCGGGCGCGGCCCGATTGGCAGCCCCGCGAGATTCCCGCCGGGGAGCAGGCCGCGCTCTGGAAGCCGGCCTCGCTGATCGCCCGGCTACGCCTGCGCCGGTTCCCCGCCACCCTGCTCATCCAGGCCACCGGCTTCGGCGAGCGGACGACCGGGGCCGGCGGCGAGCCGGTCCGCCTGGTGGGCGCCCCCGGTGAGCTGGTGATGTTCCTGACCGGACGGCAACGGGCGGCGCGCGTGCAACTCGACGGGAGCCCCGCGCTGATCGAACGGCTGCGCACGGCGAAGCTCGGCGTCTAGGACGCGCGAGGCACGCTCAGTCGTCCCGCTTCCACGTCGCCGACGGCTGCCCCGCGGCACAGACCACCTTGACCTCGATCTTTCCGTTCGATCCCCGGAACTTCAGCTCGGCCCGCTCGCGCGGTCCACGCTCCACATCGGTCACGGCGAAGCCCTGCGCGGGCGCCCAGGACAAGAGGGTGACCAGCCCGTCGGCGCAGGTCGCCACCACCGTCCCGCCGGGGGTGGAGAGCGCCGCCCGGGCCGCGCTCGACGCGGACGGCGCCGGGGTCGGCGGGGCGGGTGCCGCGGTCGCCGACGGCGTGGCCGAGTCGAGCCGCCGCGCGATCTCCTCCCGGGTGAGCACCTCGCCGGCCGCGCCCCCGGTGATGCCCGCGCCGATCACGCGGACCGCGGCGAGCCCGACCAGCGTGGCGACCACGGCGGCGGCGAGCCAGCCGGCGACGGTCAGAAGGGTACGGCGAACCATGCGACGACTATGCCCGGTCGGCGGTTAACGGCAGCGCCGCGGGACCCTAAAACGAGGTTAACGAGTGCAGGTCGCGGGTGCGCGGCGCGATAGCGTGCCTGCTGTGCCCCACCTGCTGCTCATCGAGGACGACCTCGCCATCCGTACCCCGCTGATCCGGGCGTTGCGCGAGCGCGGCCACGCGGTCGCGGCCGCCCACACCGCACTGGGTGGCCTGCAGACCGCGCTGGACGACCGCCCCGACCTGGTCGTGCTCGACCTCGGGCTGCCCGATCTGGACGGTCTGGAGCTACTGCGCATGCTGCGCGCGGTCAGCGCCGTCCCCGTCATCATCGCCACCGCCCGCGACGACGAGGGCGAGATCGTCCGGGCGCTCGACGCTGGCGCGGACGACTACGTGGTCAAGCCCTTCACCGCCGCCCAGCTCGACGCCCGGGTCCGGGCCGTGCTGCGGCGCGGTACACCGGACCAGCCCGACGCGGCGGTGGTCGTGGGCGAGTTGCGGGTGGACCCACGGGGCCGGCGGGCCAGCCTCGCCGGCGTCGAGCTCGAGCTGACCCCACGCGAGTTCGACCTGCTGCACCACCTCACGGTCCGGGCCGGGCAGGTCGTCACGAAGCGGGAACTGCTCACCGAGGTGTGGCAGGTGCCGTACGGCGGCGCCGACAAGACGGTCGACGTGCACCTCTCCTGGTTGCGCCGCAAGCTCGGCGAGACGGCGCAGGAGCCCCGTTACCTGCACACCATCCGTGGAGTCGGCGTGCGGCTCGACGCCCCGGACGCCGCGGTGGAGCCGCGGTGAGACGCCGGCTCACGCTGCTCGTCGCCGCCACCACCTGCCTGGTGCTCGTCGCCTTCCTGGTGCCGCTGGCACTGCTGGTGCGCACCGTCGCGCAGGACCGCGCGGTCGTCGCCGCCACCGCCGACGTGCAGGCGATCGTCCCCGTGGTCGGCACCGCCGACCGCACGACGCTGCGGCTGACCGTCGAGCAGCTCGACCACACCCGACCGGTCACCGTGTTCCTCCCCGACGGGACCGTGCTCGGCACCGCGGTCCCGCGTACCCCCGGGGTGGACCTGGCCGCGCGCGGAGAGAGCCTGACCGCCGTCGACGGTGACGGGCGCGAAATCCTGGTGGCGGTGGGGCGGCCGGACGGCACCGCAGTCATCCGCACCGTCGTACCCGCCGCGGAGCTGACCCGCGGCGTCGCGAGGGCCTGGCTGGTCCTCGCCGGTCTCGGCGTCGCGCTGGTGCTGCTCGGGCTCGGTGTGGCCGACCGGCTCGCCCGCCGCCTCGTCGCCCCGATCACGGAACTCTCCGCGGTCTCGCACCGGCTGGCCCGCGCCGAGCTGACCGCCCGCGCGCGACCGACCGGGCCGCCCGAGGTCCGGGAGGTGGCCGGCGCGCTCAACCAGCTGGCGGGCCGCATCCAGGAGCTGCTGCGCGAGGAACGGGAGCAGGTCGCGGACCTCTCCCACCGGCTGCGTACCCCGCTGACCGCGCTGCGGTTGGAGGCGGAATCACTGCCGGAGGCGACCGACGCGGCGCGGATCACGGCGGGGGTCGACGCGCTGGAACGCGCGGTGACCGGCCTGATCCAGCAGGCGCGTCGGCGCGGGGCGGGACCGGGGGGCTCCGCCGACGCGGCCGCGGTGGTCCGGGACCGGGTCGCGTTCTGGACGGTGCTCGCCGAGGACACCGGCCGCACCGTCGACCTCGCCCTGGACGCCGGTCCGCTGCCGGTCGCCGTCGCGGACGACGAACTCGCCGCGGCCACCGACGCCCTGCTGGGCAACGTCTTCGCGCACACCCCCGATGGCACGGCCTTCGCCGTCACGCTCACCGCACGCCCCGGCGGCGGCGCGATCCTGACCATCTCCGACGAAGGGCCGGGCATGCCGAGCGGGCTGGTCCGCCGGGGCGCCAGCCTCGCCGGATCGACGGGCCTCGGGCTGGACATCGTGCGACGGGCCGCGCAGGCCAGCGGCGGACGCCTGGAGCTCTCCACGCGAGCCGCCGGGGGCGCCGTGGCCACCGTGGAGCTCGGTCCGCCGCTCTTAACCCGCCCTTAGCGGTCACACAGCGCGCCGCTATCCCTCTTGAGGCGAACCTGTGGTCATCACCAAGGACCACAGGAGGAACGCCATGAAGCGCAAAACACTGTTCGTACTGGCCGCCGGCGCGATCGCCGCGCTCGCCGTGACCGGCACCGCCCTCGGCGCCGTCGCCCACGAGGTCGCCCCGCCCCGCGCGGCCGCGACCACGTCGCCGGCCCCCGCCGCCGGGGTTGACCAGCAGCGGGCGGCGCAGATCGCACTGGCCCGCACGGGTGGCGGGCAGGTGGTCGAGGTCGAGCGGGAACTCGAACACGGCCGTCAGGTGTGGAGCGTGAAGGTCGTCAAGGACGGGGTCCGGCAGGAGATGCACGTCGACGCGGTCACCGGGGATGTCCTGCGGACGTCCACAAGCGACGACCGGGGCGGTCGCGACGACAAGGGCGCCGACGACCGGAGCGCGACCGGCCGCGACGACAAGGGCGGCGACCGGGCCGGCAACAGCACCGATGACCGCGGCTACGACGACAAGGGCGGCAGCCGGGCGGGCAACGGTACGGACGACCGCGGCTACGACGACAACGGCGGCGACCGCGACGACAAGGGCGGCGACGACAAGGGCGGCGACGACCGCGGCGGCCGCTGACCCATCGCTGCGCGGAGCGCCGTTCCGGGTGCGGACAACTCGCCGCCGTTGTCGTCGTAGCCGCGGTCGTCCGTACCGTTGCCCGCCCGGCTGCCGCC
>NZ_JBFANZ010000013.1:0-33444 GCF_040659735.1 Micromonospora sp. NPDC049679
TGACCGCCGTGGCGAGCGCGACCGCCACGGTGAGCGAGGCCGCGGCATGCACGACCTCGATCGCGGTGCGCCGATCGACAAAGATCGAGAGCAGGTCGCCAGGTTGGCGTCGATCGGATCCTGTCCCGCGGCCTTCTGGGTGGTGTCCACGAGGTTCTTCCCGCGCGTCGCGATCTCCTGGTTCGTGGACTTCCGCGCGTGCTCCCCGACGGTGCGGTTGATCGTCTGGTCGAAGGTGGTCGCGCCCAGGTCACGGAGACGCCGGCAGGCGTCCCAGCCGTCACGGTCCTGCTTGCCGGCGTTGCCGGCAGCGGCCGCCGGAGCGCTCGCGGCGCCCGCCGCAGCGGCCCCGGAAGCGTCGGTCTCGGAGTCGCCGGGGGCGGCGCCGCCGGTCAAGCGCACCCCCACGCCGATCAGCGTGAGGGTGCCGGCGGCGATGACGATCCAGAGCCAGGTCAGTTTCTTCCGGCGCGGTCGCGGCTGGAGCGGGGTGGCGTGGGGTGGCCGGTAGGGGTGGGTCACGTCGCGCCTCTCTCGAACAGTGATTGCTCGGGGCGGTCGTGCCGGGGCGGGAGTGGGGGAGTTCCTGCCATGGGCGACCAACGGACGATGATATATGGACATGCGGCAGTGAATGAGAGCGCGGCGGCGCGGGCCCGCGACCGTTTCGTCGCGGGCCCGAACGGCGGTGGCGAGATCGTGCTCAACTCGCCATGAAACCGCTCACCTGACGCAGTATCGCGGTGTCGGTGAGGAAGGCCAGGTGGCCGGTGCAGGCGACGTACGTGTTCGTCGCGCCGCTCACCGTCGTGCTGGTGTAGGGGAGGATCACACCGTCGCAGGGTGAGTACCAGGTGCGGTAGCGGGTGCTGCCCGGCGTCTCGTCGCCCGCGTTGAGCCGGCTCAGGAAAACCGAGCCGGGGTACATCTCGATGCACGAGGGAAGGAGGATGCAGGCGCCGGCCGAGGTGGTGCCGTGGTTGGCGCCGGCCAATGACGCCCAATGGCCGACCACGCTCTGGCCGCCGAGCTGTTTGACGTACCAGCGGGTGACCAGGCCACCCATCGAGTGGTTCACCAGATCCACTCTGGCCGCGCCCGTACGGCTGCGCACCTGGTTGACGAAGGCGGCGAGCCCGGCCGCGCTCGTCTCGTTGGACTGGCTGGAGTTGTAGTCGTAGGTGAACAACTCGCTGTCGCTGTAACCGGCGGATCGGAAGACGGACTTGGCGGTGGTCCAGTTGGACGCGCTGCCGCCGAAGCCATGGACGAAGATGACCGGGGTACGGGCCGCGGCGGCCTGCGCTGACGGGAGCGGGCCGACGGTCACCAGCGTGAGCGCGGCCAGCAGAATGCCGAAGATCCGGCGCATGGGAGCCTCCTCCTTGGGGGGACGGATGGCTCGAAGTCTGGGACGGCACGCGGACGGCGCACATCGGCGAAATCACCAGCCTGGCATGCGTGTCACCTGCGAAAACAGGGAAACAGTCCACAACGGAGAGACGCCCGATCATGCTGCACTAGCAGTGCAAATAGCTGCGGCGGCGGGTCTGAGATGGTCGTCCCGACGGGAAAAAAATCCGTGGCCGAACCGAGGGCATTGACGATCGCCGTTGGAAACGTACACTCCTAGTGAAATAACCCTGGGGCCGGTTGGGCGCCGGGGGTGTTCTCCGCACACCATCCTGCCGGCCCACACGCAGCGAACGAGGTGCAGATGGACCAGCCCGCCGAACCCCACCCCGACGGCCTCGCGCTGCACGGGATCGGCGTGCGCTTCGGCGGCCTGGTGGCGCTCGACGACGTGTCGCTGCGCCTGCCACCGGGCGCCATCGTTGGCGTCATCGGACCCAACGGCGCGGGAAAGACGACGTTGTTCAACGTGGTCTGTGGCTTCGTCGCACCGACCTCCGGCTCCGTCTCCCTCGACGGGCGGCCGCTGCGGCCGCGGCCGCACCGGCTCACCGCCCTCGGCATCGCCCGGACTCTGCAGGGTGTCGGCCTCTTCAGCGGAATGAGCGTGCTGGACAACGTCATGGCCGGCGCGACCGCCGCGGCCCGCGCCGGCTTTGTGGCCGCGCTGTTCGGGCTGCCGCGCAGCGACCGCGAGGAGCGTCGGCTGCGGGCAGAGGCGATGACGCTCCTCGACGAGCTCGGCATCGCCGCGCACGCCGCGGCGGCGCCCGCCACGTTGCCGTACGCGATCCGCAAGCGCGTCGCCCTCGCCCGGGCCCTCGCCGCACGGCCCCGGCTGCTGCTGCTCGACGAACCCGCCGGTGGCCTCGGCGCCGACGAGATCGAGGAGCTGGCCGCGCTCATCACCGCGCTGCCGACACGGCACGGCGGCGGTTGCGCGGTCATGCTGGTCGAACACCACATGGACCTGGTCATGGCGGTCTGCGACGAGATCGCCGTGCTGGACTTCGGGCGGCTCATCGCATCCGGCACGCCGCAGCAGGTACGCGAGGACCCCGCGGTCATCGACGCCTACCTCGGCGCCGCCGTCGAGTCGCAGACCCGTCCCGACCCGCCCACCGCCCGGCAGGGGAGCCGGGCATGAGCGCCGAGCCGATGCTGCAGACGTCCGGGCTGATCGCCGGCTACGGGAACGCGCCGGTGCTGCGGGGGATCGACCTGACGGTGCCCGCCGGCACCATCACCGCCGTGCTCGGGGCGAACGGGGCGGGCAAGACGACCCTGCTCCGCGCGCTCTCCGGCCTGATCCGGCCCACGGGCGGTCGGATCGTCTTCGACGGCGTGGAGCTGGGCGGCACCCCGGTCGAGCACCTCGTGCGGCGCGGCCTGGTGCACGTGCCGCAGGGGCGGGGAGTGGTCGAAGAGCTCACCGTCGAGGAGAACCTGCGGCTGGGTGGCCTGTGGCGCCGTGACCGCACCGACGCGCGGCGCGCCCTCGCCGAGGTGTACGACCTCTTCGAGCCGCTGGCGCGCCGGCGGCGGCACGCCGGCCACCAGCTCTCCGGCGGGGAGCGCCAGCAGCTCGCGCTCGGGCGGGCGCTGGTGGCCCGACCGCGTCTCCTGCTCCTCGACGAGCCGTCGTTGGGACTCGCACCGCGGGTGACCGCCGAGATCATGGCGTTGCTGCGCCAGCTTCGCGACGACACGGGGCTCACCGTCCTGCTCGTCGAGCAGAACGTGCGCAGTGCCCTCTCCGTCGCCGACGAGGGGGTGGTGATGGCGCTGGGGCGCATCGTCGTCGCGACCGGGCCGGCGGAGCTGCGCGACGACGAGCAGTTGCGCCACGCGTATCTGGGGTTCTGATGGGAGGGGCGGTGCAGCGCTTCATCTTTCTCACGCTCGACGGCCTGTCGCGCGGCGCCGTCTACGCGGCCTTCGCGCTGGCCCTGGTGCTCATCTGGCGGGCGACCCGCATCGTCAACTTCGCCCAGGGCGCGATGGCGGTGGCCACCGCGTACGCGGCCTACAGCATCTCCACCGCGACCGGTTCCTACTGGCTGGGCTTCGGGATCGCGCTGGTGGCCGGGTTGATGCTGGGCGCGGTGGTGGAGCGGGGCGTGATGCGTTTCGTCGACCACGGCTCACCGCTCAACGCCGTCATCGTCGCGCTCGGACTCGTCCTGGTGCTCCAGGCCGGGCTGGGCATGGCCTACGGCAACGAGTTCCGGCCCGCGCCGGCGCCGTTCAGCCGGACCGCGCTCAGCGTCGGTGAGCTGGCGCTGCTCTCCCGGTACGACCTCTTCGTCTTCGCCGCGGTGCTGCTGGTGGTCCTGGCGCTGGCCCTGCTCTTCACCCGCACCCCGGTGGGGCTGCGGATGAGGGCCGCCGCCTTCGCGCCGGAGGTGTCCCGGCTGCTCGGCGTCAACGTCGGCGGCATGCTCACCTTCGGTTGGGCGCTCGCCGCCGCGCTCGGCGCGCTGGCCGGCATGCTGATCATACCGACCGAGCTCGGCCTGCACCCGCACGCCATGGATCTGGTGTTCGTGTCGGCGTTCACCGCGGCGGTCGTCGGTGGGCTCGACAGTCCACCGGGGGCGGTCGTCGGAGGGCTGGCCGTCGGGCTGATCCTGTCCTACGTCAGCGGCTATCTCGGCAGCGACGTCACCCCGCTGGCGGTCCTCGTCCTGCTCCTGGCGGTGCTGCTGATCCGCCCCGCCGGACTCTTCTCCGCGGCCGCCCGGAGGACGGTATGAACGCCTTTCCGCCCACACTCCCCGCGCCGCGGCGCTCCACCCTGCTGCGACACCTGGCCGTGACCGCGGCGGCCGCGCTGCTCCTGCTCGGGCTCACCTACGGCCTCGCGCCGTTCCGCAACTACCAGCTCGCGACGATGGCCGCCTATCTCTGCGCGACGGCGGGGCTCACGCTGCTGACCGGGCTGAATGGTCAGCTCTCGCTCGGGCACGGCGCGCTGATGGCCACCGGCGCCTACACCGTCGCGTTGCTGCAGAACGCGCTCGGCGACGCCGGTTTCCTCGGCGGCTGGACGCTGATCGTCTCGCTCGCCGCGGCGGTCGTCGTGGCCACCGCGGTCGGTGCGGTGATCGGGCTCGTCGCGGCCCGGCTCCGGGGTCCGTATCTCGCCGGGTTCACCCTCGCGGTGGCGGTCGTCGTACCCGCGATCGCGACGACGTTCGACGGAGTGTTCAACGGCGAGCAGGGACTCGGCGTGGCCGTGCCGCCGCCTCCTGCCGCGCTGGGCGCCTCCTTCCCGTACGAGCGGTGGCAGGCCTGGCTCGCGCTGGCCGGCGCGCTGCTGACGATGCTGCTGCTGGCGAATCTGGTGCGCAGCCGGTTCGGCCGGTCCCTCGTCGCGGTCCGGGACGACGAGGTGGCCGCCCGGCTCGCCGGCATCCACGTCGCCCGCACGCAGGTGCTGGCGTTCGTGGTGAGCGCGGCCTGCGCCGGCCTCGGCGGCGGGCTGCTCGCACTGCTGGCACAGAGCGTGTCGCCGGGTGCGTTCTCGCTGACGCTCTCGCTCTTCCTGCTGATGGCGATCGTGATCGGTGGGCTGGGCAGCCTGGCGGGCGCGGTGTGGGGGGCGGCTCTGCTGGTGGCGCTCCCCGACCTGAGTCATCTGCTGACCGAGCGGCTCGCCCTGTCGCCGGCGGTGGCGCAGCGGCTGGAGGGGAATCTGCCGCTCGCGGTCTTCGGCATCACGTTGATCGTCGTCATGATCGTCGCGCCCGGCGGCGTGCAGGGGCTGCTGCGCCGGCTCGGCAGATCGGCGCGGCTGTCCTGGTCGACGCGGCGCGGATAACCAATCGGATAACGGAAAGGTCGGTGCTGAGCATGTATCACGGTGTTCGACGTGCCCTCGCGATCGCCACCTCCGTCGCGCTGCTGGCCGCCGCGGCGGGCTGCGCCGGCGACGGCGGGAGTGGCGCACAGGCGGTTCCCGGAGTCAGCGACAGTGAGATCCTGGTCGGCACGCACATGCCGCTGACCGGGCCCGCCTCGGCCGGCTATTCGAAGATCGCGCCGGCCACCAAGGCGTACTTCGACCACGTCAACGCGAACGGCGGGGTCCACGGGCGGAAGATCAACTACAAGATCATGGACGACACGTACAACCCGGCGACCACCCAGCAGGTCGTCCGGGAGTTGGTCCTCCAGGACCGCGTCTTCGCCGTCCTCAACGGACTCGGCACGCCCACCCACACCGGCGTGCTGGACTTCCTGAAGACCAACCGCGTGCCGGACCTCTTCGTCGCGTCCGGCAGCCGCAGCTGGGACCAGCCGCAGAAGTATTCGGGCACCTTCGGGTTCAACCCCGACTACACCGTCGAGGGCAAGATTCTCGCGACCTACATCAAGGCCAACCTCGCCGGTCGGAAGGTCTGCTTCCTGGGCCAGGGCGACGACTTCGGCCGGGACAGCCTCGCCGGCGTCGAGAAGATCCTCGGCCCGACCGGCGTGGCCGTGAAGCAGAGCTACGTCACCAGCAACCCCAACGTCGCACCGCAGATCGGCGCTCTCAAGGCGGGTGGCTGCCAGGTCGTCGTCCTCGCGACCGTGCCCGGCTTCACCGCGCTGTCGGTGGGCACCGCGGCCCGGCTGGACTTCAAGCCGCAATGGGTGGTCTCCAACGTGGGCGGCGACTACGCCACGCTCGCCGCGCAACTCGGCGAGGCGAAGCCGCTGCTGGAGGGGATGCTCGGGGCGAACTACCTGCCGTCGGTCGCCAGCGCCACCGACCCGTGGACGGCGTTGTTCCGCAGGATCAACGACGAGCGCAACGGCGGGACCCCCTTCGACGGCCACGTGCTGTACGGCATGGCGGTCGGCTACCTCTTCGTCCAGGTCCTGCTCGCCGCCGGCAAGGATCTCACCCGGGACAAGCTGATCGCCGCCGTGGAGAAGGGGGGCTACCGGGGACCCGGGCTCGCGCCGTTGCGGTTCGCCACCGGCGACCATTCGGGATACGGCGGCCTGCGGATGATCAAGGTTTCGGGTGGCGTGCAGGACTACTTCGGTCCGGCGTACGAGACCGACGAGCAGGACGGCCCGGTCAACGAATACCGCGAACAGCCGCTCTCGCCGCCGCAGAACGGCATCCCGTCGAGCTGATCCCCCGACGGTGCGGCCCGCGGCGGGAGCATCCCACATCCGCTGCGTCGATCATGGAGTTGTCGCTGCCGATGCCGGGGTGTCGATGCGATAACTTCATGATCGACGCAGCGGGAGGCTGAGCAGTGAGCAGGATGGACACCGGGGCGCGCGTCGACGGTCGCACCGCCCGCGCGGCGCGCACCCGCACCGCGATCGTCGACGCGCACCTGGCGCTCATCTCCGAGGGCGACCTCAGGCCGACCGGCGAGCGGATCGCCGAGCGGGCCGGGGTGTCGCTGCGCACGCTCTGGACCAGCTTCAAGGACATGGAAACGCTGTTCGAGGCGAGCGGCGAGCGGGTGCTGGCGCGGCAGGACGCGGCGTACCGTCCCATCTCACCCGCGCTGCCGCTGACCCGGCGGGTGGACGCGTTCTGCCGGCAACGCGCGCGCCTGCTGCAGATGCTCGCGCCGTGCGCCCGGGCCGCCCAGATGCGCGAACCGTTCTCGGCCCAGCTGCGCCGCAACCGCGCCAAGCACGTCGACCGGCTCCGCGCGGAGATCGAGGAGCTCTTCGCGCCGGAGCTGGAGATGGCCGGTGCGGGGCGCGACGAGGTGCTGCACGCGCTGATCGCCGCGACCATGTCGCCGGCCTGGTCGATGCTCCGCGACACGCTCGGGCTGGGCGTCGCCGAGGCGCGGGCCGTCATGACGCGGACCGTCACCGCACTGCTGGTGACCGCGATGGCGGCCGGCCTCGGCTGACCCCTGCCCGCGGCGCTCACTCGTCGAAGAGCACCACCGACCGGGCGCCCTCGCCGCGGGCCATCCGTTCGAAGGCCGCCGGTGCCGCGTCGAGCGGGATGCGGTCGGTGATCAGCGGAGCCAGTGACAGCGACCCGTCGAGCACGGCACGGGCCAGCTCGGGGACCTCGCGGTCGGGGTCGGACGAGCCGTACACCGAGGAGCGGAGCGTCCGCGCGGAGTGGAAGATGTCCAGCGCGCTGAGGCCGACCTCGTCGTCCTTCGCCCCCATGCCCACGACGATCACCTGGCCGCCGCGACGCGCGCTGCGCCATGCCGTACGGATCGTGGCCGACCGGCCGACGCACTCGAAGGCGTGGTCGACGCCGCGTCCCTCGGTCAGCTCGCGGATCGTCTTCGCCAGCCGGTCGTCGGAGACGAGGTAGTCCGTGGCCCCGGCGGCGAGCGCCAACTCGCGCTTCGCGGGGGAGACGTCCACGGCGATGACGGGACCGGCGCCCGCGGCCCGCGCGGCGGTCAGCGCCGCCAGCCCGACCCCGCCGAGCCCGATGACCGCGACCGAGTCGCCGGCTTTCACCGCGGCGGTGTTGTTGACCGCGCCGACCCCGGTGAGCACGGCGCAGCCGAGCAGCGCCGCCTCGGCCCACGGCAGCGCCGGTGGCACCGCGATGACGGCGTGCTGCGGGACCACGACTTCCTGCGCCAGCGCGCCGAGGCCGAGCGTGACGTGCAGCTGCGCGCCGTCGGCGGTGGCGCCCCGCGCGACGGCCGGCGTGCCGGAGCTCGCGCAGAGCCACGGCTCGTCGTGGCGGCAGAACCAGCACTGCCGGCAGGCCGGCGCCCAGTTGAGCACCACGTGGTCCTCGACCCGTACCCGCTCGACGCCGTCGCCGACCTCGACCACCACGCCGGCCGCCTCGTGCCCGAGCACGAGGGGGAACGGCGGCGCGAGCGTGCCGTTGACCATCGACAGGTCGGAGTGGCAGACGCCGGCGGCCCGGATGCGGACCCGCACCTCGCCGGCGTCGGGCCGCGGAAGGCGTACGTCCTCGACGGTGAGCTCCTGGCCGGCGCCGCGGGCGACCAGGCCGCGCACGACCGCGCTCATCGCTGGATCGCCTTGGTCTGCAGGAACTCCACCAGGCCGTGGACACCGAGCTCCCGACCGATGCCGGACTGCTTGTAGCCGCCGAAGGGCGCGAGCGGGTTGAACGCGCCGCCGTTGACGTCGACGGCTCCGGTGCGCATGCGCCGCGCGACCCCGAGGGCCCGCTCCTCATCGCCGGACCAGACGCCGCCGTGCAGCCCGTACCGGGAGTTGTTGGCGATCGCCACCGCGTGGTCGTCGTCGTCGAACGGGATGACCGAGAGGACCGGTCCGAAGATCTCCTCCTGCGCCACCGTGCTCTCCGGCGTCACGTCCGCGAGGACGGTCGGGGCGACGAAGTGGCCGCGTGCGGGGAGCGCCGCGTCGAGTCCGCCGGCGACCAGCCGGGCGCCCTCGTCGAGGCCGCGCGCGATGTACCCGCGCACGCGCTCACGCTGCGCGGCCGAGACCACCGGGCCCAGCCGGGTCGCCTCGTCGAAGGGATCGCCCAGCACGTAGCCCTGCGCGGCCTGACCGGCGAGGGCGACCGCCTCGTCGTAGCGGCTGCGGTGCACCAGCATCCGGGTCCACGCGGTGCAGGTCTGTCCGGAGTTGAGGAAGGCGTTACCGACGCCGACCTTGACGGCCTTGGCGAGATCGGCGTCGTCGAGGATCACGTTGGCCGACTTGCCGCCGAGTTCGAGGGCGACCCGGGCGATCCGGTCGGCGGCGAGGTGCGAGATCCGCCGGCCGGTCGCGGTGGAGCCGGTGAAGGAGACCATGTCCACATCGGGATGCGCGGCGATCGCCTCGCCGACGACGGGACCGGTGCCGGTGACCAGGTTGACGACACCCGGCGGCAGCCCCGCCTCGTCGATGGCGTCGAAGAGCAGGTAGGCGACGAGCGGGGTGAGCTCGCTCGGCTTGAGCACCACGGTGCAGCCGGCGGCGAGCGCGGGGGCGAGCTTGGCGACGACCTGGTGCAGCGGGTAGTTCCACGGCGTGATGGCGCCGACGACGCCGACCGGCTCGCGGACGACCAGGGAGTTGCCGATGGTCTCCTCGGCCGGCGGGCGGGCAGCGAGCTCGACGTAGCTGCGCAGCACGGCGAGGGGGAGACCGGCCTGAATCCGGGTCGCCATCTTGAGTGGGGTGCCGAGTTCGTGCGCGACGGTCCGCGCGATCCCGTCGGCACGCGCGGCGAGGGCGGTGTGCAGCCGGTCGAGGTGGGCGGCCCGCTCCGGGGCGGGGGTGGCGGCCCACGGCCCGAAGGCGGCGCGGGCGGCGGCGACCGCCCGGTCCACATCGGCGGCGGTCGCGGCGGGTACGTGCGCGAGCACCTCTTCGGTGGCGGGATTCTCGACCGGGATCGACGCCGTGCCCGACGCGGGCGCCCACTTTCCGTCGATGTAGAGGGCGGTGCGGTCGGTCGGCGCGGTCGCTGCGGGGGTCATGGCGTCCTCGGCGTCGAGCGGCCACCCGGCCGCGCGGAAACTATCAGTGCAAGTTTTTACTGTAGTACGGGTCGGTGTCCGCGGGCAGGGGTGGCAGCGGGCCGACCACCGACTCGTAGAGGTGGCTCAATCCGTCGATCAGCGCGTCGAGCCCGAGGACGAATGCTCCCTCGTCGACGCTCTGTTGGTGCTCCGCGAGGCGGTGCGCCTGGGTCAAATGGGGGTACTGCTCGGCGTAGAGTTGCGGGTCCTCGACGAAGCCGCGGGCGAACGAGCCCAGCGCCGACCCGGCGACGAAATAGCGCATCATCGCCCCGATGTGCGTCGCACGCGCCGCGGGCCATCCCGCGTCCACCAGCGCGCCGTAGACCGCGTCCGCCATCGCCAACGCGGGCGGCCGACGCCCCGGCCCCTGCGCGAGAAACGGCACGATGTGGGGATGGGCGGCGAGCGCCTCGCGGTAGGAGCGGCCCCACCGCCGCAGCGCCACCCGCCAGTCGTCGGTGGCGAAGACGGTGATGTCGACCTGCGAGGTGATCGAGTCGGCGACCGCGTCGAGGATCTCGTCCTTCGTGGCGAAGTGGTTGTAGAGCGACGGGCCGCGGACACCGAGTTCGGCCGCCAGGCGGCGGGTGGAGAGCGCGGCGAGCCCTTCCGCGTCGATGAGCGCGGCGGCGACCTCGATGATCCGGTCGCGGCTGAGCAGGGCCTGGCGCGGCCGCGGCATGCGCGCACCTCCTTCGGCGGCTGGTTTTCCGAACTCTGCCACACGGGGGTCTGGACGGGGAAAAACTTGCACCGCTAGTTTAGTGGCGAGGTCCCCGCTGATGAGGATGAGTCGCCGATGAACCTGGAACTCTCGCCGGAGCAGGCGGCCGTCCGCCAGCTCGCCGCCGAATTCGTCGATCGCGAGGTGACGCCGCACGCCGCGGAATGGGACCGGCGCGAGGCGGTCGACCCCGGCATCGTGCGCAAGCTCGGCGAGCTGGGCTTCCTCGGTCTGACCCTCCCGGAGGAGCACGGCGGATCGGGCGGGGACCACCTGGCGTACTGCCTCGTGCTCGAGGAGCTAGGCCGCGGCGACTCCTCCGTACGCGGCATCGTGTCGGTGTCGCTGGGACTGGTCGCCAAGTCGATCGCGGCGTACGGCACCGAGGCGCAGAAGCGCGACTGGCTGCCCCGGCTCTGCGCCGGCGAGGCGCTCGGCTGCTTCGCGCTGACCGAGCCGGGCACCGGCTCCGACGCGGCGTCGCTGCGCACCCGGGCGGTGCGCCACGGCGACGACTGGGTCATCAGCGGCTCCAAGATCTTCATCACGAACGGAACGCTCGCCGAGGTCGCGCTGGTCTTCGTCCGCACCGGCGGTGACGGGCACAAGGGGATCACCGCGTTCCTCGTGCCGACCGACGCGCCCGGCTTCGGCCGGCGGGAGGTGCACGGCAAGCTCGGCCTACGCGGTCAGGCCACCGCGGAGCTCACCCTCGACGGGATCCGGGTGCCGGACTCGGCCCGCCTGGGCGATGAGGGCAAGGGCTTCTCGGTCGCGATGGCGGCCCTCGCCAAGGGGCGGATGTCCGTCGCGGCCGGCTGCGTCGGAATCGCCCAGGGCTGCCTGGACGCCGCCGTGACGTACGCGGGGCAGCGTGAGCAGTTCGGCAAGCCCATCGCCGCCTACCAGCTGGTCCAGCAGCTCATCTCGAACATCGCCGTCGACACCGCGGCGGCCCGCCTGCTGGTCTGGCAGGTCGCCGAACTCATCGAACGGGGCGCGCCGTTCGCCACCGAGTCGTCGATGGCGAAGCTCTTCGCCAGTGAGGCCGCGGTGCGTGCGGCCAACAACGCGCTGCAGGTCTTCGGCGGGTACGGCTACATCGACGAGTACCCGGTCGGCAAGTACCTGCGCGACGCGCGCGTCACCACGCTCTACGAAGGCACCAGTCAGATCCAGCAACTGCTCATCGGACGCGCCCTCACCGGGGTCAACGCGTTCGGCTGATCCGCCCCCCAATCCGTTCGGAGGACACAGTGGACTTTTCGCTCAGTGACGAAGAGAAGGCGATCCGGGACACCGTCCGGACCTTCATCCGTAAGGAGATCCTGCCACTGGAGCAGGAGGTGCTGCGGCGCGAGCGCAACCATCAGCCGTCGCTGGACCGCAGTGAGCTGCGCGAGCTGCAGCTCAAGGCGAAGAAGTTCGGCTTCTGGGGGCTCTCCACGCCGGAGGAGTACGGCGGTATGAACCTGCCCGCCGTCATGCAGTCGCTGATCTGGACCGAGCTCGGCCGCTCGTTCGTGCCGTTCCGCTTCGGCGGCGAGGCCGACAACATCCTCTTCTACGCCAACGAGGAGCAGAAGCGCGAGTTCCTCCTCCCGACGATCGAGGGCGACCGGATCTCCTGCTTCGCCATCACCGAGCCCGGCGCCGGCTCGGACGCCGCCAACATCAAGCTCAGCGCCCGCCGCGACGGCGACGACTGGGTCCTCAACGGCGAGAAGACCTTCATCACCAACGGCAACGACGCCGACTTCGCGATCGTCGTCGCGGTGACCGACAAGGAAAAGGGCGCCCGGGGCGGCGGCACGACCGCGTTCCTGGTCGACCGGGCGATGGGCTGGCGGTCGGAGTTCATCCAGACGATGGGGGAGGGCGGACCGGCCTCGCTGGTCTTCGACAACGTCCGGGTGCCGGGCCGCAACATCCTCGGTGAGATCGGGCAGGGCTTCGAGCTGGGTATGCAGTGGATCGGCAAGGGGCGCTACACGATTCCGTCGCACGCCCTCGGTATCGCCGAGCGGGCCCTGCAGATGGCGATCGACTACGCCAACACCCGGGAGACGTTCGGCAAGCCGATCGGGGTCAACCAGGCGATCCAGTGGATGATCGCGGACTCGGAGACCGAGCTGGAGGCCGCGCGGTGGTTGGTGCTGCGCGCGGCCTGGACCGTGGACCAGGGACTGGACCCGCGGCACGCGTCGTCGATGGCGAAGCTCTACGGCGCCGGCATGGTCAACCGGGTGGTGGACCGGGTGCTGCAGGTCCACGGCGGCATGGGCTACACGCGGGAGCTGCCGATCGAGCGGTGGTACCGCCAGGTGCGGCTGTACCGCATCTTCGAGGGGACCGACGAGATGCAGCGCCTGATCCTCTCCCGTGACCTGCTCCGCGGCTACACGATGATCGGCGGGCACCTCGCATGAGGACGTTCGGGTCCCCGGCGGAGCTGGCCGTCGCCGTGGGGGAGACGCTGGGGCCGGGCCCCTGGCACCGGATCGAGCAGAGCCGGGTGGACGCGTTCGCCGAGGCGACCGGTGACCGGCAGTGGATCCACACCGATCCCGAGCGGGCGGCGGGCGGCCCCTTCGGCGGCACCATCGCCCACGGCTATCTCACGCTGTCGCTGATCCCGGCCCTGATGCGTGACCTCTACACGGTGCAGGGGGTGCGGATGGGCGTCAACTACGGGCTCAACAAGGTGCGCTTCCCCGCGCCGCTGCGCACCGGCGGGGCCGTACGCGCCAGCGCCCTGATCGCCGAGGTGGAGCCGGTGCCGGGCGGTGGGGTGCAGCTCGTGGTCACCGTCATGATCGAGAGCGACGGCGGCGGCAAGCCGGTCTGCGTGGCCGAGACGGTGAGCCGCATCTACCCGGAGGACGACGCGCGATGACGACCCTCTCGCTGGCCAGCGTTCTCGCCGAGGCGGCTCGCCGGCGCCCCGACAAGGTCGCGGTCGTCGACGGGACGCGGCCCGTCGGGTCGTGATCGCGCCGCTCAGAAGGCCGCGGCGGGCACGTTGTCGTGGGCGACGACGCGTGCGGTCGGCGTCTGTCCGGCGCGGGAAGCGCCGAGGAGCTCGGTCAGCTGACCCGACGGCATCGGGCGGGCGAAGTGGAAGCCCTGGGCGAGCCGGCAGTCCATCTGCTGCAACAGCCTGGCCTGCTCGGCGGTCTCCACACCCTCGGCGATCGTCTGCAGGTCGAGGGTGCTGCTGAGCTGCAGGATGGCTCGGGTGAAGGCCTCGTTCTCCGCCGACTGCTCGTCGTCGGCGGCCATCGCGGAGGTGAACGCGCGGTCGATCTTGAGGATGTCGACCGGCAGCTGCCGCAGATAGGACAGCGAGGAGTATCCGGTGCCGAAGTCGTCGACCGCGACCCGGATCCCCTGCCGCCGCAGCTGTTCCAGTCGCTCGATCACGGTCCGGGTCTCCGCCGCGCCGGCCGCGACGAGGGCGGTCTCGGTGATCTCCAGGACCAGCGCCGAGCCGGGCAGGCCGCTGTCGCGCAGCGCGTCCAGCACGGTCTGCGGGAAGTCCGGCTCGCGCAGTTGGCGGCCGGAGACGTTCACCGTCACCGCGATGCCGTGCCGTTGGTGCCACGCGCGGGCGTCGACGCAGGCCCGGTTCAGCACCCACGTGCCGATCGGCACGATCAGCCCGGTCTCCTCGGCGACCGGGATGAACTCGACGGGAGAGATGGGCGCGCCGCTCGCCGGCGTCCAGCGCAGCAACGCCTCAACGCCGATCACGGCACCGGAGGCGAGGTCGACCACGGGCTGGTAGTGCAGGGCGAACTCCTGGCGCGCGATCGCGTGCCGGAGGCCCGTCGCGATCCGGGTCAGATCGAGCTGGTCGGTGCGCATCTGCGGGTGGTAGACCGCGACGCGGTTCTTGCCGGCGCTCTTCGCCGCGTACAGGGCGAGGTCGACGTCGCGCAGCGCTTCGGCGGCGTTGATCCCGCCGGTCAGGGCCAGCAGACCGATGCTGGTGGTCAGGTAGAGGTCGCGGTCGGCGACCCGGAAGGGCGCCTGCAGGGCCTCGACGATGCGCTGCGCCACGCCCGCGGTCTGCTCCGCCGTGCTCTCCTCGAGCAGGATGGCGAATTCGTCGCCACCGAGTCGGGCCACCGTGTCGGATTCGGGGACGTGCTGTGACAGGCGGTGCGCCACGTGCACCAGCAATTCATCGCCGACGGGATGGCCGTAGCTGTCGTTGATGTCCTTGAAACCGTCCAGGTCGAGCAGGAGCAGGCCCCGCGAGGACGACCCGTGGGCGCCGCCCGGCGTCCGCTCGAGGTGCTGCTGCAGCAGGGTGCGGTTGCCGAGGTTGGTCAGCGGGTCGTGCAGGGCGCGGTGGCTGAGCTGGTTCTGCAGCACCCGCTGCTCGTGCAAGGCGCGTCCGAGCCGGACGGCGTGCGCGTTGAGCGCGGTCGCGCGGCGGTGTGCGACCGCGGCCACGAGCCCGAGCCGCAGCACCGACAGGACCGAGACGGTGGCGGCGATGAGGGCGATGACCAACAGGTGCGCCCACTGATCCGGGGCGGTGCGCGCGGCGGCGTAGACGCTGAGCACCGAGGCGACCGCGGCACTGACCGTGAAGACGATCCGCCGGCCCCGGCTGGGGATGGCCTCGTTGGACTCGGCCAGGTCGGTGGTCCGGGCCATCGACGGGTGGAGCGCGGCGGCGCCGAGCAGCACGCCCCACAGATGCCAGCCGATGTGCGCGACCGGGTGCCCGTACACGTCCTGGAACTGCACGAGGGTGGCGGCGTCGGAGGCGAGCAGGGCCGCGAACGCGGCGAGCAGCAACGCGAACGAGGTGGTGTGCACCCGGGTGGTGAAGAGCAGCCGGAGCGCCATCACGAGGAGGATCAGGTCGAGCAGGAGACGACTGACGGTCACCGCGAGCTGCCCGTTGTGGACGCCGCCCTGCAGGCTGCGTTCGACGAAGAGCACCCAGGCGATCGCGGCGAGGCCGCCGCTGACGACCCCCGCGTCGAGGAGGCCTTCCCATCGCGAGCGGCCGTGCCGCGCGCGGACCAGGGCGGCCAGTCCGAGCGCCATGAGGGGGTGGGCGAGCAGGGGCAGCGCGTCGCGTACGACCGGGTCACCCAGCCCGTGCACCTTCAACTGCCACCACACCACGTGGGTGATCGCGGAGACGCCGATGCCGCTGGCGAAGAACCACCAGGCGCGGCCCGCCGCGGGACGGTAGTGCCGCAGCCCGAACAGGATGGCGGCGACGCCGACCAGTTCGACCGCGGTGAAGAGCCCGCCGGTGAGGCTGGACGGTGCCGCGACGGCGCCGCCGCTCGTGACCATCACCGCCAGGAGGTACCAGCCCATCGGCGCGCTCACCGGAGGGCGCTGCGCGCTGTGGCGCCCTCGGCGTGCTCTCGCCGCGATGGACACCGCGGCCCCACTCTCGTTCATACCCGAGTTGTAGTCACCCAAGGTGATCGTGGGGCAGCCGCTCGGGTGCAGAACGGGAGCGAACGCCCCGACCGCCGCACCGGCGGCCCGCCTCGCTGGTCCGCCGCCGGTGCCGGGACGGTTCCGCGGCAATTACTTTCCGCGCCCAAATCGCAACCGAGCGTGCACCCTGGTCGCATCCCGCCCCCGAGAAGCTGTGAGCACTCTGGCCGAGCGGAAAGGCAGATGTGGTGACCATAGAGGCAACGGCGTGCGACGTGCCGCCGGGACCCGTCGGTGATCGACCTGTGCCCACCGCTGATCTTTTCGCGGCCCTGTCGAACGGCCGGCCCTGCACGGCCGAAGCGCTCTCCGCGGCGTTGCTGGCCATGGAGGCGATCCCCGCCGCGGAGTTCCGCACCGTGGCCAGCCCCGCACAGCACGCCGAGCGGCTCGCCGCCGAGCTCGGTCGGACCGACCTGCAGATGCGCGCCCGGCTCATCCAGGCCGACGTGCTGATCCGGGAAGGCGACATCGCCGGCTCGGGTCGGGTCGGGCACGAGGTGCACGCGTGGGCGGTCGAACACGGCGACCCGTATGTCGTCGCGCGCAGCCATTTCCACCTCGCGGGCTTCTTCCGGCACGTCGGGGACCTGGCGGACGCGCTGGGACACGCGGTGCAGTGCGTGGCGCACACCAGCGATGACGTCCCGCCCGAGATCCGTGCGCGGCACCTGTCGACGCTCGCGGTCACCCTCCACGAGAACGGCTCAGCGGAGGAGGGCGCCCGGCGCTTCCAGGAGGCGCTGGACATCGCGACCGCCATCGGTGACGTGGCGCTCTCGCTGCAGATCCTCAACAACATGGCGTACACCGCCTACGAGACGAACGACCCGGACGAGGCGGAGATCCTCAGCGACCGGATGCGCGGCATCGAAAGCCGGTACGGCGTGCCGTTGGGGGCGAGCTACCTCGACACCATCGCGCGGATCGAGATGATGCAGGGCCGCTACGTCGAGGCCGAGCGGACGCTGCGACCGGTCCTGGACGGGTCGGCGGGGCATCTGCTGACCGAGGGGAGCGCGTTGGCGGAATG
Organism: Micromonospora sp. NPDC049679; assembly: GCF_040659735.1. Lineage (NCBI taxonomy): Bacteria > Bacillati > Actinomycetota > Actinomycetes > Micromonosporales > Micromonosporaceae > Micromonospora > Micromonospora sp. NPDC049679. Next base: position 17,114 of record NZ_JBFANZ010000013.1, read on the forward strand.
CCTGCTCACGGCGGTCGAAGCGCAGCGGCTGCGGGGCGCGATCGACCAGGCGCAGGCGACCCTCGACGAGGCGCGTCGGGTCTGTGACGAGCGCGGGCTCGCCAGCCGGCGGGCGCGGGTACGGGAGATGCAGGCCCAGCTCTTCGCGGCGACCGGCCGTTATCGCCAGGCGTACGAGGAGCATCGCGGGTTCTACGCGGACGCGCAGGCGCTGCAGTCCGCGCAGCGGGAGGCCCGGGCCCGGGCGCTGCAGGCGGTTTTCGAGGCCGAGGAGGCGCGGCGCTCCAGTGACCGGTTCCGGGAGATGGCGCACCGTGACGCGCTGACCGGGTTGCACAACCGGCGTTACGTCAACGAACTGCTCCCGGCCCTGATCAACCGGGCCGCCGAGCTCCAGACGCCGTTGTCGGTCGCGTTGCTCGACCTCGACCACTTCAAGCGGGTCAACGACACCCTCTCGCACGAGACCGGGGACGTCGTGCTCCAGCAGGTCGCCACGCTGCTCGCCGCCGCGGGCAAGGCCGCGGCCGGCCGGGCGGCGGCGGCACGGCTCGGCGGGGAGGAATTCCTGCTGATCCTCCCGGACATGGACGCGGACGACGCGGTACGCCGGTGCGAGGAGTTGCGTCAGGCGATCCGGTCGCATGCCTGGGGACCCGTCACCGGGACGCTGCCGGTCACCACGAGCATCGGTCTCACCACCGTGCTCGACGGGCAGATCACCCCGTCGGCGCTGCTCGCCCAGGCGGACAAGAACCTGTATACCGCCAAGCGTGCCGGGCGCGACCGCGTCGTCGGCGACGCCCGCTGAGCGTGGCCGTCAGGCGACCAGGGCGAGCGCGGCGAGGACGCCGAGGAGCATGAAGGGGCCGTGCGGGAGTTCGGTCCGGCGGGTGGCCCGGCCGAGTAGCAGCAGTGCGGCGGCGAGCAGGCCGGAGAGCAGGAACCCGGCGGCGGTGCCGAGCGCCGCGACGACCCCGCCGTGCCAGCCCAGCACGGTGCCGGTGGCGAGCGCCAGCTTCACGTCGCCGAGCCCCATGCCGGCGGGGTGGATGAGCACCAGCAGCAGGTAGAACGCCGCCACCGCGAGTCCGATGAGGACGGCGCGCCCCGCGGCGGCCGGCCGACCGCCGATCAGCCCGGCCACGATGAGCAGCAGCGCCGTTCCGACGAAGGCGGGCAGCGTCAGCCGGTCCGGCAGCCGGTGCACCGCCACGTCCACGAAGACCAGGATGACCCCGAACGCGGCGAACCAGCCGTAGGCGGCGAGCTCCAGCGGCGTACGGGCGATGAACGCGGCCGCCACGAACGTGACCGCGGCGACGGCCTCGACCGCCACGGGCGGTGGCCCCATCGGCGCGCGGCAACCGGGGCACCGGCCGGACAACCGGGGCAGCCCGCGTCTCGGCGTCGCGCAGCGGGGGCAGTGCCGTCGCCACGGCTCCCCGGCGGGTACGGCATGGAACTCGATCGCCCGGCGCAGCCACGGCGCGACGAGCAGCCCGGTCAGCGCGGCGGCGACGATCCATCCGGGACTCATCGGGAGAACGCCGCCATGATCTGCAGCACGCCCGGTCCGAGAATGACCACGAAGAGGGCGGGGAAGAGGCAGAACAGCACCGGGAACAGGATCTTGATGGGCACCTTCTGGGCGAGTTCCTCCGCGCGCTGGCGGCGCCGGATCCGCATCTCCTTGGCGTGCTCGCGCAGTACGCCCGCGATCGGTACGCCGAGGTCGCCGGCCTGGACCACGGCGGTCACAAAGGTGCGCAGGTCCGTGACGGTGGTGCGCTGGGCGAGGGCGCGCAGCGCCGCCGGACGCGACTTGCCGATCTGCATCTCCTGCAGCACCCGCACCATCTCGCGGGCCAGCGGCCCCTTGCCGTTCTGGCCCACCTGGGCCATCGCCGCGTCGAAGCCCAACCCCGCCTCCACGCTGATCACCAGGGTGTCGAGCACGTCCGGCAGCGAGAGCAGCACCTCTTTCTGCCGCTTGAGTCCGGCGTTGTACACCAGCAGGTCGGGGGTGAGTAGGCCGAGGAGCGCGCCGACCGGGGCGCCCACGATCGCGCCGCCGAGGCCGCCGAAGAGCAGCCCCAGGGCGGCGCCGATCCCGGTGCCGGCGGCCAGCGCGATCCCTTTGACCGGGACGATCCGCTCGATCGGCCAGCCCGGCGGGTTGCCCGCGTAGTCGAGGTGGCGTTGCAGCCGGGTCAGCGCGCCGGTCGGCGTGAGCGCGCGCCCGAGGCCGCCCAGCCGCTGGGTCAGCGGATCGACGAGGCGCTGACGCGCCGGCCGGTCACGCGGTGCGACGTACCCGTCGGGGCGGCGTCGATCCAGATGCGCCAGCGCGCGCGCCACGTCGACGCGCGAACCGGGGCCGCCGGCCAGGGTCAGCACGCCCACCAGCACCGCGCCGGCCAGCGCGCCGAGCCCGATCAGGAGCAGCATCTCAGACCTCCACCCGGACCAGCTTGCGCAGCCACAGTGCGCCGAGAACCATCATGATGATCGATGTGAAGAGCATCATCAGCCCCAACGGCTCGGTGTAGAGCGGACGCAGGTAGTCACGGCGGAACGCGAACATCCACGCGGCCAGCACGATCGGCATGCCGAGCAGGACCAGCGCGGAGAGGCGTCCCTCCGCGGAGAGCGCCCGCACGTGCCGGCCCAGTCGGGCCCGTTCCCGCATCGTGGTGACCGCGGTTTCCAGCACCTCCGAGAGGTTGCCGCCGACTTCCCGCTGGATCCGGATCGCCATCACCAGCCAGCTCATGTCGCGGCTGGAGTTGCGCTCCCCGACGCGCTCCAGCGCGTCCTCCAGCTCTCCACCGAGCCGCGTCTCGGCCAGCGCCCGCCCCAGCTCGCCGGCGACCGGTTCGTCGCCCTCCCGGACGAGGGCGTCAATCGCCTGTGGCAACGAGAATCCGGCGCGCAGCGAGCTGACCACCAGGTTCAGCGCGTCGGGCAGTTGGTCGGCGAAGCGCTGAGTGCGCCGGGCGGCGCGCAGCCGCAGGTACTGGCCGGTGCCGAACCATCCGGCGAGCAGTCCGGCGGGCAGGCCCAGCCACCACGGCAGCAGCAGGACGCAGAGCGTCGCTGCGGACCCGGTGACGGCGAGCCGGATCGCCTGCCACTCGGCGGGACGTAGCGGGCTGCCGGCGCGGTCGAGCGCGAGTTCGATGCGTTCCCGTCGGCCGGGCGCGCTCACGCTGCGCTCTCCGACCGCGACGGCGGCGCGCAGCACCGGCCCGCCGGGGAGTTGCGAGGCGGCCGGCGCAACGGTGCGGCGGCCGACCGAAAAGTGGTCGAGGCTGCCGAGTCGGCGCTGCGCCGGGCTGCGCCCGACCAGCGGGAGGAACAGCAGGAACCCGCCCAGGAAGAGCGCGGCGGCCGGTATCGCCACGGCGGCGAGCAGCCCACCGTATTCGCGGGCGGGTGGCTGGAACCGCGCCGGTGTCGGCGCGGCGCGCGGGTCGGCCCGGAACGTGACCGGGACGGTCGTGGTGACCGCCCCCGACGGAAGCGTCACGGCCACCTGCAGCTCGGTGCTGTGCCCGCCGAGCGTCGCGGGGACGGTGGCGGTGACCACGACGGGTGCGGTCAGGTCGGCGGCCATCGAACGGAACGTGGCGCGCAGCGCGGCACGGTCGCGGGCCGGCACCGCCCGGCCGCCGGCGCGGTCGGTGAGCGAGGCGAGCTGCGCCAGATCAGCCTCGGTGCCGAAGGCGACGGCGTCCACCGTCGTACGACCGGCCGCGAGTTGGCGTTGGAGTCGGGGGAGCGTCAGGGTCGAGGAGGTGTCCGCACCGTCGGAGAGGATCACCATCCGCCGCTCGGCGTACCGGGCTGCCGCCGGGGTGACCGCCGGATCCAGCAGCCGCGCCGCCGCGTCGACGCCGTCGTAGAGCGCGGTCCCGCCGGTCGCGGAGATCCGGTCGACCGCCGCGGCGAACGCGGCGCGGTCGGCGGTGGGGGTCAGGGCGACCAGCGGTCGGGTGGAGACCGTCACCAACCCGAGCCGGACGCCCGGCGGCGCGGCGGCGGCGTAGTCGGCGGCGGCGGCGCGCGCGGCGGCCAGCCGGGCGCCCCGCATGGACCCGCTGGCGTCGACGACGAGCACGACGGCGCGGACCGGGGCGGTCGGGTCCGCATGGGACGGCTCGCGCACGGTGGTGGCGAGTTCGATCCCGTCGGCCCGCACGCTGACCCGGGCGACGGCCAGCGTGCTTCCCGCCGCCAGGTGCCGTGCCGCCAGGAAGAACTCGATGGATCCGGGTGAGGGCTGCACCCCGGTCACCACGACGTTCGGGGCCGGGTCGGCGGACGCGGGCGGCGCCGCGACACCGGTCAGCGCGACGGTGGCCCCGAGCGCGACCAGGACCCCCCATTGCCGCACCGTCCTCGGGGTCATGGCTCGAGAAATACCGCGAAGTCTCGCCCCCACTCGGAGATCGTCGTGATCAGTCATCGGGGGCCCGCCAGGAACACCTCGAGCGGGACGGCGACGCCGTGCGCGTTCAGCTCCTCCAGGAATCGCGGCCGCAGGCCGGTTGGCTGCAGCGTGCCCCGGAACCGCCCGTCCGGGTCCGTGCCCGCGCGGAAGTCGAAGACGAAGAGGTCCTGCAGGGTGACGATCTCGCCCTCCATGCCGACCACCTCGGTGATGTGGGTGATCCGGCGGCTGCCGTCCTTGAGGCGGCTGACCTGGATGATCAGGTCGACGGCGGAGGCGACCTGTTCCCGGATCGCGCGAACGGGCAGATCCATGCCCGCCATCAGCACCAGCGTCTCGAGACGGGCGAGCGCGTCGCGCGGTGTGTTCGCGTGCAGGGTGGTGAGCGACCCGTCATGTCCGGTGTTCATCGCCTGGAGCATGTCCAGGGCGGCGCCGTCGCGGACCTCGCCCACCACGATCCGGTCGGGACGCATCCGCAGGGCGTTGCGCACAAGGTCGCGCGCCGTGATCGAGCCGCGACCTTCCGCGTTCGCCGGGCGTGACTCCAGGCGCACCACGTGGTCCTGGTGCAACTGCAGTTCCGCGGCGTCCTCCACGGTCACGATGCGTTCGTTGGTGGGGACGAAGCCGGAGAGCACGTTGAGCGTCGTCGTCTTGCCGGAGCCGGTGCCGCCGCTGACCACGATGTTGAGCCGCCCACGGACGCAGCCACGCAGCAGCTCCGCGGTCTGCCGGGTCAGGGTGCCGAAGGCGATGAGGTCGTCAACGGTGAACGGGTCGCGGGCGAACTTGCGGATCGTCAGCGACGACCCGTCCAGGGCGATCGGCGGCACCACGGCGTTGACTCGGCTGCCGTCGGGAAGTCGGGCGTCCACCATCGGGCTCGCCTCGTCCACGCGCCGGCCCACCCGGGAGACGATCCGGTCGATAACCCGCCGCAGATGCGCCTCGTCGGTGAAGCCGGTCTCCGCGACCTCCAGCTGTCCGGAACGCTCCACGTAGACCCGGTGCGGGCCGTTGACCATGACCTCGCTGACCGTGGGGTCGCGCAGCAGCGGCTCGATCGGACCGTGACCGAGCACCTCGTCGATGATGTCCTGCCGGATCCGCGCCCGGTCGGCGCTGGCCAGCGGCGTCTCCTCCCGGGCCAGCAGCTGCGCGAGGGTCGCGCGGACCCGTCGCTCCAGGTCCTCGGCGTCGCCGAAGTCGTCGTAGAGCTTCGGGCCCAACAGCTCGGCGAGGCTGCGTTGCACCCGCGCACGGACCTCGTCGAGCTGCCCGCCGGCAGGCTGTCCGGCGGCGCGGTAGCGCTCGCCGCCACCGGGGCGCGGTCGGTCGCCCTCGCCGACCTCCGCCGTGTCGACCGCGGTCGGTTCGGTCGGGGGCGTCGCGGAATCGCCGGCGCGGTGGCGCTGTGAGATGTGGTCGGCCAGCCCCATCGTCAGCTCCGTCGCCCGAAGATGCCACGCCGCCGGTGCGTCGCCGCCCGCCCGCCCTCCGGGGCGCACCGCTCCGCCAGTGTGCCGATCGCCCGGCTCACCGGGTGGCGGGGCTTCTCCACGGCGAGCGGCACGCCGCGGTTCACCGAGACGGGCACGTCGCGCGAGGAGGGCATCAGCACCGCCATCCGGCTCCCCACCGCCCGCTCCACATCGGAGACGGTGAGCCCGACCGCGGAGTCGGCGCGGTTGAGCAGCACCAGCCGGCGCTCCGCCGCATAGCCCAGCAGCTCGAACATGTCCAGGGTGAGCCGGATGCTCTTGAGGGTGGGCAGGTCCGGGGTGACCACGAGGACGAACCGGTCGGTCAGGTCCAGCGCCGCCAGCACCTGGTCGCTGAAGTACGGCGGGGTGTCGACGACGATGTAGTCGAACATGGTCCGCGCCTGCGCCACCAGTTCGGTGATGAGTTGCCGGGTCACGTGGTCGCCCTCGGCCGGCCGGGCCGGGGCGAGCAGCACCTCCACGCCGGGGCGGTACGAGGTCAGCAGCGAGCGCAGTCCGGCCTCGTCCAGCCGGCCGGCCATCGGGATGGCGTCCGCGATGGTCCGGTCCGGGGCCAGTTGCAGCATGATCCCGACATCGCCGAACTGCAGGTCCAGATCGATCAGGCAGACGCGGTGGGTGCCCCCGGCCGCCAGGGTCACCGCGAGGTTCGTGGCGACCGTGCTCTTGCCGCAGCCGCCCTTGCCGGCGAAGACCGTGACGACCTGCGCCTCGGGCCGCTGCTGCGGCGTGCCGCCCGGCGGCGCCGCCGCGCCGAGCTGCATGGACAACCGCAGCGAGCGCTCCGCGGCGGCCCGCAGCGTGGCCGGGTCGCCGGCGGGGACGACCTCCCGTACTCCCGCCCGGATCGCCGCGGCGAGAACGGTGACCTCGAGTTGGTCGCGGAGCAGGAGCACCCCGAGGGTGGGGCGGTTGATCCGGTAGTCCTCGGCGCAGCCGAGCGCCTCGGCGAGCGGCACCCCGGCGCCGAGCACCGCGAGCTGTTCGGCCGGGTCGGCGTCGAGCGCAGCCGCCAGCGCGGCGAGGCTCTCCACGGTGGGCACGCGGTCGTCCGGACCGCCCGGCCAGGGCCGACGGGTCGGATCACAGTAGACGGTCATCGGCAGCTCCGGGTCACGGGAAGAGAGTGTTGTTGTCCACGCCCTGGCCGGGCTCGATCTTGGCGGTGTCGTCGAGCAGCGCGAGGTAGAGGGTGCCGGTCTGCGACGCGTGCACGAGCCGTTCCGCCTCGTCCTGGCTGACCGCGACAGTGATCAACATCGCGGTGCTGGGTCTCGCCGTGCCGTCGGCGCCCGGCGCCTGCGTCGCTGCCGGGACCGAGGTCGCCGCTCCGGCGGTGCCGCGCTCACCGACCGCGATCACCTCTAGCCGCGGCAGCAGCACCCGGGTGGCCTGGTTGGCGCCGGCGCGCGCCTGTCCGCCCCCGGCGGGCACCCGCCCCTTGCCCTCCTGCATCGCGAACGTGTCGAAGACCGCCACCTTGGAGCCGGGCCGCACGTATCCGGCCACCCGGGCCGCCGCCGTCATCTCGACGCTGACGGCGAGCTTTCCCTCCGGCAACGCCAGGCCGCCGCTGAGTCGGGTCGGTTCACCGAACATGCCGCGCAGCAGCAGTTGCCCCGCCTGCACGTCGCCGGTGACGGCCAGCGCGTCGAATGCGGAGTCGAGGGAGCCGAGCGCGTCCTTCGGCACGGTGGAGGCCGGCATCGCGACGCGTTCCACGTACCCCTGCTCGCGGATGGCGGCCGTGGTGGTCCCGGCCGGCACGCGCCGGGTAGTGACCAGCACCCACGCCGCCTCGCGGCCGGCCAGCGCGCGGGTGTCGGCCGCGCGCACGTACGCCAGCACGGCGAGGCAGCCCACCGCGGCCAGCGCCAACGCGACCAGCGCCGCCAGGATCCGTCGTCTCATTGCGTCACCTCCATCGGTCAACCCACCAGCTTCACGATCGACACCCCCATCTCGGGGCCGCCGATCTGCCCGATGGCGGTGGGCACAAGGCCCCGGGTGAAATACCCGTACAGGCAGCGCTGCGAGCCGCCGCAGGGCTGCTGGCCGGTCAGCGACGACGGGGCCGAGAAGCCGGACAGCTTGTAGCCGGTGAGCACGAACGCGGCGAAGCCGGCGAGGTGGTAACGGGTGTTGGAGCCCTGCCCGGTGACCCCGTCGTAGACGGGGAGATACATGACGCGGCGGTCGGCGCGGGCGTCGATCAGCGCGGTCTTGCACGGGCCCGGCGCGGAGTTGCCGGTGTTGCCGCCGTACGCGCCGTCAACCTCGACGGTGACGTTGCAGGTGCCCGTCGGGTCGTCGAGCCAGCCGAAGCCGCCGGGGGCGTCCCAGCCGGAGGGTCCGGCGGGGCAGGTTTGGCTCTTGTTGTCCTTGAGGTAGAGGATCCGTTCGGCGTTCGCGGGCGGCGTGCCGAGGTGGGGCGGTGGCCAGAACGTCGTGCCGTGGTCGGTGAGCTGCGTCCACTCGCACGTCGAGATCGTCACGGCGAGGCCGTCGACGATGCGAGGAGGCCCCCAGGCGGCCCGCGCGCAGGCGCCGACCTCGGTGCCGTCGTGGTCGCCCCCGGTGAACGCCGCGGCGAACGTGGTGGGCAGCAGGGTGGTGCCGTCCGGCAGCCGGGTGGCGGTGCGGATCTCCACGTACGGACCGGTCGCCGGGGCGTTGCCCAGGCAGGCGGTGTGGTTCGCCGCCGGCGGGGGGCAGGCGGGCAACCCGGCGCCCCGACCGCAGATCGTGGTCACGGCGGAGGCGGCGTCGAGGGCGTTGGCGGTGGCATAGCGGGCGGCGGTCGCCGACTGGTCCGCACAGGCCGCCGGGGTACGCACGCACTCCTCGGCGACCGCCCAGACGGCGGCGTCCGCGCCGCTCTGCAACTCCTCGCGTTCCGCGTAGAGCCGGCCGACGTCGACCACGATCGCGGCCATGCCCAGCAGGACGCCGCACCCGAGGACGATCGCCAGGGTGGCGGCGACGCCGCCGCGATCCGGGGCGGAACGCGGGGGAGCGCCGGGGCGCCGTGCGAACGTCAGCCGAGGCATGGCATGACTCCCTTGCCCGTGATGGTGACCGTGCCGGTCTCCTCGCCGCCGACCAGCCGCATGATCGGACCCAGGGGTGTGACCGGTCGAAACTTGTGGGACAGGGTGACGACGGCGTCCGCGTTCGGTGCGGCGCCGGCGCATCCGGTGATCTGGGTGGTGACGGCGCCGAGCCGGTCGGTCAGCGCGGACATCCGTGGCGCGATGGGCTGGCGCAGCGAGGCCCCCCGGGCGCCCTCGCGGGCCGCCTCGGTCAGCGTGATCTGCGCGTGCATCATCCGGCCGAAGTCGATGATTCCGAAGAGCAACAGCAGCAGCAGTGGGGTAACCAGCGCCATCTCGACGGCGGCGGCGCCGCGGTCGCGGTCCGTGCGGCGCGCGACGAGAGGATTCGTCGCCGACGCGGCCGGCCGGGCACCCCGCAGATCGGAATGGTGCCCGGTCGGCCGTGCCGGCATGGACGGGGGCGTGCGGGTCCGGAGGTACGCCGGCCACGCCCGGTTGGTCACGGCGCAGCCGGCGCAGGGGTGGAGCCGACCTTGTTTCCGACGTCGGTGAACAGGCCACTCAGCTTGCCGCCGAGCAGCACCACCGCGCCGATGATGACGACCGCGATGAGGGCGACCATGAGGCCGTACTCGACTGCGGTGGCACCGCGGTCCGCCCGGTCGCGCAGTACCGCGAGCGAGGACGTGAGGTGCGAAGAGAGGTACGTGAGCATGGACACTCCTTCTATCTGGCGGCCAAACCGCTCCATACCCACGGTGATCGACTGGCTACGGAAAGGTATGAGGATTTCGGCCGGCGAAGGTCGTCCGGGTCAACCCAGGGCAGAGGATGGTTCTGCCTGAAGACGGTCCCCACTCACCCTTGTGCGTCACAGACTGCGCGGAGGAGCCAAACGGAATGGGGTGGGGATCATGAGACTGGAGCGTCGATCGGGAATGCTGGCGATGATGGTCGCCGCCGTGCCGCTGGTGCTGACGAGCTGCACCGGCAATCCCGTGAAGAAGGCGGCGCCGCCGCCCGCGCTCGCGCTCACGCCGGGCGCGAATGCCACGGATATCCCGGTGAGCGCGGAGATCGGCGTCTCGGTCACCGGGGGGAAGGTCACCGGGGTCGAGGTGACCGACGCCAAGGGTGCGAAGGTCGACGGCGCCATGCGCCCGGACGGCTCGACGTGGATGCCCAACGCTGCGCTGCGGTACAAGCAGACCTATACCGCCCGGGCGACCGCGGTCAACGACAAGGGTCGCACCTCGACCCAGACGTCGAGTTTCACGACCATGGGCAAGCCGGCCAAGCAGACGAAGACCACGCTCTACTTCGAGAAGGACCAGACGTACGGGGTGGCCATGCCCGTCACGGTCGACTTCGACCCGGGCGTGCCGAAGGAGGCCCGGGCCGACGTGCAGCGGCGGCTCTTCGTCACCACCGACCCTCCCCAGCCCGGCGCCTGGCACTGGACCGACGACGGTAAGCAGGTCTACTACCGTGCCCCCGACTTCTGGCAGAGCGGCACGAAGATCGGCGTGCGGGCGGCGATCGGCGGCCTGCCGATGGGGAACGGCAGGTACGGCGACGTCGACCGGGGCGCCTCGGCGAAGGTCGGCAACCGGGTCTCGCTGGAGATCGACAACAAGACCAAGCAGATGTCGGTGTTCAAGGACGACAAGCTGGCCCGCAAGATTCCGGTGAGCCTGGGCAAGTCGAGCACGCCGACGTCCAGCGGCAAAATGGTGATCATGGAGAAGTTCGACACCACGGTCTTCGACACGACCGGGTCGGCCGACCCCTACGTGACGACGGTGCAGGACGCCCAGCGGCTGACCTGGGGCGGAGAATTCATCCACTCCGCTCCCTGGTCGGTCGGATCGCAGGGCTACACCAACGTCTCGCACGGCTGCACGAACATCTCTCCGGCCGACGCCAACTGGCTGATGAACGTCACGCACGTCGGCGACCTGGTCACCGTCAAGGGCACCGAGGTCAAGCTCGACCCGGGCAACGGTTGGACCGCCTGGAACCTGAGCTGGGAGGAGTACGTCAAGGGCAGCGCCCTGCCCGTACCGGAGGGTCTGAAGCCGGGGACCCAGGGGTCGCCGTCGCCGAACGGCACTCCGCCGACCACCACCGCGCCGGTGCCGACGCCGTCCAACGTCGGCCGGTAACGCCCCGTCGCCCGGCCCCGGGTCGAGTTCCGTCTCGACCCGGGGCCGCGGCGTGCGCTCACGGCGCGGTGAGCGCCACCCGGGCGCTTCGCGCGCGGACCGAGCGCAGCCAGGCGTCGACCCGGGCGACGTCGGGCACGGCGGGCAGCGGTGTCGCCTCCAGCGCCGCGTCGAGTTCGGCGTGCAGCGCCAGCCGCCAGGTCTCCACCTCCGCCCAGGAGACCTCGCCGCGGCGTACGGCGAGCAGCCGGTCGCGGTGCCCCCCGACGTCGACGGTGAGCCGCCCGTGCCGGAGCAGGCCGCCGGCCGCGAGTAACAGCCGCAGCAGATGCATGGCGTGTTTCCACTTCGGTTGCCCGTGCCGCCGCAGATCCGTCTCGAGCTTCTTGAACTGGCTGAGCACGTAGCCGGAGTAGGTCTGGTAGACCAGTTGCGACATGAATGCCGACCGGAGTGCCAGCAACTCCTCCCCGAGCGGGGTGATCGTCAGCACCACGGGCGAGTGCAGCAGCTCCAACAGGTTGGGATTGGCCTTGAGCGCGAGCTCGCAGAAGCGCTCCACCTCCCAGGAGAACTGGTCCGGGCCGGGGCCGTCGACGTGCGGGGGAGGCTTGGTCAACGACCAGAAGGTCGCGGTCGGGGCGGCGTAGACGCCGCGTACGTCCGTGTCGGAGCCCTCGTGGCTGAGTCCGTAGGCGCGCGAGCCGATCACCGCCGCGTAGATGGTGTGCCGGGCGACCAGGTCGTGGCCGCCGTCGGCGGTGGGTCCGATGGCGAGCTGCTGCTGGTGGGCCCGGCGGAGGGTGAGCGCACCCCGTCGGGAGCTGACCTGCCGGCCGTCGCTGAGTGCCACCCGGTATTCGCCGTCGTGCGCAGCGGTCACCCGGCCGGTGGCCCCGCGCTGCACGCGTACGCCGTCGCTGTCGAGCATCGCCTCGCGGAGCACCACCTGGGTGCCCGGCGGGAGTTGCGGTGCGGGTTGCGATCTTCCGGCCATCCGGGCATGGTGCCGGAGTGCCGGACCGGGCGCACGTGGAATTGCGCTTTCGGGGTGACGGTGCGGGCACGCAGCGCGGCGTAGAGTCCCCCTACCCGCCAGGATCGTCGACACGGACCGTGATGCACACACCAGAACCCTCAGGTTCCGCGCTGCCTGCCGATGGTCGCCATACAGACCGACGACAGGAGCCGGGGCCAGCGCGATGACCGCAGCAGAGTGCCGTCCGGGGGAGTTGCCGCCGATTCCCCGCCATGTCGCCGTACGACCGCTGCTGCCGGTCGTCGCCACGCTGGTCGTCATCGCCGCCGGTTGGTGCGGCCTGCGCTGGGGCGGTCTGTCCGGTCCACTCGCCGTCGGCTTCGTCGGCGGGCCGCTCGCCATGGCCGTCACGGCCGTGGCCGCGCACCGGGCCGCCACCGACGCGGCACAGGCTCAGCCGGCACAGCGCTTCTGGCGGGCGATTCGGCTGGCCGCATCCCTGGTCGTCGTCGCGATCACCGGCTGGGCGGTCACGGTCGCGGTCGATCCGCCACCGGCCGGCCGGGTGTCCGACCTTCCGCCATGGGCGGCCGTGCCGCTGGTCGGCGCGCTCGTCGTGATACTCGGCGCCGTGCTGCGGTTGCCGCGGCCGGCCCGCTCCCGTGGTCAGTGGGTGCAGCTCATTCTCGACGGCGCGACGATCCTGCTCGGCGCCGCTCTGTTCTTCTGGCACTTCACGCTGTCGCCGGTGCTCAGCACCGGACTCGGCCCGGCCGCCGTCGCCACGGCGTTCATCTGCGTCGCGAGCCTGCTCGGGTTGACCGCGGTCAGCAAGGCGTTGATCGCGGCCACCGCGCCGATCGGCACCGTCGCGCTGCGACTGCTCGGGTTGAGCCTGCTCATCGCGGTCGCCGCGCCCGCCGCCATGCTCATGCTCGGTGAGCGGGGCCGACTCGTCGCCGCGGTGGTCGCCGTGCCGGCGGCCGCCCTGACCACCAGCGCGGCGGCGGCGTCGGCGCAGCGGGCGGCGCGCCGGCCGTCGACGCGCTCATCGACGGGGGTGGGGCGTCGGACGTACAGTCTGCTGCCCTACGCCGCTCTAGCCGCCGCGGGTAGCCTGCTGATCGCGGTGACGTTCGGGGAGCTCACCTCGTCGGGACGGGTGGTGGTGGTGGGCGCCGTGCTGGTGACCGCCGCTGTGGTGGCCCGGCAGCTGGTCGGCCTGCGGGACAACGCGCGGCTGCTGCGCAGCGTGCGGCAGCATCAGGCGCGCCTGGAGTATCAGGCCAACCACGACGCGCTGACCCAACTGGCCAACCGCACCATGTTCAACGCGACCCTGGCCGAGTTGCTCGCCGCAGGCGAGGCCGCCGCCGTCCTTCTGATCGACCTGGACGACTTCAAGACCGTCAACGACACCCTCGGGCATGCCGTCGGCGACGAGATGCTGGTCGCGGTCGCCGACCGGCTCCGCCTGGCCACCGATCCCGGCGACCTCGCGGCCCGTCTCGGCGGGGACGAGTTCGCCGTGTTGGTGCGCGGCGCGGATCCGGCGCGGGCGGACACCGTCGCCATGCAGATCCTCGCCGGGCTCGCCGCGCCGGTCACCGCCTCGGGCCACCAGCTGCTGGTGCAGGCGAGCATCGGGGTGGCCCCGGCCGGGCCGGGTGACGGTTCGAACGAGGTGCTGCGCAACGCGGACATCGCCATGTACGCGACGAAAGAGGGCGGCAAGGCGTCGTGGACGCGGTTCGCGCCGGAGATGCGGCAGGAGATCATCGAACACGTCCGCCTCGGCGGCCAGCTGCACGAGGCGCTGGAGTGCGGTCAGCTCTACCTGCAGTACCAGCCGATCATCGACCTGGACACGCGTCGACTGGTCGCTGCGGAGGCGCTGGTGCGCTGGCGTCATCCGGAGCAGGGCGTCATCTCGCCGGGGCAGTTCATTCCGGTCGCCGAACGGACCGGCCAGATCGTGCCCCTCGGTCGGTGGGTACTGGGGGAGGCGTGCCGGCAGCTGGCCGCGTGGCGTGACGAGTACGGCTCGGCCGCCCCCTGGACGATCGGCGTCAACGTCGCCGCCCGCCAGCTCCGCGAACCCGGCTTCGCCGACGATGTCGCGAGCGTCCTGCGCGAGGTGGGCCTCGCGCCGCACCAGCTCGTCATCGAGGTGACGGAGTCGTCGGTGCTCAACGCCCGGCAGGTGCTGCACACCCTGCACGCGCTGCACGATCTCGGGGTCAAGCTGGCGCTGGACGACTTCGGCACCCGGCAGTCGTCGCTCGGGCTGCTGCGCGCCTTCCCCGTCGACATCCTGAAGCTGGACAAGTCGTTCGTCGACGGCATCGAGGACGGCGACGACGACGAACGGTTGGCGGTCGCCGCAGCGGTGGTGCAGATGGCGGCGGCGCTGCGACTGGACGCGGTGGCCGAGGGGATCGAGAGTGTCGAGCAGGTGCGGCGGCTGCGGTTGTTGGGCTATCGCCTCGGGCAGGGCTTCCACCTGGCCCGTCCGCTCTCGGCGGAGGGTGTCGCGGCGTTGTTCTTGGGGCCGGGGCTCTCGCTGACCGGATCCGAGACGACCCCGCATTCGTAGGACATGTGGCGCAAACAGTGCAAAAAACTCGTACGTGGAGAGTGGCACATTGCGCCCGATTGGACTGTTGGCGGTGACGGCTACAGGATGGGCGGGCGCGGTCTTGCCGATGCCGATGCGGGGAAGTGATGCCAGACATGTCGCCACCGACTGAGGGGTCGCCCATCAGGGTGCTCTTCGTGGAGGACCATGACATGGTCGCCGAGGCGCTGGGCCTGGCACTGGCGCAGGTCGCGGAGATCGAGATGGTCGCGCGCGCCCGCTCGGTGGCCGAGGCGATCGCCGCCGCCCGTCGGCACCGCCCGGATGTGGTGCTGCTCGATCGGCGGCTCCCCGACGGGGACGGCATCGAGGCGATCCCGCAGCTACGGGAAGCGGCGCCGGAGATGCGGGTGCTCGTCCTCACCGGTGAGGCGACGGCCGCGGTCGCCACCCGGGTGGTCGAGGCCGGCGGCGGCGGTCTGATGCTCAAGACGGCCCGGCTCGACGAGTTGACCGCCGCGATCCGTCAGGTCGCGTCGGGGGACGTCGCGTTCGCCCCGGCCCTCCTGGCCGGTGTCTTCGACCGGCTGACCGGTCGGCTGTCGACCGGCGGTCGCACGCTCACCGCGCGCGAGCGCGAGACGCTGGCGCTGCTGGCCGACGGCGCGAGCACGGACGAGATCAGCGACCGGCTGCAGGTGACGCGCAATACCGCGCGCAACCACGTGCAGCGCGTTCTGGAGAAGCTGGGCGCCCGCTCGAAGCTGGAGGCGGTGGCCATCGCGCGCCGCGAGGGCCTGCTGGACTGATGCATTTGCATCAGCGCAAATGACGTTGCTGCGTCTGTTCACCGCACCGGTTTTTCTTGATATTTGAACCGTGAGTAAGCAGCCTCCGGTCTACGATGTCGAGTTCTCCCTCGCCGCGGCCTATACCAGCGTCGCCGAGGCTCGTCGCTACGTGCGTGGCACGCTGGCCGTCTGGCCGTTCGCCGGCTGCCATGACGATGTCGAGCTCGTCGTCTCCGAATTGGTCGGCAACGCGCTGCGGCACGGCCGGGGCCGTCCCGTGCTGCGTCTGTCGGGGATGCGTGACTGGCTCCGCGTGGAGGTCCTGGACGACAGCGAGGTGCTGCCGCAGCCGCGGTCGTCCGGGGCGGACGGCGGCTGGGGGCTGCATCTGATCGAGCGGCTGAGCGCGACGTGGGGCGCGGATCACCGCGACGGCGGCAAAGCCGTGTGGTGTGAGCTGCAAGCCACGCCGAACGTCATCATGGGCGTCGCCGAGGCCGCCGCCTGAGCGGATGGCGGTGACCTCGGCAACTCGGCGTGGGCGCGCGCAGCGACGTGTGTCACGCTGCGGTATGGCCACGGCACGCACCCCCGACGATGAACCCGGCGAACCCCCGCAGCGCGAGGAGTTGCCGTGGCACCTCCTCGCGCAAGGTGTGCTGGACTATGCGATCTTCATGCTGGACCCGCAGGGATACATCCTGAGCTGGAACGCGGGCGCGCAGCGGATCAAGGGCTATTCGGCGGACGAGATCATCGGTCGGCACTTTTCGACCTTTTATCCACCGGACGTGGTCG